>CAZCPL010000208.1:0-10155 GCA_964500255.1 uncultured Solibacteraceae bacterium | reverse complement strand
CACGACATGCAGGCAACGATCCTGCAGTGTATGGGCGTCGATCACAAACGGCTGACGTACAAGTTCCAGGGGCGGCACTTCCGCTTGACCGACGTCCACGGTGAGGTGGTCACGAAGGCACTGGTTTAGCTGGCAAAAGTGTTCGTGCGGATGTCGTTTTGCTCTTCTATGCTGACCAATGCCGATGTTCCGCCTTCCAAGATCGTCAGCTTGGCGGAAAGGTTCGTACGCTAGACGGGCATCGGATGGTTTACCAAGTTCAGATCGGAATTCTCGCCTGCCGTTTCACTACTGACCGCTCGCTAATTGCTAGCAGGAGCCGTCGCCGTCTGCATCAACGATTTGATCCCATTCGCCAGATCCACCGGACGCATCACCATCACCGTCTTTCCCTTAGCGGACTTCACGAGCCGGAACATCGCATCTTCCATCGGCACAGGAAACCGGATAAATCCCATATAGAACATCGCGGGCAGGTCCGCTACAAACGGCACATCGTCAGCCGAAAGCTTAGGTGCTGGACGCCCCTCCGCACCCAAAAACACAATCGCATCCGAGGGATTCGCTTCCTTCAATTCCTCACGCATCATTCGATCCACCATCGTCCGATCGGTCGGTCCGTCGCGCAAAACCTTGTAATCGATCGTTCCGTAACTGATCGTGTCCAACTTGTTTACCAGCCGTTTGTATCCAGCCGGATCGAAACCATCCTGCTTGAACAACACCCGCTTGCCCATCAGATCGAACACCACAACGCGCGCACTAGAGAACTTCGACTGATCGAGTAACGACGTAAGACTGCCCAACAGCGTCAACCGGTCGAACGCGTTCAGCTTCGTGACGTAGCGGCGATAGTACAGAGGGATCGCATGCACGAACACCGTCACTTGGCTGTGCACATCCTGCTTCGCCATCCCCTTCCACGACTCCAAACCAATCGCAGCAACTGTATTCGCAGCCTGTTGCAGTGGGATCCTCCGATCGCCCGCCTTCACCGTCCATGATTTGCCACAGAGTCGATCGCTACGATCATTCAACGCAAAGTCGACTTTGTACTCTCCCTCGCCCACATAAACACCGCCGCTGAACTCGAAATCCGTCTTCCCCGGATTGTCGGGAATCGGCGGCAATTCCACCGAATAGGCGAAATACTTGGGATCCGCCCGTTGCGGCGTCACACGCATCAGCATCACGAGACCATTCGTCTTGCCGGTAAACTGCTTCGCCGGAACCGTCGCCATGAAGCCCGTAAAGAAGCGGAAACTAAACGCCACGCGCGGACGAATCGATTCCACGCGGCATGCCAAAGGCTTGTCGGTCTTCCTGCCGTATTCGTCGTTGAAGAACTTACTGATTTGAGTGAAAGCGCTGGTACTCGGCTGCACCTGAAACTGGGCGCAGATCGGCCTCATAGAAACCAGCCAAAGTCCAGTAATGTAGAGAATGATGCGCGCTCTCATCTTCCTGCTCTCATTATCTATCCACGTAGCGAACGCCATTCAGTTACCCCAGAATCCATCGCCAATGCAGGACGACACGCGGGAGCATCGGCGTCCGCGAGAAGTGCAGGCAGCCGGCCAGCGTGTGCGCATGGATGCCTCCACAATGTTGCTCCTGCCCGATCGCAAGGCAACCCATCTGGTGATCCATTTCCACGGGCCTTCGTGGTTGCCGGAATGGGTGGTGCGTAAGAAGTATCCGGGTGCGGCCGTCGTGACGCTGCTCGCCGATGGCGGCTCGGATGTCTATCGCGACATATTTCTGAACCCCGGCAGGTTCGCAACCTTTGTCGCTGGAATCGAGAAGCTATCCAGGCTCACGTTCAAGCATGTGCTGCTTTCCGCATTCAGCGCAGGCTATGGCGGCGTGCGCGAGATCCTTCGCGATCCCGCAAATCGCCAACGCATCGATGGAGTCTTGCTGGTGGATTCCATGCACGCCACGTACGGCGAAGAAAAGCAGGACCTCACGCCTTTCGTAGACTTTGCGCGCGAAGCCATCGCCGGAAAGAAGCACTTTCTCATCACCCATTCCGAAGTCTACCCAGGCACCTACTCGAGCAGCACCGAAACCGCTTCCTACATTTTGAAGGAGCTCGGGCTTCGCAGGACACCGATCCTGCAATGGGGCGCAATCGGCATGCAACAACTGAGCCGCGCAGGCAAAGGTGGATTTCAAGTACTCGGTTTCGCGGGCAATTCCGCAACGGATCACATCGACCACTACTTCGCGATGGACGACTTTCTCGACCGCCTCGAACCTTCGGTAAGAGTGCCGCCCGTCATCGTGAGGTCCGCAAGGAAGAAGCGATGAAGATGTTTCTCGATCCTTGGCCGCCGGATTTTGACCCGCCCGTCGCCCTCGACCCGGCGCTCTACGATGGCCCCGTCGACACAACCATCGAGACTTCCGTCTGGCAAGCTATCGCCAACCCGCAACAACGGCTCTTTGGCAAGATCTTCTTTCTCGATGGAGCACGCCGCATCGACGCGCGCATTCTGGTACAAACCCAGAAAGGCGACACCGTCCACGGCCTCTTCGGAACTACTGCCGCGGGATGCGTTGAGTCAGAGGGCACCAAGGCCACGATCCGTGCAATCGACATCAAGCGCTTGCTCATCCTCGGCGGAGGCCTTGTCGAAAACCCAACGATCGATATCGGCTGCGTCGGATTTCAGTATGAAGGCTTCGCCACGCGAGCCGAAAGCCCGCAGGATGTCCTTGGCAAACTCCAATACCTCATGCGCGAAAACGAGGCCAAACTCGGCCAGACGCTTCTTCAAGAAGGCTCCTGCGTCTTCGTCGATGGCCCGCTCACTTACTTTTCCAGCAGTTGTGAATCGATGGTCGGCGTTGTGAAAAAGATCCAGCAGCCCTATCTCGATCCGCTACACTTCGGATTGGTTTCAAGACTCGAACCCGGCCAGCGCACGCCGCTGTTTCATATTCCCGATCCGAAACACGAGCGTTACTCCTGGTATCTGCGGCTCGCACCCGTGCGACGGATCGATCATGCGATGTCCAGCATCTTGCGTCTGGAGGTGCGTGTCGCGCTCGGTGTTGACGCCGCAGTGAGGCTCGCGGACTTCTCAGCGCTCGAACTGCCGCGCTTCGCCTCCACCTCCGCACGCGACCCCAGAGCCCCACAGAACCTCGTCCCTATCGGGGCGCTCGAATCTGAAATGCACCGCCAGATGGGCGACGCCTTGCTTGTCCGCAGAGCCATCGAACGGAGATTGAGTTCTCAATGACACGAACAGAAGTCGGCAAAGTTCTCGGAACCGCCGATGCAGAACCCCTCAATTTCTGGATCGCCGTTCAACCAGATCAACTCGTGCAGTTGGACGACGTGCTGATGGTGTGTCGCGCCATCCCCAGCAGCGATCAGATTGTTTCTATCTACGGCATCGTCGATCAAATGGTGGCGCGCCACGAAGGCGCAAAGTTTGAGAGCGACGTCTTTCTTGCGGCACAAGGCATCCTGCCGCTGTCGCATTCGATCAAGGCCCACATCACGGTGACGCGCGTCGAACCGGAGATCTTCGTGCCGCCGCTGCCAGGCCAAGCCGTCTATCGCGCCGAAGGTGCCGATCGCGATCAGGCGCTCTTCTTCGATTCCATGAAGAAGCGCTTCCCGCTGGGCCTGTCGCGCGACGGCGAAATCATCCACGGCAACTTCGAGTTCCTCGACGGCACACGCGGAGCGCACATCAACATCTCCGGTGTATCCGGCGTCGCCACCAAAACCACCTACGCCACGTTTTTGCTCTACGGCATCTTCAATTCCGACCTTCTCGGAAGCGACGTCATCAACACCAAGGCGATCATCTTCAACGTCAAGGGTGAGGATCTCCTCTACCTCGACAAGCCAAACGTCGCCCTGCCTCCCGAGGCGCACAAAACCTATGAAAAGCTCGGCCTTCCTGTCGGTGCCTTCGAGAATGTTGCGCTCTATGCACCGGTACAAAAGGGACTCGACGTCCTGCTACCCGATACCCAAACCCGCAAAGAGAGCGTCATTGGCTACTGCTGGACGATCGAGGAATTCTGCAAGGGCCGCTACCTGCGATTTCTGTTTGCCGATGCCGACGATGAAACCTCTCACCTAAGCGCCTTGGTGGAACGCGTCGAAGCCGAACTCGCCGCCAACTGGCAGGAATTCCGCGGACTAGACGATTTTCCCGAAGTTGTCATGCAGATCAAGAACAGCCTCTCCATGTGGGCGCACAGCTTCGCGCCAGGAACCGTGTCGAGCTTTGTCCGCCGCCTCGAATCGGCAACCCATCGAGTGGGACATCTCATCCGCGGCAACGTCGCCCAACCTGACCGCCACCGCATCGATTGGTCGCGCGCCCAAGTATCCGTGATCGACATCCACAACCTGCACGACCGCGCAAAGCGATTCGTGATCGGCGTCGTTTTGAAGCGCATGTTCGAAGAAAAGGAAGCAACAGGAAGTTCGCGTCCCCTGGTCTTCGTTGTGCTCGACGAACTCAACAAATACGCGCCTCGCGAGGGGTCGAGTCCAATCAAAGAAGTGATTCTCGACATGGCCGAACGCGGCCGCAGCCTCGGCATCATCCTCATCGGCGCGCAGCAGACGGCCAGTCAAATCGAGCGCCGCGTTGTTGGGAACTCGGCTTTCCGCGTCGTGGGACGCCTCGACCTTGCTGAGGCGCAACACAACGAATACGCCTTCTTGCCACAAGTAAGTCGCGCTCGCGCTGGCATCCTGAAGCCCGGAACCATCATCGTTTCGCAGCCGGAGATCCCGTTACCATTGCTCGCTCGATTCCCCTTTCCGTCGTGGGCGACTCGGCCATCGGAGGTCGCCAAGACGTCCGGCGACGACGCCTTCAACGCGTTGCGAAAGAAGAAGATATGAGGTTCCTGCATACCGCCGATTGGCATGTCGGCAAGCAACTCCGTGGACGCTCTCGCATCGGCGAACAGCGCGATGTGCTCAACGAAATCCTAGATATCGCAGTGCAGCAACGCATTGACTTCGTACTCGTCACCGGCGATCTTTTCGACTCCCCCGCCCCACCAGCGGACGCCGAACAAGCCGTCTTCGGTTTCTTCGCTTCATTGGTCGAAAAGCAGATCGGAGCCGTCGTCGTGGGCGGCAACCACGATCACCCGAAACGCCTCGAAGCGCTGCGCAGCCTGCTTGATCCTCTGCGAATCTACATCCGCCACGAACCCGCAGCACCCGACGATGGCGGCGTGATCGAACTGCAACACAACGGAGAGAAAGCCGTGATCGCAGCGCTGCCCTGGATCCCGGATCGCCTTCTCATCGACACCGCCAAGATGATGTTGCCCGAGGATAAATGGTATGGCGAGTACGCCGAAGTCGCCGGTGGCTTCTGCAACGCCTTCGGAGGCCACTTCAAACCCGACGCCATCAACATTCTTGCCGCACACCTGTTCGTGCAAGGTGCCGACACGACGGCCAGCGAACGCGCCATCCACACGTCTGCGCCCTTCGCCGTGAGCGCCGCTTTCTTCCCCGCCTCCGCTCACTACATCGCCCTAGGACATCTGCATCGACCGCAACGGATCGCCGCGCCGTCGCCCACTCACTATGCCGGATCCACGCTGCAATTGGATTTCGGCGAGGCCTCGCAGGTCAAGCGAGTCGTCATCATCGACGCGCATCCCGGCAAACCCGCGTACGTAGAAAGCGTCCCTTTAACCAAAGGCCGCTGCCTGCAGGATGCGCGCGGCACGGTCGAATCGCTCAAAGCACGCGCCGCCGAATTCGGCCACGACTACCTGCGCGTCACCGTGGAAACAACAACGCTCGAAGCGGGTATCTCGGCACAAGTCCGCGAGTTTTTGCCCAACGCCATCGACATCCGCGTCGAAGCCCGCGAGGTAGCAACAGAAACACCGCTAGCTTCTTTGGAAACCATGGGACCTGCCGATCTGTTCGCCGAATACTTCAAGACATCGCAGAAGTCCGAACCGCCAGAAGAAATGATCGCGCTCTTCCGCGAACTCCATGAAGGGATCCGCAATGAGACCCGCGCTACTCGAACTTGAAGGATTCACAAGCTTTCGCTATAACACCGTCGTCGACTTCTCGAAGCTCGATCTTTTCGCGATCACCGGAGCCACTGGGGCAGGCAAAACATCGCTGATCGACAGCATCCTCTTCGCCCTCTACGGGCGTACTCCACGCATCGCCCGCGGCACCACCGATCTCATCTCACAAGGCGCTGCGGAAATGAAGATCCTCTTCGAATTCCGTGCCGGTGGCCAGCGATACCGGGCGTTTCGACAGGTGAAACGCAAAGGCGCTGGCAAGCAGCGCCTGGACCGTCAGAATGGCGAAGATTGGGAAACTCTCGCCGACAAATCGAGCGCAATGGACTCGCAAATCCGCGCGCTTCTCGGTCTCGACTACGACGGCTTCACCAAGACCGTTGTGCTGCCGCAGGGAGAGTTCGATAAGTTCCTTCGTGGCGAGGCATCGAAGCGTCGCGAGATCCTGATCGAACTCCTCGGGCTCGACATATACGCCCGAATGATGCAACGGGCCAATCAATCCGCGAATCAACTGAGCGACAAAGCAAAGATCCTTGAAGATCACATCTCGCGCCAACTCTCTGGCCTTTCCCAGCAAAGCATTGTCGATCTCGAGGCTCGCCTCACTGCGTTGCAGGCTTCTGTCGCGACAGCCCAACAGGATCTGGATCGCGTCAATGCCGCCTATCCGATGCAGCAGCGCGTGAGCGAGATCAAACGTCTCATCGTCGAACGGCAAACCGCACAAACGCAGGCGGCGCCAATCGAGGCTCTTCGCAAAGATCTCGCCGCCGCATTACAGAACGCGTTCGCACAGGCGCAATCCACTGAAGAGCAGTCCTCCGCCGCTCGACAGAAAGCCGAGGAACTCGAATCCGCCGGCTCAGCGGATCTACTCCGTAAGCAAGCGCAAGATCTTGTGAAAGCTGCGACAAGACGCGCGGAAATCCAACAACAGCGTGAAATGCTCGCCAAGCTCGCGCAAGACTTTGGCGAAATCAAAGCTCGCGTAGACGATAGCGCTGCCGCACTCACGCAGGCGCAGCAGGGCGTAGAGCAGGCAATTCAAGAGGGATCCGCACTAGAGCTTCGCAAGCACCTGCACGCCGGCGATGAGTGTCCTGTCTGCGAACAGATGGTGCTGCTCGTGCCGCAGTCGAAGCCCAACGCAACGGTCGAAGCCGCACGCGACGTGTTGGCGCGAGCGAGAAAGGCCCACGATACGGCACAGGCGCAGTTCAACGCGCGGACGACGCAGATCCGTTTGCTCGAAGCGCAGATCAAGACTGGCGCATCCGCCTTGCCCGACCTTCAGGATGAGGATCCGCAGTCGCTGCTTACACGGGCTACAGAAGTCGAAGCGGCGCGTTCTGAAGCGCGAAAACTCGAAGCACAGGCCACAACAACCCGCAAGCTCGCCGAGCAAGCCAAGGACAAGCTCACGCAATCCGACACCGCGATGAGGCTCCTGCGCCAAAAGCTGGAAACTTTGGAACAACAGATCGCAGCGGCCGAAGCCGGTGACGCTCTCAAAGAGCTCGAACGACAACTCGGAGAACTCGCGCAACGCGATCTCGAATCCGAACGCAGGCGTTTCAACGCTGAGATCCACGCCCAGCACAAGCTCGCGGCGGAAACCGAAGCCGCCATCGAACGCACCCAGCGTTTGCTCAAAGAATCGGAAGAAAAGCAGGCCGAGATCCGCGAATTGCAACGCAAATCCGAACTCTCACGCAAGCTCGCCGGGCATCTCGAACAGAACCGTTTTCAGACCTTTGTTTTAGCACAGACCATCCGCAGGCTGGCTGCGGAAGGGACAAAGCAGCTAAAGCACCTCAGCACGGGTCGATATTCCTTCGCGACCGCAGGTGACGAGTTTCTCGTCGTCGACCATTGGAATGCCGACGACAAGCGCTCCGTGAACACGCTCAGCGGTGGCGAATCCTTTCTCGCCTCGTTATCACTCGCACTCGCTCTCTCAAAGAGCCTGCCGGATTTCGCCACCAACCGCGAGAGTATCCAACTCGACTCGCTGTTCCTCGACGAAGGCTTCTCGACCCTCGATACAGAAACCATGCAAATTGTTTTGGACGCCATTGAAATGCTGCAGGTCGACGGACGCATGATCGGCGTCGTTTCACACGTCAGCGAACTCGCCGAACGCCTGCCCGCGCGCATCGAAGTATCGAAATCTCCAGGCGGCAGTACGGTTACGATCCGCTGACAGGCAAGCGCCCGGCCAGCGGTTGCGAAGCCAAATGCCGAGCAATCGCTTCCGCCCGATCGTCGTACTCAAACGCAGGCGCGATCTCGTGAACCAGGCCCATTTGCAGGGCCTCTGGCGCACCGAACACACGCCCGCTCATCGCCATCTCCAAAGCTCTACGGTCGCCGATCGCCTTGCAGATGGCCGCAAAGCCAACAGGCCAGTCACCGGTGCGAATCTCGGTGCATCCGAAACTTGTACCCTGGGCCACCACCGCAACGTGGGCGTTCGCAACCAGTGCCAAACCGGCGCCCAGAGCAGCACCCTGCACCGCGCAGACCACAGGTTTCGTGATCCATTCGCGGAACTGAAAGATCTCCACCGAGAGTCCTTCAACACCGCCAGAACAAAACATCGGATCGACGCCATCAATCAAAAAGCACTGCACATCGGTGCGATGCAGCTCGCGAAGTAACTCCGCACCCATCGAAGCGTTGAAAACCGGCTCGCTCAAGGTCAGTCGCAGCACACCATCTTCCAAACGGACCAAAACACTCATATCGCCAAATGCTTTCTTGGATTCACCACGCAACACGCTTCCAGCGCGAAGCTCAATGCCCTGCGCGTCTGCAGTGGATCGAGAATCGCATCGCAATGTCCGCGCGCCGCAGCGAACTTCGCATCGAGCCACTTGTCATAATCCGCCCGAGTCTGATCGATGCGCGCCTGCAAATCCGCCGGAACCGCCTCACCAGCCTTCTTCAACCGGTCCAACTCGGGCCCAAACACAGCCATCACCGCCGAATCGCCTTCCATCACGCCGATCCGCGCCGTCGGCCAACTGAACGCAAAATGCGGATCGAAGCCCTGTCCCGCCATCGCGTAATATCCCGCACCACTCGCGTGATTGAGCACCAGAATGATCTTGGGCACGGTCGCACAAGCCATGCTTTCCACCATCTCGGCACCCGCGCGAATGATGCCCTCAGCCTCGGAATCGACGCCGACCATAAACCCCGAGACATCCTGCAAGTAAATCAACGGAAGCCCCTGCCGATCGGCAGCCTCGACAAAGTATGCGACCTTGCGGGCCGACTCGGTATAGACAATGCCGCCAATCCGCGGCCCCGCCGATGTCTTCAGAAATCCGCGGCGATTCGCGATCACTCCAACGGGACGTCCATTCAATCGCGCATGCGCGCACAGCATTTCAGGAGCGTGCTCGGGCTGGAACTCGAGAAAATCGGATGCGTCGAATAACCGCGCGATCACCTCGGCCGTGTCGTAGGGCTGGCGATGATCGGCGGGCATCAAATCGTAGAGTCCTTCGGCAGACTTTGTCGGAGCTTCGCCTTTCAACGCCGCCGCGGCTGGAGGAAAATCGCGAAACCGCCGACGGATCATCTCCAAACAATCCGCGTCGTCGGCCGCCTGATAGTGCGCGACTCCGCTCACACGCGTGTGCATCGACGCGCCGCCCAGCGTCTCGCCGTCGGTCACCTGCCCGACCGCGCCTTTCACCAGATTCGGACCTCCCAACCCCATGAACGAAGTTCCGCGGACCATGATGATGCAATCACTCAGAGCCGGCAAATATGCCCCGCCCGCAATGCACGGCCCCATCACTGCGGCGATCTGCGGCACGCGCAGCACGCGTCGCATCAGCGAGTTGTAGTAGAAGATCCGGCCCGCGCCATACTGGCCGGGAAAGATACCGTCCTGATAGGGCAGGTTCACTCCAGCCGAATCGACGAGATACACAATCGGTAAGCGGTTGCGCATGGCGATCTCTTGCGCACGCAGAATCTTGGTGATCGTTTCCGGCCACCAGGATCCGGCCTTCACCGTCGCATCGTTCGCCACGATCACCGCAAAGCGCCCCTCGACCTTCGCTAAGCCTGTCACCACACCAGCGC
>CAZCPL010000207.1:5579-10158 GCA_964500255.1 uncultured Solibacteraceae bacterium | reverse complement strand
AGCAACGACGAGATCCGCAATCGCCCCATAGGCGGCGGTGGTGGCGGCCCCGCGCCGGAACCGGTGGGAATGGGAAACCTCTCCGGTTGGGCGGTCGCCGCGGGAATGATCGGTGCCGTCCTCGGAGGCATCGGAGGTCAAGGACTCGCCGGTGCGATCTTCGGCGGGTTGTTCTTCGGCGGAGGATTGTGGGCCGTTTCTTTCGTCGCGCGCAAGTCCGGGGCCTGGGATCGCGATGCGCGTCCGCTGGTCTGGCTCATGTGGGGAGCGGCATTGGGCGCAGTTGTTGGCGCGCTCTTTTCCATCCTCGGTCGCGAACCGTTTCTCTATGCCGTGCAAACCTGGGCGATCTTTCTCGGCGGACTTGCAGGGCTCTTCTGCTGGATCTGTCGCTTCGCCGCGCGCCGCGAACAATGACCCGTAAGCGGTAACCTAGTAGCAACGCATGCCCTCCGCACTGGTGCTCTTCGACATCGATGGCACACTCGTCCGCAAAGCCGGACCCCAACATCGACAAGCACTCGAAGTCGCAGCCAAGCGTGCCACAGGGCTCGACGTCACGTCCCAGGGCATTGCCACCCAAGGCATGTTGGATCGCGACATCTTGCGGCAGATGCTTGAAGTAAAAGGCCTGAAGCCGCGAGCGATTCGCGAAGCCATGCCGGAGATGATCCGCCTTTCCGAGCGCCACTACTCGGAGATTTGCTTGCCCGATCTGTCGAAGAAAGTCTGCCCCGGCGCGAAGATGTTGCTGTGGAAACTGCATCGCAAGAAGGTACCGGCAGGGCTTGTCACAGGCAACTTTACGCAAATCGGGTGGAAGAAAATGGAACTCGCCGGACTGCGACGCTACCTGCAATTCGGTGCTTTCGCCGAACTTGCCGACGATCGCGCGGGTCTCGTTCGCATCGCCATGCGCGAGGCCCGATCGCGAGGCTGGCTGCATCGCGATACCGTGGTGTCGCTGATTGGCGATCATCCCAATGACATCCGCGCCGCGAAGGCGAACGGTGTGCGTTCGATCGCGGTCTGCACCGGTGTGGTGGATGCCGCTGAGTTGAGCACGCATGATCCAGATATTTTGATTCCTGATTTGCGCAGCCTGCCCCCGGAGAAATTACTCGTCGCATGAAACGTTTTTTCCCTCTATTGTTGTTGGTACTGCTTGGCTGTGGAGACACATCCAACGGACCGAAGAAGATCGCCATCGCAGGCGCCCGGCTCGAACCCGGCGGCGGAAAACCTGCCATTCCCTACTCGATCGTGATCGTGGAAGACGGCAAGTTCAAAGCGGTAGGCGAGCAGGCTGAAGTCCCGCTGCCGAAGGATTCCGAAGTGATCAACGGCTTGGAACAGACGCTTGCCCCTCTGGATGCGGGCAGCGTAATCGAACCGGGCAAGCCAGCGAATTTGACGATGAAGGGTGCGCGCGAAACACGCACCATGAAAGAGGGTGTATGGCAACGGTAACGCCTCCGGATACCAGCAAAGCGCAGGCGTTCTCAGTCAAGCGCGCCGAGGTGGAGTTTCACAACTTCGCTTCGCTGGGTGAACCTGAGCGTGCGATCGGAAAATATGAGGCTGAAAATATCCGGCGAGGCGAAGTATTTCGCGTCCACCGCGGTTTTCTAGGAGAATTAACACCATTTTTGGAAATTGGCGCGAATGTCGGCCACACCAGCTACCTGCTTGCGAACGAGCACGGCGCTCAAGGCTTCGCCTCTGACATTTCCGCCGATTCGCTGCGCTACGGCATTCAACTGCAGCAGCATTGGAGCTTTGAGCGCGCCCCGATCCGGCTGGCGGGCGATGCGCTCAATCTGCCGTTTCGTGACGGATCCATGAAACTGGTGATGGCGTTCCAGATGCTGTCGCAATTTCAGGATATCGAGGCGGTTTTGCTGGAGGTGAAGCGCGTACTCGCGCCGGGAGGCGTCTTCTTTTTCGCCGAAGAACCGATGCGGCGCAAACTGTCGCTGCGTCTCTATCGCTGCCCCTATTACGAAAACATGAAGCCGTGGGAACGGACGCTATCCGATTGGGGCCTGCTCGGCTACCTCGTGCGCGACGTGATCGGCGCCCATCAGGAAGAGAGCTTCGGCATCCGTCAGAACCATCGGATGACGATTCGCGACTGGCATGCACTTGTCGCCAAGCATTTCTCGGGTCATGAGTATCAGATGTTCGTGCCCGAGCGCGGCTGGGGCGAAAGCATCCCCAAGGCCTTGTTCCGCAGGATTGACCGGCGGGGTTCGGATTGGTTGTCCGCACGGATGCTGGGCGGCACGCTGGCGGCTTTCTGCAAAAAGGCCGGCGTTCCCGCTCCGTCCGATTTCGATCCGGCGAAGTTTGAGACGTACTTCCGCTGCCCGGACTGCACCAAGGCCTTGCGGCGCGATCCCGTGGATCAGGGCTTGCACTGCACGTCGTGTTCGTATTCGGCTCCAGACGAAGGCGGCGTCTATAATTTGCTGCCATCGGTCGAGCGCGCGGAATTATATCCGGGCGATCGCGACGATATTATCGATTTCTCGCTGCCAGGACATACCGCCCATTTGCGTGAAGGCTGGTATGACCTCGAAGGGATCCACGGAAATAAATACCGCTGGATTGGCGCACGCGCGACGGCGGAATTGAAGCGCGTGAAGGATGGCCCGCAGCAACTGCGTGTGCGAGGTTTGGCGACGGAGACGTTCCTGGGACAAGGTAGTCCTGGGAAAGTGAAGGTGGCGGTGAACGAGCAGGAGATCGGCAACTGGACGATCGACCGCACTGGCGTGTTTATTCTTGAAGCGGATGTGCCGCAGGCGAATGTATACCAGATCGAGATTCAGGCCTCACCTGTATGGATGGTTCCGACCGATGACCGGCAGATGTCGGTAAATTTGAGTATGATCCGGCTGGTTCCAAAAGAATCCTGAGTACCGGGCATGCCAATTCGTTTGTCACGGCACCAGCACCGTATCGGGGAACTGTGTGAACCATCCAAACCAGAAGGCCTGGTGCGTGGCCACCGGATTCCCGTCCACCCACGCTAGGCTCGCGCCGCCAGGTGCCGTGCGGATTAAGACTTCCGCGCCTTCATGTGTGTAGCGCCATTCGGGTGACTTTCGCAAGCGCTTGATGGCTACAGCCAGCGGACGCTTCCCGGCCAAGCGCACCACCAGCACCTCGTCTTTGTTCTCCAGGCGGGCGTCGCGCCGCGACACCTCGAACATCAGATCCTGGGTTCCGAAGTAGGCGCGGTAGGCGGCACCTTCGCTATAGTCCCGCCGGTGCCCCGTTTCAAGCGCCAAGACACGCGTCCCTGGATACTGCCTCCGCCACTCACCCCAACTGGTGGTCACTACCGTTTCGTATTCCAAACGAATGCCCGAATGAGCCAGCGGGCCAATCACCGGCTCGCCCTGCAATGTCGACCAAAGCGACTTGGTGCTTTCGTCGAACATCAGCTTACTCGATTCGTAAAGCAGCCCCGACGTGCCGAGCACATGTGCGCCCGCGCGATGCGGGATCACCGTACCGCACAGCGTGCAGTACACAATCGCCAGTGACTCGCCCCCCACGGTATCGCGCGCGAGTTCATGCCACGCCAAAATCCGCTTGGGATAGGCGCGGGCATCGCCGTTCTTCACCACGCCGAAGACAACATTGGAATCCTTCAAGTATCCCGCTTCGGGTGCGGGCAGCATCGCCGGATTTACCAGCGGAGGAATTCCGTTTACCGGAACACCGCCCCACTGCACTTGATCGAGCCGAATCCGCGTCGGCAGTGGCCGCCCCGATGGAAAGAAATCCCGCATGCGAGGATCGATGTTGGAGTAAAGCGCCCCTTTGAACTCCGCGTAGCCGGGGTGCGGTTCGTAAGGTAGCGACCAGATCCAGCGGTACCAACGCCGCAAGTCCAGCTCTGGCCTTTGCCCCGTCTGCCGGGCGAGGAAGCCAAGCAACTCTTCCCGGATCGTGCTGGCGGTGTTCGGCGCGCCGTCGATTGCGCTCTCCGGACGGCGGACAAACGTGGCAAGTTCGATCAGCATTGCCGCGTAGGAGTTGCGCCAGCCAGCCTTAAGTTCGGCAAAAGCCGCCCGACGTGTGGACGCCTCCGGCGCAACAGCGTCAAAAAAGGCGCCCAAGCCGGGAACGGGGCGGGAAATGGTCTGCCAGGCAACCCGAAACAGAATCCGGCGGCGTGTCATAGCTATATCTTCGAAGATGCGGCGTAAAAAGTCACGCTGCTGCGCTGTTAGCCGACAAACCGCATTAACGCGGCGGTGAACTCTTGCGGTCGCTCGATGTTCGACAAGTGGGCGGTGTCCAGCAGCACCGATTTCGCGCCTGGAATCTCGGAGGCGAGGACGCTCCCGTGGCCTTCCCAAGGCGTCGATTGATCGCCAGTTCCCGCGATCACCAATGTTGGCGAGGTGATGCGAGCCAGCAACCCGCGGGTATCGAGGTCACGAACGGCGGCGCAACAGCCTGCATAGCCCTTCGGATTCGTGGCGAGGAGCACGGCTCGCGACGTCTCGACGTGAGGGTTCGTTGAACGCAGTGTTGCCTCCGAGAAAAAGCGCCCCATAAC
>CAZCPL010000207.1:0-5569 GCA_964500255.1 uncultured Solibacteraceae bacterium | reverse complement strand
CCGACAAAACAGTCTTCCGGCGATTCTCCATAATCGATGGATCCGGGAATTTCGGCGACGTATTCGCCAGCACCGAATGCGTCACCCGTTGAGGCGCGTTGGCGGCGATCCACTGGCCGGTCATGCCTCCCAGCGAAAGTCCGCAGAAGGCGAACTTCTCAATGCCGAGAGCGTCCGCTAGCGCGAGGACATCGTTGCCGAGTTGATCGAGAGTGTAGTCACCATCGGTGGCATCCGAAGCGCCGTGGCCGCGAGTGTCGTAGCGAAGGATTCGGAAGTAATCGAGCAACGCTGGAACCTGGGGCAGCCACATGCCGTGATCCGCACCGAGAGAGTGGGACAGGATCAGAACCGGCTTGGTGGGCAGTCCTTCGACCCTGTAATAAATGCGAGTGTTCCCGTCGATTTGAGCGAATGGCATGGCTAGTCGGGGCGATTGGCGTAGTAGCCTTTGCGGGCAAAGACCTTGAGGTCTTTGTTCTTCACGCGGATCTCAACCTTGCGGAATGACCCGTCTTTGTTCGGATTCGATGGCGTATAGCCGACCGCATACTGGCTGCGAACATCTTCTTCGATCTCTTTGAAGATCTGATTCAAGTCGTTACGGCCCGCTTCGAAGACGCGGCCGCCTGTATCCCCGGACATCCGGCTGAGGTCCGCGGTCGAGGGGCGATAGTAGTAGCCATTGCGCCGAAAATCCGCGTGGAAAATACTATAAATAATCACGTCGGATTTCTGTGCGGCTTCGATCGCACGTTCGCGCGTGTAGCGGCTGCCTTGGTCCATGCCATCGGTCACCAGGATAATCACCTTGCGTCCCACCTGAGACTTCAATTGATCGGCGGAGGCGAGAAAAACGGAATCAAAAAGAATCGTGCCGCGCGGAGTGGAAGCCGTGGGCACCGGCGATCCGGTGGGTGACATTGCGCCCGCAGATCCACTGAGCCGGATCGCGTCCATCCCGGCGCGCAAAAGCTTCATGGAATTCGTGTAGTCCTGCAGCAGTTCGGCTTCGGATCCGAAGCTCATTAGAAACGCCAGATCCTCTTTGCGCAACACGCGCTGAAAAAACTGCAGCGAAGAGGCCTTTTCTTGCTCGATGAGATTCTCCTGGCTCATGCTCACGTCGACGAGCATACCGATGGTGAGTGGCAAATTGGATTCGCGAGTGAAGAACTTCACCTCTTGCTTCTTGCCGTCTTCCCAGATCTCGAAATCGTCTTTGGTGAGGGTTCCGACGATGCCATTTTTCTTCGTGCGGACGTTGAATAGAATGTTCACGATATCGACGTCGACTTTGATGACGTCGTCCTGGGGGAAGACCGGCAAAGCAACGGCCAGCGCAAGGGCGGCGGATAACAGCGGGGATTTCATACTCTCGATACTATGATAGATGTCTGAAGGCATAGATGCCTACGGGCTCCGATCCGTTTCTTTCTATGCGAAAAGCCGTGCAACACCTCAAGAGATCCGACGCCGTGATGGCAGCGCTCATCAACCAGGTTGGTGCGTGCAAAATGCAGCAGCGCGAAGCGGATTTCAACAGCCTCACGCGATCGATCGTCTACCAGCAGTTGAGCGGCAAGGCCGCTTCGACCATTTTCGGGCGGGTCGTGGAGGCCGCGAAGTGCGATCCGCTGACGCCGCAAGCCGTGTTGCATGTCCACCCCGAGATGATGCGAGCGGCGGGCCTTTCGCAACAGAAGGCGTCGTATGTGCGCGATCTCGCGGAAAAGACCCGCGATGGCGTGGTGGATTTCTCGCGGCTTCCATCTTTGAGCGACGACGACGTGATCGCGCATTTGACGCAAGTCAAGGGCGTTGGTGTCTGGACCGTGCAGATGCTGCTGATGTTCGCGCTGGAGCGTGCGGATGTGCTGCCGGTGGCGGATTTGGGGATCCGGAACGCGATACAGAGGGCCTATGCTTTGGATGCGCCTCCAAAACCGAAGGAGATGGAGGCGCTTGCCCAGAAGTGGCGTCCGTATCGAACAGTGGCCTGCTGGTATTTGTGGCGGAGCCTGGATGGTCCTGCGGCGCTGTAGTTACTTCTTCTTGTCCGCTTCGAACAATTCGCCGCGGTTCACGCGTTCGCCTTTGAACAGCACCATAGAGATGCGTTCGGTGGACGAGATATCCAGCAGCGGGTTCCCGTCGACGAGTAGAAGCGTTGCTTCAAAGCCCTTCTGGATGCGTCCCATCCGCGCCCCCGCGCCGAGCAAGGCTGCGGCGTTCGCGGTGGCGCCCTGCAGCGCTGCCCCGGCGGGCACTCCGGCAGCCACCCACAGTTGGAGTTCGCGATGCACCGTCGGGCCATGCACGACTCCTGGATTTCCAGCGTCGGAGCCGGTGACCATCTTCACGCCGGCCTTGAAGGCATTGAATGTGTTCTTCGCCGAGTTCTCGACGGCCATTTTGAGATAGGGAGCTGCGGAGGTCATGTCACCGTTCCGGCCGCCTTGGATCCATTGTTTACTGGTCCGAAGCAACTCCGTCGGACCCACTTGCTGCACCAGCGAGCGATCGAACATATCCGTCTGCCCGTTGGAGGCCGCTGCGATGGCATCGTAGACAGTCATTGTCGGTGCATAGGCAATATTGTTGTCTTTCATTCTGGCCAGCATTTCGTCCGGGATGATTTCCGCGAGAGCGCCATGTTCGATCGAAGAAGATCCCGCGGAAATTGCATTTTCGATGTCTTGAAGATTTCCTGTGTGAGTGGCGAGGGGTAGCCCTTGGGCGCGACATTCCGCGGCGATAGCCATGTAGATATCGGTATTCAAGCGATTGAAGGGGCGGCCCGGAAATCCAGCTTCGAGAATGGCTTTCACAGCGTGGACACGGCGTTTCTTAAGCTCTCGAACCTGCTGTCGTGCTTCATCGCGCGTCCTGGGAAGCCGCAACATCTGCGCTTCGGCCTTCTCTCGGATCTCCTTCGGCAAGCCGCGGAAATACTCGGTTCCGTGGCCGCCTTCGGTTGTGAACATCGGGCCGACATAGAACAGTTCCGCACCGGCTTTTTCACCGGATTCGAGCTTTTGGCGGACGGTTTCGACGGTATCGATCCAATCGCCAACGCTGCGTACGGCGGTAACGCCAGAGTAAAGATACGCAGCCATTTCGCGGGCGACAGGCTTCGAAACATCCTGCATTTCTTTGGGATCGAGTTTTGAATAATCCATGTATCCGCCAGGCACCCCGAGGTGGACATGGGTATCGATCAATCCAGGCAGCAGGGTCTTGCCCGCCGCCTCGACGAGGTCGGCCTTGAGGGTATCGGCATCCGGCGATTGATCGGGAAAGATCCGTTCGATTTTGCCATCGCGCACCAGCACGCTGCCTCGCTCAATGACGGTGCCATCGCCAACGACAATCCGGGCATCGCGGAACAGGCGAGAGCGTTCGCGTCGCGATTGGCGATCGAGCACCTTCGCTTTGGCGATATTCTCTTTGCTGAACGTTTGATAAACACCCAAGGCAACGAAGGGCAACAAGACTGCCGCGATCCAAGCTTTGGAACTGGCGGGGATCACCTCTTCCTTTTCCCAACGGAAGATCTTGAATGCGATAAACGACCCGACGACTGTCGTCAGCAACAGCGCCAGTAGGGGCAGGGAGTTTTCCAGCAATCCTTCGTTGGCGACGAGGATGGTTTTCAGTCCGTTGTAGAGATGCGTGGATGGCAAAAATTGCGAGAAAGTCTGGACCCATTCGGGCATGATGGAGACTGGAATTGTCGCGCCGCTCAGAAATAGCATTGGGAAATAAAGAAGCTGGATGATGATATTGCTTTCGGCAGCCGAGTTCGAAACCGCGGCGATGATGCCTCCGAACGCGCGAAAGGCGATGACGCCGACCGTGATGAAGATCGCCAGCGAGATCCAGCGCACTGGCACGGGCATGCCGTACATGAAGTGCGCCAGAGAGAGGACAATCAGGGCGACGGGCACGTAGTGGACGAATCCGGCGACGAGCGAGGAGGCAATGATGGGGCCGGGGGTGATCGGGGCGACTTTGAAGCGGCGAAGGATGTTCGCTTCGCGATCCATTACCGCGCGCATGCCCGCGCCGAAGAATCCACCGCCGAGGATACCGATGGTCAGAACCATCGTCACCACCTCTGCCGCCGCGCCGCCGCGTTCGGCATGATTGAGCTGTCCAAAGATGAAGAAGAAGATCAGAGGGAAGAGATAATTAAAGAACAGGACCGTTTTATCCCGAAACGTCAGACGAAGAGTTTGCTTAATGTAGGCGATATAGGATTTCATACTTATTCCCTCAGCTTCTTTCCGGTCAGTTCAAGGAAGACATCTTCGAGAGTGGGATGCTTCAGACGGACGTCGCCGATCTCGAGCCCGGCGGCATCGACCCATTTCACAGCGTCCACCAGTGTGCGTGCGGGCTTGCCCGAGTGGAGGGTCAGGCTCAAGCCTTCTAGCGCACGACGCGATTCGTCGGCAAACTTGGGGATCTCGGGCGGAAACGGCGTTGTGACGGTCAACTGAATCATCGAATCGCCGAGGACGCGCTGTTGAATTTCGCGCGGTGTTCCGATTTCTATGATCCTACCTTGATCGATAATGGCAACACGGTCGCAAAGTTGCTCCGCCTCTTCGATGTAGTGCGTGGTGAGGACGATCGAGGTTTTGGCGTCGCGCTGTTCTTTGATCAACGAATGGATCTCGAGGCGGACCTGTGGATCGAGCCCGGTCGTCGGCTCGTCGAGAAAGAGGAGTTGAGGTTCGTTGACCACAGCCAGAGCTAACGCGACGCGTTGCTTTTGGCCACCGCTGAGCGTCTTGTAGTAGGCGTCGCGCTTTTCCCAGAGTTGGAGGCGTTGGAGGAGGCGTTTGGGATCGGCGGAGCGACTGTAGAAAGCGGCAAAGAGGTCGACGGCTTCGCGCACTGTAATCTGGTCGGGCAGATTGGTGGCCTGGAGGCAGACGCCAATGCGGTCTTTCAATTGGAGGACGCTGACGGCCGGGTCGAAGCCGAGCACCTTGACAGTGCCGGATGTGCGTTGGCGGAGACCTTCGAGAATCTCGACGGTAGTGGTCTTGCCTGCACCGTTGGGTCCGAGGAGTCCGAAGACCTCGCCTTGCTGGACTTCGAAGTCGATGCCGCAGACAGCATGGACGTTGCCGTAGTGTTTTTGGAGCCCCTGGACTGCAATTGCGGGTGTCATTACAGAGTCCAGCATAGCGGTAAGGAGCTGGGAGGGGTATGAAGATCCGACGAACCGCCGAGAATCACCGGCGAACCGCACGGCTGATACTCTGTTTGACAGATCGAGGAATGGCTGGGAAATTGTCGATGTTTGCTGTTTGGGTTGCGCGAGGCGTGAACTGCCGCGTCGGCATTGCGGCTGGCGTTACGTTCGCAAGCCTCGGCGTGTCCGCCGGGCGTATGCGGCTAGTTCTTCGACCGCTTGGACGGTCTCCATTGGTAATCGAATTTGAGCCGAGCTGCTTTGCCCTGTCGAGGATTCCCAGAATTGGCGGACGTGTTGTGAACAGTGAAACGTCCCCAGACTTCACCGCCCGCCTTCTCACCCAGGAGGTCGTTGAGT
>CAZCPL010000206.1:1567-10173 GCA_964500255.1 uncultured Solibacteraceae bacterium | reverse complement strand
GCCGACACGACTTCGCCTTGCGCGGCCTCAGCGAGGATCCCTTCGAGCTTGTCTTCAGGAAGCTTTAACAACGCGGCCATCGCACCAACTCCTGCCGGGACGGCATCCTGCATGTAGCGCCCACGATTACGCACGATGCGCACGGCATCGGCGAACGCCAGCGATCCGGCGGCGACCAGAGCTGAGTATTCGCCTAGGCTGTGGCCGGCGACGTAGGCGGGCGTCATGCCTTTTTCTTTGAGTACCGCGAACGCCGCGGTAGATACGGTAACCAAAGCTGGCTGGGTGTTTTCGGTCAGTTTCAGCGCATCCTCAGGACCTTCAAAGCACAACTGCGAGATCTTGAATCCCAGCGCGTCGTCGGCCTCTTCGAAGACTCGACGGGCGCACTCGAAGTTGTCGGCAAGCGTCTTGCCCATGCCCGGAAACTGCGATCCCTGTCCTGGGAATACAAAAGCGGTCTGTTCCATTGATTCTATTTTCCCGCGATCGGGCTAAGCTGTGAAGGTGACCGACTACGATCGAATTGCTTACCCGAGCGCACCACTACCTCGCACGCATCCTTACTTTCTCGGCGGCATCGCATTGCAGTATGGGCTCGATGCACCGGGCTCTGTACGCGTGCTCGACATTGGCTGTGGCGCAGGCCGCAATCTTGCTTGGATCGCAGCAACGGTATCTGGCGCTACGTGCCTTGGCGTCGATCTCGCGGGTTCAGCAATCGCCGATGCACAGGCGTTCGCCGCGAGGATCGAGATCGCGAATGTACGGTTCGTGCATGCGGACTTTCGCGAGAGTCCCGCTGGCGAGTTCGACTACATCGTGGCCCATGGGCTCTATTCGTGGACGCCTCCGGAGGTGCGAGCCGCATTGCTGCGGTTCATTGACGAGCGGCTTTCGCCGCAGGGGATCGCAATTGTAAGCTTTCATGAGGAATCTCGTGCGTGGCGTGCGCAAATGTTGCGGATTGACGATCCCCTCGAGCGGCTGAACGCGGCGAAATTGCAAGTGCCGGAACTGGCGGAGTTCGACGATGGCTTGCTGCTGCACGATGCATTGGCGGAGATTTCTGACGCAGTCAGCGTGAGTGAGTTCGAGGCGGCGCTGCCGGAAGGGCTGATGTACTTGTGCGACAGCAGAGGTCCGGCGGAAGCGCTGCCGGGCTTTCATGAAGCGGCGATCGTGCGTGCTGGGCGTGTGGCCGGTGAGCCGATGTTCGACAAGATGTGGTTTGTGACGGAAGCCTCTTGCCCAGCCACAGTAAAAGACTGCGAGGATACAGTGTTGGAAATGTACTCTGGCCCGCGGGAAATCGTGAGTGAAGCGGGCGAGTATCCGATGGCATGGAAGCCAGCGCGGATCCTTGCGCGCGATGGAGATCAGGAGATCATGAACTACTTTGGCGCATTGGTGGAACTTGATGATGAAGACCGCGCATTGCTGATCAGCCTCGACGGCTCAAGATCGGGCGATGGAATTCCTGCGGAAACCCTGGCGTTCTTCGCAAAAGCGGGCCTGCTGGTGAAGTAGCGTTAGAGCTTCAAGCCGCGTAAACGCAGCGCGTTCGAGATGACAGTCACCGAGCTAAACGTCATCGCGGCGGCCGCCAGCATCGGACTCAACAACAATCCAAACGCCGGATACAGCACGCCCGCCGCCACCGGAACTCCCAATAAATTGTAGAAAAACGCAAAGAAAAGATTCTGCCGAATGTTCCGCATCGTCTCGCGGCTCAGCCGCAGAGCTTTCGTCAATCCACCGAGATCGCCCTTCAACAACGTCACGCCTGCGCTTTCGATGGCGACATCTGTGCCAGTTCCCATCGCAATACCGACATGCGCTTCAGCCAATGCCGGCGCATCGTTCACGCCATCACCGGCCATTGCCACGCGTCGGCCTTCGGACTTCAACCGCCGGATCACTTCCGCCTTGCCCGCGGGCAGCACTCCAGCGATGACCTCGTCGATGCCTAGCTTCGCCCCCACGGCCCGCGCAGCCCGTTCGTTGTCGCCGGACAATAGAACAATACGAATTCCTTGGGCTTTGAGCGACGAAACGGCTAAAGCAGCAGATGTTTTCACAGGATCCGCCAAGGCGATCATCGCCACTGTTTCCGCATCCACGCTAATGAACGAGACAGTCTTGCCTTCACCCTGCAAGCGTTTGGCCTCGTCCGCGAATCGATACGCCGCGACCAGCGAATCGTTGCCGACAGCAACCCTGCGATCTTCCACCATTCCCGTCACCCCTTGTCCCGGTACCGTTTGGACATCCATAGATAAAGGCAGGTCCACAAGGCCAGCCGCCGCGACCACCGCCGCAGCCAGAGGATGTCCGGACGCGCGCTCAAGGCTCGCGGCCAAGCGCAGTGCGCTACGATCGCCACTCACGTCAGTCACTACGGGCTTGCCCTCGGTGAGCGTCCCGGTCTTGTCGATGACCAATGTATCGATGCTGTGCAGTGTCTCGAGCGATGCCGCGTCTTTGATCAGGATGCCGGATTGCGCTCCACGACCGGTGCCCACCATGATCGACATCGGCGTTGCCAGGCCCAGTGCACACGGGCACGCGATGATCAGCACAGCAACGGCGTTCACGATTGCATAGTTCAACTGCGGTTCCGGACCCCAGACATACCAAGCCACAAAGCTCGCCACAGCAGTCAGCACAACGGCAGGAACAAACCAGCCGGCGACAACATCGGCCAACCGCTGGATCGGTGCACGCGAACGCTGCGCCTCGCTCACCATTTTCACGATCTGCGCCAGCAGCGTCTCCGAACCCACGCGTTGCGCTTCCATCAACAACGCTCCGGATCCATTGATCGTACCTGCTACGAGCGCGTCGCCCAACGACTTCGCCACCGGCACAGGCTCGCCACTGATCATCGCTTCATCCACCGCACTCGCGCCTTCGCGAACCACACCATCCACCGGGATCTTCTCACCCTCGCGGACTCGCAACAGATCACCCGCGCGGATCAATTCCAGCGGTACATCGCTTTCCTTCTTGCCGACAACCAACCGCGCGTTTATCGGAGCCAGACCGAGCAGCGCTTTGATTGCAGAAGCCGTCTGGCCGCGCGCTCGCAGTTCCAATACCTGCCCCAGCAGCACTAGAGAAATGATCACGCCCGCGGCTTCGAAATAGACCGGCGGCATGCCACCGTGGCCAGTCATCGTATGCGGCAACACGCCCGGAACCAGCAACACCGTCAGGCTGAATAGATACGCCGCAGCCACGCCAATCGCAATCAGCGTGAACATATTGGGCGCGCCGTTTTGGATCGATGCCCAGCCGCGTTCGAGCACGGGCTTGCCGCACCAGAAGACCAACGGAGTCGCCAGCAACAAGCCCGCCCAAGGCATCCAGTGGGCAGGAGTCACCACCAGATCGGACATCCCGATCAAGAACAGCGGCACCGCGAACCATAGGCTCACTCGGAACCGCTTGGCCATGTCTTCCAGTTCCGGATCCGGACCCTCATCCAACGAAACCGTCAAAGGCTCCAGGGCCATTCCGCACAGCGGGCAAGGCGAAAGCTTGGTATCCATCACCTCCGGATGCATCGGACACGTGTACTCTTTGGCTACGACGGGAGCGGCTTTGTAATTGTCGGGATCGAGATAGCGCTGCGGCTCATTGCGGAACCGCGCGAAGCAGCCTAGGCTGCAAAAATGATAGGTTTTTTCGTGATAAACAAACTTGGCTGCGGCTTTTGAAGGATCTACCTTCATGCCGCACACCAAGTCTGGAACCGGAGGAGAGTTTAGTATCTGAAAGGGGTTCAAGGTTTTGAGGAGACTTTGACGCGAGCCTTCTCGAGCTTCTTCTGCACCTTCGCGTATTCGCCCGGATCGAGATCCGCAGGCGCGCCCGCTTCCCATTCTTTGAGCGAAATTTCCCAATGGATGATCGCGTCTTTGGTCCTGCCCTGCTTGGCATAGACTTCCGCCAAGTGATCGTGAACCGCGGGATCGCGCTTGGTCTGTTCCAAAGCCTGCTTCAAATACTTCTCCGCTTCGGTAAGCTTATCGAGGCGGAAGTATGCCCAACCGAGACTGTCCAGATAGGCACCGTTGTTCGGTTCCTTGTCCACAGCCTTCTTGATCATCTCGTAGGCTTCCTGCACGTGCTCGTTGCGATCGGCCAGCATGTACCCGAGGTAGTTTAAGGCCGAAGTGTTGTCGGGATCGTTGCTGAGCACCTTGCGGAACTCGGCTTCCGCCTTGTCGAACTTCTTCAGCTTCTCGTACATCGCGCCACGCATGAAAGAGATGTTGACCTTGTCATCTTTACTCTCAGAAAGCTTGTCGGCTTCGTCGAGAGCCTTGCCCATCTCGTCGTATTTCTTGCCCTTTTCGTAAAGCTGCGCGAGCGTGACATAGGTTTCCCGATCATCCTTGCCGTTGAAGAGCTTCTTTGCCGCGGCGATCGCTTCATTGTTTTTGCCCGAATCGGCCAGGATGCTGGCGCGCACCAATTGCACCATGCGATCTTGCGGAAACTTCTGAAAAGCGGCCTCCGCTTCCTTTTCCGCTTTCGCATAGTCGCGCCCCTGGCGATAGGATTCGATCACCTGAGCCGCGGAACGATTCGCGAGATCTGGGTCGAGTTCGCCAATCTGGCGGAAGGTGTTCACCGCATCCTGCGTCTTATCGTGCGAACGATAGAGCACACCCAAACGCTCAAGCAACGCGACGCGCTGGGCCTTTTCCGCCGGATTGTAGGTCTTGCGATTGGTGGTTTCCACCATCTCTTTCAACGCCACGATCGCGTCGTCGACCCGCCCTTCGGATTCAAGAAGCGACACCTCGTTGAAGCGGACCTCCATGTTCGCCGCGTCGATCGACTTGGCTTTGGCCGCTGCTTCCCGCGCTTTGGTGAAGTCTTTGCGCTGGCGATGGATCTGCGATATGCGCAGCCACGACAGAACGTCGTTGGGCTCATCAACAACGAGTTCATTGTAAGTCTTGAGCGAGTCATCGAGATTTTCAGCCAACATCAGATCTTGCGCGAGGGCGCGTTTGAAGTCGCCGGCATTGGGCGGGTTGAGATCGAGGGCCTTGCGCAGCGCCTGCGCGGCGAGCGAATACTGGCGCATCTGTTCGTAGGCATTCGCGAGTTGGAAGAGATTGCGCGCGTTCGGACTCTTATCTGAGACTTTACGCAGCATATCCGCGGCGGCCTTGTTATCGCCTAGATCGGAATACACCACAGCCAAACCAGTCAGCGCATCTTCGTTTTCCGGTTCGGCGGCGAGCACTTTTTTATAGGCCTTTTCCGCTTCCACGGAGTTCTGCGAGACCTTATAGAGGCGCCCCAACATGAGCAGCGTGTCGAGATCGAGCGGTTCAGCTTCGGAGATCTTCTGGTACTGCTCTATGGCCTTTTTGACCATATCATCGCGGATGCGGTTCTGTTGCGGATCGCCGATCATGCGTGAATACATCCGCGCCAGGATGCGGCGCGACGCGAGATCGTTCGGATTCTCTTTAAGTGCCGCCTCGGCGTCGGTCATGGCTTCGCGCAGACGGCCCGATTGGATGTAGAGATCGGATAGTTCCTCCGCAAGAAACGTCGCCGACGGGTCCGCCTTCATCGCCGCGCGAAAGTTGTCTATCGCCTTGGTCAGATAGTCGCCGCGGTTGTTGAATTGGCTGGCGAGGTCGGCATACAAGTGGCCGAGGGAAAAATGATAGTACGAAAGCCCTTTGTCAATCTTCTTGCCCACGCCAGGGGCGGGTTGCTTTGGAGCTTGCTGCTGCGCCAAAACAAGAGAAGACGCAAAAACCGCGGAGGCGGCCAGAACACGCATAACCAATTTCATAGACGGTTGCCTTCAGTATACTCTTCCGATTCCCACTCATTACAATAAGGTTTGGAAACTTTGCCCTTACTTGCCGTCGTCACCGGACCGACAGGCTCCGGCAAGAGCGGATTGGCCGTCCACATCGCCGAAACATTCGACGGAGAGATTGTGAACTGCGATTCTCTCCAGATCTATCGGCACATGAACATCGGCACGGCAAAGATCACGACCGCCGAACGGCGCGGCATCCCTCATCACCTATTGGACGCGCTGGAGCCCAATCAGGTTTTCAGCGCGGGTGAATTTGCTCGACAAACTAAGCGTATCTTGTGCGACATTCGAGATCGCGGCAAGCTCCCTATCCTCTGTGGTGGCACTGGATTCTATCTGAGAGCCTTGTTTGAAGGTCTGTTTGAGGGTCCGGCTCGCGATGAGGATCTGCGCTCTGGATTGTTGCAACGAGAAGGCCGCCGCCCTGGATTTCTGCATCGGGTGTTGCGCCGATTCGATCCGCCGTCGGCAATTCGCATCAAAGAGCGTGACGTCCAAAAAGCGGTTCGAGCGGTAGAGGTCTGCCTGCAATCCAAGCAAGCCATGAGCGCGCAGTTTGGAATGACCGAGGCACCGCTCGAAGGGTTCCGCACTCTCAAGATCGGCCTATCGCCAGACCGTGCGCTTCTTTATGAGCGCATCAACCTCCGTTGCAAAACGATGTTCGCTTCCGGTCTCAGAGAAGAAGTGGCGGTCTTGCTTGCACGCGGCTACACGGCCCAGTCCAAAGCGCTCGAATCGATCGGTTACAAACAGATGCTCGATCATCTTTCCGGAGCTTGTACAGAAGCCGACGCGCTTGCTGTAACGCAAATGCAAACACGTCGTTACGCAAAGCGTCAATGGACGTGGTTTCGGCGAGATGCTGCAATGCATTGGCTCAATGGATTCGGCGACGAACCCAAGGTGATGCGGATGGCGATGGATCTGATCGCCGAACATCGTGACGTTCGATAACGAACACGGCGTCCCGAACTCGGACACTGTCCGTCCCTGACAAAGAAAAACCTTCGTATTTTCCACCTTTTCGCGGAACATTTCACCCCTTGCGCCGTATATAGCTGTGTGAAGGCAAGCATGACCGCCTTCGACAAACGAACCGGCTCTGCTACCAACTGAAGCCGTAATAAATGTCCTAAGGAGCGTCCTACCATGAAGAAGATCGTTATCACCTTTGCCACTCTCGCGCTTGCAGCTGCGAGCGCCGCCGACAAGCATTTCATCACGCTGTTCCAGCCGTCCGTGATCGGGGGCCAGGAACTGAAGGCAGGCGAGTATCGCCTGGAACTGCGCGACAACAAGATGTTCGTGAAGGATGGCAAGCGCATCATCGAAGCCGACGTCAGGGTCGAGACCTCTGACGCGAAGTTCGGTACGACCGCGGTTCGCTATCAGCAAGACAAGCAGGTCACGGAAATTCGCATCGGCGGAACGAAGACCCGTCTGGTGCTGGGCTCCGGCACCGCGAACGCGAACTGACGTTCCGGCAAACGCCGGGGAACCGGGTCCGTTTTGCCGGTGAACGCAAAAGAATTCCTCCTGATGAGTTGATCGCAGTGGCGGATGTGGATCCCGGGGGCGGGATGCACGTCCGCCGTTTTTTTGCGCGTGTTACTCAAAGGACATGGCCTCGCAACTCCTCACCGTCGTTGAAGACCTGTTCTTTCTCGTGCAGATTCAGGATGCCGCGAAGCGTTTGGGTTGGTCGCTGCAATCCGTTCGCACAATCGCCGAAATCCAAACGGCCTCGGCGCAACTCATCGTCATCGACCTCAATGCTTCCGCCCTGCAGCCCATCGCAATGATTCAAGCGGCGAAGACCGCAGGCATTGAAGTGCTGGCATTCTTTCCCCATGTGCAGGTGGAACTCAAGAAGCAAGCGCTCGACGCAGGCGCGGACAAAGTCGTCGCCCGGTCGAACTTCGCACAGCATCTCAACAGCGCGTTAATGTGAGAACATGCGGAATCGCTACTGGATCGCCGCCGGACTCGTCGTTCTCGCCGTACTGATCGGCTTTCTGGTCTGGATGGGATCGTTCAGCTTCGGCCCGCTTGCTCCGGCCGACGCTGGGCAGACGCTTGTTTATTGGGCCGTCTCGACGCTCATCTATATCCTCACCGTGACGCTCGGCTTCATGCTGCTGCGTACGGTGGTCAGGCTTTTTTGGGAACGCCGCGCCAATCGCGAAGGATCGAGAATCCGCACCAAGCTCGTCGCTGGCGCACTGGCACTGAGCTTGATTCCCGCCGTTTTTCTTGTCTTTTTCAGCTACAATCTGATGAACATCAATCTGCGGCGCTGGTTCTCACGCCCTGCGGAAAATATTGAGTTCAGCCTCATCGATGCAAGCCAGGCGTTCGATCGACAGCATCGTGCCAAGCTCGAAGCACAGGCGAATTGGCTCGCATCGTTATCGCAGATTCGCGCGATCGTTGAGAGTCCGCTTCTCGATGAGAAGGATCGCTTCGCCGCACAGTTTACCGATATCTGCCGCAAAAACGGTATCACGCGGATGGCTTTAGAACTCGATACCAAGTCATTTGTGCTGTGCGGCGGATCGAAACTTACGGCGGATGAGTTGCGCTATCTGACGCGCGCCGACGTCCCCGGACTTACCGCCGAACGCGCCACGGTGACGATTTCCGCCGAACTACCGCCGCTGCTGGAACAAAAGCAGACCGAGATTGAAGGCTATGTCAGGGACTACGACAAGATCCGCGCGCAACGCGACCGGTTGAACAG
>CAZCPL010000206.1:0-1557 GCA_964500255.1 uncultured Solibacteraceae bacterium | reverse complement strand
TGTTCATTCTGTTCGTCGCCACCTGGGTGGCACTCATGCTCGAACGCCAATTCAGTGCTCCGATCGCTGCGTTGCTGACTGCGGTCACCGAGGTTCGCAAAGGCAATTTGGAACATCGCATCAAGACGCGCGCCGTTGACGAGATGGCCACTCTTGTTCGCGGCTTCAATGAGATGCTGCAGGAACTGGAGGCCAATTCCAAAGAGCTCGAGCGCCGGCGGCGTTTCACCGAAGCGATTCTCGAAAGCATTCCGACAGGCGTTATCTCCGTCGATTCCGACGGACGCATCCAACGCGTCAATCACGCTCTTTCGAACATCTTTCCAAAAGAAGACATCGCCGCCGCATCGCGACTCGAAGATCTCTTTACGCGCGACGACACAGCGGAGTTGAAGTATCTGATGAAGCGCGCCCGCCGTGTGGGATCGTCGTCGAGCCAAGTGGAATATTACACGGCGTCGCAGGTTTTGCATCTTGCGGTGACCGTCGCAGCACTGGAAGAACGTTTGAATTCCGGTTTCGTGATCGTGCTCGAAGACACCAGCGAACTGCTGCGTGCGCAGAAAGCCGCAGCCTGGCATGAAGTGGCTCGCCGCATTGCGCACGAGCTGAAGAATCCTTTGACGCCGATTTCACTCTGCGCGGACCGCATCGTGCGGCAGATCGACAAGGGTGCCCCGACACCCGACTCGCTGCGCATTCTGCGCGAATGCGCCGTCATCATTGCTCGCGAAGTACAGTCGGTGAAAAACCTGGCGGACGAGTTCTCGCAGTTTGCGCGATTCCCAGCCGCGCAACTTTCCGCCACCGATCTCAACGGCGTCATCCGCAATGGACTGGCTGTTTTCGAAGGCCGCCTCTCGGGCATCGAACGCCGCATCCAACTCGCCGATGACTTGCCGGCGGTGAACGTGGATCCGGAACAGATGAAGCGCGTTATCGTGAATCTCGTGGATAATGCCGCGGAGGCGATGCAGGATTCACTGGTCAAGCAACTGCTGGTATCCACAAGGCTCACCGCTGGTGACACCGTGGAACTGGTGGTTTCCGACAGCGGGCACGGCGTTTCGCCCGAGGACAAAGAACGCCTCTTTTTGCCCTATTTTTCCACCAAAGAGCGAGGCACGGGCCTTGGACTCGCCATCGTCAACCACATTCTCTCCGAACACCATGCATCGATTCGCGTCGAGAACAACCGCCCGTTGGGCGCACGTTTCATCGTTGAAATCCCGGTGGCCGTGACACTGGAACCCGTCGAGGCCGCCAGCACCGTATGAAGAAAACACGCATCCTGATTGTCGATGACGAGCCGGGCATCCGCGAGTCACTCACCGGAGTCCTCGAAGACGAAGGTTATTCGTGCACCGCAGTCGAAACCGCCGAAGAGTGCTTTTCTGAAATCGGCAGGCAGACTTACGATGTGCTGCTGCTCGATGTTTGGCTGGGCGGCATGGATGGACTCGAAGCTCTGCAACGCATGGAAGAGATTCCATCGTCGAGCCGCCCCGAAGTGATCATCATTTCAGGTCACGGCAACATTGAGACTGCGGTGCGCGC
>CAZCPL010000205.1:0-10227 GCA_964500255.1 uncultured Solibacteraceae bacterium | reverse complement strand
CTACTGAATGTCCTGGTCGCCAGTTGAGATTTCCGCCAGTTTCCTCTGCACCAATTCAGCGAAATTGTCTCCGGATTCGTTCCAAAGCAGCCGCCGTTCCACGGGTAGCCTACTGTCGACATCCTTCACCAAGCTCAGCAGACTCCGGATGTTCGATTGAATCATGCGCAAGCCCCCGGCTGCCGCTGTATCTCCCTCGGGAAGAAACTGCGTGTCCAAGCCAAACTCGATCCGGAAGTCTTCGCTTTGGTCGCGTTCGAAGTCCCCAGCAAACGAATAGATTGAAACCGGTGCCGGACCGAACGTCCAGTCATCGTTCTGGAAGTTCCAGATATCCCAGAAACAATCCACCTGAAAGGCGCTATCGTGGGCATGGAATTCCTTGGCCCACACCGCGATCGCGTCCGGCTGCGGAACCCCAGCGATCAACGTTTCTGCGATCGGAGGCTCGCTGAAATTCACGGCCAGTATCCGGAAAGCGCTCTCGCTTCGCGTAAGCTTCGAGAATGGAAACGCCCGCAGCAGGCGTTCCATTCGGAAGATTTGGTTCTCGTGGTTCGGATTCCGCAACCACACCGACAAAAAGAGACGATCGGCCATCGACCCAGGCCTTTATTCCTCGTCCGTCACACATCCCTGGCTGGCGTTCTTGACCAGCCGGATGTATTTGGCGAGCGTTCCGCGCGTGGCCTTGTAAGGGGGCATCTTCCACAGCTTGCGGCGGGCCTTTAGATCCTTATCGCTGACCTTCATGCCGATCTCGTTCTTCTCGGTGTCGATGGTGACGATATCGCCATTCTGCACGAGCGCGATGTTGCCGCCCTCCTGCGCTTCGGGTGTGACGTGCCCGACGATAAAGCCGTGCGAACCACCCGAGAAACGGCCATCGGTGATGAGCGCGACATCCTGGCCCAAGCCCGCACCCATAATCGCGGACGTCGGGGTGAGCATTTCCGGCATCCCAGGACCGCCCTTCGGACCCTCATAGCGGATGATGATCACGTCGCCTTTGCCGATCTCTTTCTGTTCGAGACCCGCTAGCATGGCCTCCTCGGAGTCATACACGCGTGCCGGACCTTGAAACCGCAACCCCTCTTTGCCGGTAATCTTGGCGACCGCACCTTCAGGGGCGAGGTTACCGCGCAGAATTTGCAGATGGCTCGACGCCTTGATCGGATCGCTCATCGCGCGCACAATCGGCTGTCCCTTGGGCAGGCCAGGAAGCTTCTTCAGATTCTCAGCCAGCGTCTTGCCCGTGACGGTCATGCAGGATCCATCGAGCAAGCCTTCGGCGAGCAACATCTTCATAACAGCCGGCATGCCTCCAATGGCCTGGAGATCTTCCATAACGTATTTACCGCTTGGCTTGAAGTCGGCGAGCAGCGGCACGCGGTCGCTCGTCTTCTGGAAGTCATCGATGGTGAGTGGAATATCGACAGACTTCGCGATTGCGATGAGGTGGAGTACGGCGTTCGTGGATCCACCGGTAGCGCAGACGACCACCATCGCGTTCTCGAACGCAGCGCGGGTCATGATGTCGCGCGGCTTGAGGTCGAGTTCCAGGAGCTTTTTGATCGCGGCGCCGGCACGGACGCATTCGTCGTGCTTTAGCGGGTCTTCGGCGGGGATAGATGAGCTATAAGGCAGGCTCATGCCGAGTGCTTCAATTGCGGAAGCCATGGTGTTGGCGGTGTACATACCGCCGCAGGCACCGGCTCCGGGGCAGGAGTGGCGGACAATTTCCTGGCGCTTCTTTTCAGTGATGTTGCCGATCAGGAACTGGCCGTAGCTCTGAAAGGCGTTGACGATATCGAGCTTTTCTTTGTCTTTGCCACAGCCGGCACGGATGGTGCCGCCGTAGACCATGATGGCCGGACGATTGAGCCGGCCCATGGCCATGAGGCATCCGGGCATGTTCTTGTCACAGCCTGGCAGCGTCACCAAGGCGTCGTACCATTGCGCGCTCATGATCGTTTCGATCGAGTCGGCAATGAGATCGCGCGATTGCAGCGAATAGCTCATGCCATCGGTTCCCATCGAAATGCCATCGCTGACGCCGATGGTGTTGAAGCGCATTGGCACCATGCCGGATTTGGCGACGCCCTCTTTGACCTTGCCGGCGAGGTCCATCAAGTGCATGTTGCACGGATTGCCTTCGAACCAGATGCTGCCGATGCCGACCTGGGCTTTGTTCATGTCGGCTTCGCGGAGGCCGGTGGCGTAGAGCATCGCCTGCGATGCGCCTTGCGATTTGGGTTGAGTGATTCGTGAACTGATCTTGTTGAGCTGTTGCTTCTGCTTGGAGGCCATGGGGTGAGACTTCAACATATCCCATTGGTGCGGCGCGGGGCAACCTTTCATTGAAGGGCCAGCCTGACCCCTTCGGAGAGAGCTATTCAAAGGTCTGAGCGAACGTGATGCGATTGTTCTCGCAATCGAGCACCTGGAAGTCGCGCAATCCCCATGGGTGGCTCACCGGCGGACCCAGCACATTCGCGCCACTCCCCGTCAGTTCGGCATGGAGCGCATCGGCGTCCTGAATGTAGACTTCAAACGACCCAATGCCCGTATGCTGCGGCGTCCGGGCGCTCAGCAGGACTGTCACTTCGTCCCGGTACATCACGCCCTAAGTCTTGCTGCTGGTAGTTGATTTTGAAGCCGAGGACATTCACATAGTGCTCACTCGCCTTCGCACGTCGTCGCAAGGAAGTTCTGGCAGGGCCTTCTGTAACTGGGGCGGCTTCGGCGCCGCTGGAACCGGGTAGTCGAACGATTCGCCAAACCACAGCGTGTTCATCTCGATCTCGGGATCCCGTATCTCGAACACCTCCATCTTGATCCCGTTCACGCGACTCAGCGAGCTTGGCTCGCCACCTAGAGCGAGGATCGCGTTCCGCCATTCCGCCACGCTGTCGACTTGAAAGAAAAGGACCTCATGGGAGAAGCCCTCCGCCGGAGGCTCGAACACCAGTCGCACGGGACCGAAGTGCCCTTCTTTGGATCCTATGAGTTGAAATCCAAGAATGTCACGGTAGAAGGTCGCACAGTAGGCGGGATCCATGATCGGGACCTGTCTCATCACCGGCGCGATGATTTTCACAACTACGCTCCCATCGCGGAATAGAATCGGACCACGGTTTCCCCAAATACCGCCACAGCGAGACAGGCGGCCCCCAGGAACGTCCCGAATGGCAGTTCGTAGGTGGACGCACTTTTGCCGGTAATCGCGATGAAGAGCAGCCCGACGACACTGCCGACAATCGAACTGATGATCAACGTGAGAAGCGCCCCCTGCAATCCCAAGAACGCCCCGATCATCGCGATCATTTTGACGTCGCCGAAGCCAAGGCCCTCTTTGTCACGTATCTTTTCAAAAAGATAGCCAACCAACCAGAGTGATCCAGCGCAGACAAGGACGCCCAACACCGATTCCACCAATGAAACCAATTGTGGGATGGCCGTGTTGCGCATGAAGAAGAATGCGAGTCCGCCTTGCATAGGGACGAACCAAGCCAATACCAGCCCGATCACTGCGCCGCCCAGCGTGAACTCATCCGGTAGGATACGCTCTTCGAGATCGGAAAAGATGAGCGCGATGCAGATGGACGACAGCAGGCAATACTTCAGGGCCAATAGATTGACGCCAAAGTAACCCACAGAAAGCCCGAAAGCGATTCCGGTCAGCAATTCCACGATAGGGTATCGCCAGGGGATTGCGGCACCGCAATCGCGACACTTTCCTCGCAACAGAATGAAACTGAGCACCGGGATGTTGTCGTACCAACCGATGGTCTTTTCACATTGCGGGCAGAGCGATCGTGGCGTAACCACAGACATATCGCGGGGCAGCCGGAAGATGCAGACGTTCAGGAAGCTCCCGATCAGCAATCCAAACAGGAAAGCGAATAGGGCGAAAAGTTGTTCTTCGTTCATGCGAGTGCCTTCCTATAGGACGCAATCGTCGCATCCACCATTCGATCCACGGTAAACATTACTTGCATCCGTTCGCGGCCTTGCTGTCCCAATCGCGCCGCCCAAGTGGGATCCGCTTCCAGCCGATGGACCGCTGCGGCGATCGCCGCCGGATCGTTTTCGACCAACAGCCCAGTCACGTCGTGTTCGACAGCCTCGACTAAACCACCCACAGAACTGGCGACGACAGGCACGGCGTGAGCGGACGCAAGCAGCGCCGCCGAGCCAAGGCCTTCATTTCGGGATAGGTAGACCAGTACTTTCGTCCTAACCAGATCATCGGCAAGATTGTGTGAGAACTGCAATTCCAAGCCCGAGGCCGCGGCAAGGTCCGAACCCTTCATCGCGTCGGACGTTCCCAATGCGAGCCGCGGAATATCACGATTCTCAAAAGGAATGACGCGTTCCGGAATCGAAACGCCGTCGAACACCACATCGATTTTGGAAGCTGGGATCCCCGCAACGATCAATTCTCTCTTCACCGCCTGAGAAATCGCAATGAAGCGCGTCGCCTGCCTGTACTTCCAAGCCGAGACGAAGCCGGTCCGAATCGGGAATGCCACCCTCCTGGCTACGACCAGCGGTTTACGGACAATCGCGGACCAGGTATGGGATTTGGCGTCGTGCGCATGGATCAGGTCGAATCCCTTCACCGCGGCCGACAGTGCGAATGGGTTCGGTAACAATGTGGCATCCAAGCCTTCCGCCAGAGCGGCGTCGAGCAGTGGGCCTCTCGCCAGCAGCCGCGCGGCGACGTTCCGCTTGGCGAGTCCGCGAACGAGTTGCAGCACCTGCCATTGGCCGCCACGCATCTCGCGCCCGGTATCGATGTGCAGACTTCTAATCACGGCTCATGAACCGCGCTTTGGCGTACTTTAAGAAGTTGTAGAAGGCGGCCATGTAGGCGATCGCCAAGCCTTCCAGCCCGTCGAGGAATCCCGCCTTGAGGAAGTATGTCCGGATGAAAGTCCAGGGCGGATCCACGATCAAGCGCAGCAGGGTGATCTTCCTTTTCTGATAGACGATCTGTTCCGCGGCGAGCGTTGTGTAACGATCCATTGTCTTCATGTGCTCGGCGAGAGAGTCACAAGTGTAGTGGAGAATCTGGCCTTCGAGGTGCCCGATCTTTCCAGTCGCGTGTAAGGATTCGTGCACGAAATCTCCCCTCCAAGTCGCTTTTTCTCGATGGTAGAGCCTCACTTTTCGATCGGGATACCAGCCGCTGTGCAGTATCCACTTGCCCAGATACTGCGCCATGCGCGGCATCGTGTAGGCGTCGAATTCCGGCCCCTGTTTCTTGATGTGCCACAACTCGGCTTCAAGACCTTCGCTAATCGCCTCGTCGGCATCGACCGAAAGGATCCAATCGTTCGCCGCTTTTTCCGCTGCGAGATTCTTCTGCTTTGCATAGCCGGGCCAGGGGCTGTCGATGACGCGGGCGCCCAGTTTCTCGGCCAGTTCGCAGGTTCGGTCGCTGGAGCCCGAATCCACGACAACGATCTCGTCGCAACAGCGCAGGCTCTCGATCACTCGCGCGATGTTTCGCTCCTCGTTGTAAGTGATGATGGTGGCCGAAATGCGCATGTCTCAGTGAAAAGTAACGGGAATTGGGGAGAAAGAAAGCAAGAAGATCACGAGGGCAAGAAACGCCAATAGAACTCGCTTAAGGCCGAGCGGTGCGGAATCGTAGATCGCGGGATGACGCATGCCAAGAAAGAGCAACAGCACAGCCCAAATGAGCCACGTGCGCCAGGAAAAAAACGCAGCTAGACAAAGCACCCCAAACCAGGCAATACGATACAACAGCTTGCTGAACTCACCGGTAAATGCGTAAACCAGATGGCCGCCGTCAAGTTGCCCAATGGGCAGCAGGTTCAAGGCGGTGGCCAGCAAACCGACCCAGGCGGCGCGGGCGCAGGGATGCAGGTAAATGTCCTCGTTATTGATTCCCGGGAACAAGAACGAAGTGAGAATCCGGATCAGTTCCGGGTTGCCGAACACGAGATCGGAATCGTTCGCGAGATTGGTGTGTACCTTGGACAACGTCACGCCGACAATGAGTACCGGCAGCAACACCAGAAAGCCAGCGATCGGGCCAGCGATGGCGATATCGAACAACGCCTTGCGGGTGTAAATCGGCGCGCGGATACGGATGAATGCACCCATGGTTCCGATCGGCGTGGGAAAGGGAATGAAGTACGGATAGGTCGCGTCCACCTGATAATACTCGCAGGCGAGAAAATGCCCCATCTCGTGTGCGAACAAGATCAGCAGCAATGGGATAGAAAAAATGAGCCCTTCGGCGAGCATGCGGGGATTCTGCAGCAGCAGACCGTAGCGTTCGAAATCGAGCGTAAAGGCAAGGTCGCGACGGAACAGATACATCATGTCCGCCCCGGCAATGGTCGTCGTCAGCAGAGTCAGCGCGAGCAGGGCAGCCGGCACGACGATCTGGCGGGAGGGCCGAAAGGCCCGTTCCGCCTCGTTGCTCAAGGGCGGCAGCGAAGTTTCCGCCGGGTTCCCGTCTGAGGGAAGGGACATGTGGGGTTAATGGAGGGCTTGCAGTTCTTTGCCGGGCTTGAAGCGAACCGCTTTGCCTGGAGGGATGGCTACTTCTGCGCCGGTGCGAGGATTTCTGCCGATGCCCGTTTTGCGTGGCCGCACGTTAAAAATACCAAAGCCGCGAAGTTCAATTCGCTCACCTTGTGTCAAGGCACGCTTCATGCTTTCGAAAACGGTTTCCACGGCCATTTCCGCCTTCGTTTTGGTGATACCCGTACGGTTCACTACTTCGTTAATGATATCGAGCTTGATCAAAACCGTCCTCCAAAGAAGGCTGCCCACCCTGCCAGATGACAGACAATCCAAACCCAATGATAAGATTGGGTTTAAGCCCTTGTCAAGAATGCCGGTTTCCCGTCCATCCTTCCGCCAAGCCTGTTCCCGCTTTGCAACGGGTGTGGCCGTCGCGACAATTCTCGATTCCTCCGGCCAGCCCCACGGGCTTACGGTGAATTCGTTTTCCTCTGTTTCCGCCGACCCGCCGCTGGTTTTGATTTGCATCGATCGCGGTTGTTCTCTGCTACCGCAATTTCTTGAAAGCCGTCACTATGGGTTGAGCTTTCTCTCGGATCAACAGCAGGACCTTTCCAATCGCTTCGCGGTTTTGCCCGAAGGGCGTTTTCAAGGTGTGGACTGGAGCCCTGGTACCACCACCGGTGTGCCGCTTCTTGGCGCGGCGATCGGCTGGATGGAATGCGCGGTTCGACAGACCATCGAGGCTGGAGACCATGTGATTTTTCTAGCTGAGGTTGTCGCCTGCGATACCTCAAGCGGCGATCCACTGCTTTATTTTGCCAGTGGTTACAAACGCATGGCATGATCGCGTTATGATGTGATTCACATCAAACATGGAAGCAGTCCTCGAGCTTCGCGACGTTTCGAAGCACTATCCCGGCCACAGAGCGGTTCATCGGGTTTCCCTTGCCGTTGAGGCAGGGGCTTTCTATTCGATTCTCGGACCCTCCGGTTGCGGCAAGACCTCTACACTGCGCATGATCGCGGGATTCGATGAGCCGACCAGCGGCGAGATCCTGCTGCGCGGCAACCCCATACAAAACCTGCGTCCTTATCAACGTCCGATCAATACCGTGTTTCAGCGCTATGCATTGTTTCCGCATCTAACGGTTCGCGGCAATGTCGAGTTTGGCCTGAAGCGCCGCGGCGAGACCGATTACGATGCCAAGGTCGACGAGGCGCTGGAAATGGTGGAGTTGACCGGCAAGGAATCGCGCATGCCCGCGCAGCTTTCCGGTGGCGAACAGCAACGCGTGGCGCTGGCGCGTTCGTTGGTGCTGACTCCTGAAGTGCTGTTGCTCGATGAGCCTCTGTCCGCGCTCGATCCAAATCTGCGCAAGTCTGTGCGCCTGGAATTGAAGGCGTTGCAGCGCCGCACAGGAATTACCTTTGTCTTCATCACGCATGATCAGGAAGAAGCTTTGTCTTTATCCGATCGCATCGCCGTGATGAACAAGGGCGAGGTTGAACAGATCGGGACGCCGCACGAGATCTATCTGCATCCCACGACGCCGTTTGTCGCCGGGTTTTTGGGTGCCGTGAACTGGATCGATGGTGGCAAAGCAGGTGTACGTCCGGAAGCGACTCGAATTGGCCGCGTTGCGCCGGAAGGCGATGTGCGGATCCTGCAGGCCCGCGTGAGCCATTCCGTTTTTCTCGGCAACTGTGTCCATGTCGAAACGGTGACTGCCTTGGGTGGCAGGATTGTGGCCGAAGTCGCAGCCGATGGCTATCGTGAGGGCGATGCGGTCTATGTGTGGTGGCGTTCCGCCGATGAGTTGCGGTTCGGATCATGAACCGCCTGCGCACTTGGTTCCTCGCGCCCGCGCGCACCCTCAACTTTGTCTTTTTTCTGGTTCCGCTCGCGATCATTCTGGCCTACAGCCTGATGAGTCGTGGCATCTACGGTGGCGTCGAGATGCCGTGGACATTCGAGAGCTATCAGAGGTTGTTTGACCCGCTCTATGGCGGAATCCTGATGCGCTCATTCGCGATCTCATTGCTCTCGACCGTGCTTTGTCTCGTGCTTGGCTATCCGCTGGCGCTGTTCATCGCGAGGTCTGGGGCACGCCGCAATCTCTATCTGAATCTGGTCATGCTGCCGTTCTGGACGAGCTTTCTGGTCAGGACCTATGCGTGGATGTTCCTGCTGCGCGACACGGGGTTGATCAACACGGTGTTGCTCGCAATGGGGGTAATCCGCGAGCCTCTGCCACTGCTTTACAACGATGGTGCCGTTGTTCTGGGGCTTGTCTACGGATACTTGCCATTTATGGTGCTGCCTCTCTATACAACACTCGAACGGCTCGATAAATCGCTCTTTGAGGCTGCTGCGGATCTTGGTGCGCGTCCGTTTGTGGCGTTTGTGCAAGTAATGCTGCCGTTGTCGATGCCTGGCATCCGGGCGGGATCCATACTGGTGTTTATTTCCTGCATCGGTGCGTATCTGACGCCCGATCTGTTGGGCGGTAGTAAGACAATCATGATCGGCAACGTGGTGCAGAATCAGTTCACGGGTGCGCGCGATTGGCCGTTTGGAGCGGCGTGCTCGCTGGTGCTGATGGCGCTGGTGATGATCCTGTTGAAACTGTTTCTGCGCAAAGGCGAGGACCAGTTGCTATGAAGAGTTCCCGCTGGCTCTCGGCCTATGCCGTCGGTGTTTATGCGTTCTTGCATGTGCCCTTGCTGGTGCTTGCGGCGTTCAGCTTCAATGCCTCCAAATTTACCGTCTGGCAGGGATTCTCGCTCGAATGGTACAGACTAGCCTTTGCTAACGATGTCCTGGTGGAATCCGCGTGGAATTCTTTGTGGATTGCGCTGGCTTCCACCGCGATCGCGACCACGGCAGGAACACTTTGCGCCTACGGACTCTGGAAGCGCAAGGCCCCGATCCTGGCCGGTTCGCTGTATCTCTCTTTGGTGACGCCTGAGATCGTCACAGGGGTTTCGCTGCTGGCTTTGTATCAATGGATCTTTCGATTTCTACGGCTGCAACTGGGGATGCACACCGTGATCCTCGCGCATGTCGCTTTCTGTCTTGCCTACGTTGTGATCACGGTGATCGCGCGCCTGCGGACCTTTGACGCCTCACTCGAAGAAGCGGCCATGGATCTTGGCGCAACGGAATGGCAGGCCTTTCGATTGGTCACTCTGCCTGCGATTTTGCCTGGCGTGATCGCAGCCGCTTTGTTGGCGTTCACGGTTTCGATCGATGACTACGTGATCACTTCGCTCGTTGCCGGTGTTGATTCCGAGACGCTGCCGATGGTGGTTTATCAGATGGCGCGGCGCGGTGTGAGTCCTGTAGTGAATGCAATTTCGACGCTGTTGGTGTTATTCCTGGGCATCCTGATTGTCGCTTCCGAAAGGCTGCAGCAGCGGACATGAACCGGCGGCTTTTCTTTCTTTCGATGACTGGTCTTGCGGGATGCACCCGAGGACCCGTGCGCGCTCGACTGAACGTCATGAACTGGGGCGACTACATCGCGCCCTCGGTGTTGACGGACTTCGAACGCGAGTATGGAGTGAAGGTCCGCTATGGGACTTACGAAAACAACGAAGAGATGTTTGGCAAAGTCATGAGCGGCAACTCGGGTTGGGATGTTGTGTTTCCGACCCAGAATCGTATTGCGCCGATGCGGGAATTGGGCTTGCTGGCTCCGCTAAATTCTCGCAAAC
>CAZCPL010000204.1:0-10228 GCA_964500255.1 uncultured Solibacteraceae bacterium | reverse complement strand
TGCCAGGAGTTTGATCAGCGTCTCGGCCTTTTTCCGTGCCCACCGCGATTCGTCGACAACTACGTCGCCGATGGTGACACGGAAGGCTCCGAGCAATTGAATTCGCAGACGCAGCTTCCCCTGGATTCAACGATACCGCAGCTCGAAAGGCATTGAGGGAAATTAAGACCAAATCTTGTAACCGGAGGAATGCGGGATCATCTAGTTAGGTGGACTCAATGAAGCCAATCATCCTTGCACTCTCACTCGCCGCGTCCCTGTTCGCCGATGGTGATTTCAAAGCACAACCCGGAGGCGCGCTTCCGGAACCGGCAGCCGCACTGAAGGGCAGCCTCGAAGCCTCCGGCACCAAGATCGTTGACGGCACAGGCAAAGTCTACGCAGAAATCTGGTTGCGGACCGCGCTACCGGCGGACGCCAAGAGCGCCGAACAAAACATCACCCTGCCGGAGTTGCCGCACGGCGCGCTCATCGGCGTGATCTCGTTTTCAGCCGCCGCCTCCGACCGTCGCGGCCAAGCAATCAAGGCGGGGCTCTATACTCTGCGGTACAGCCAGTTTCCGATCACCGGCGACCATCAGGGCGTCGCTCCACAACGCGATTTCGTCGTATTGGGGTCTATTGCCGAAGATAAAGATCCAGACTCGACGCCCAAATTCGACACGCTGATGGCCATCGGACGCAAGGCTTCCGGAACCACGCATCCGCTGATTCTGAGCATGTGGAAGGCCGACGTGGCAACGCCCAGCCTGACCAAAGAAGGAGAGCATGACTGGGTGCTCATTCGCAAGATCGGCTCGATTCCCGTGGCGATCATCATCTCCGGCCGCGCCGAAGGCTAATCCGACCAAAGTTTTTCAGTTTTTCAACGATCTGAAATCCGGCCGGGTCGAACCTTTCAACTCATTTCGGTTGAAGGGAAAGAAATCGTTGTGCCCCAATAGGCTTCGGAGATCTCTGCAAAATACTCCTTCTCATTGGCCAAGGCGGTCAAGGCGTAGGCAACCGACTCGCAGCGGTGGTGAAAGGCGTACGACATCGTGCCGCACCATAAACGGCTGACCGTTTTGTCAAGCGAGGAAATTTCGCAAATTTCCGATTTCGATTGAGCGTGCCTTGTCCGGATTGCATCCGTTCTGCCGAAGCCACTGCTCGCTGAGATGGTAAGTCATGCCGGGCGTTCCGGGGTTGTCACGCTCGATCCAGAACCCGATGTTCGACAGCCGTGCAGCCGCATTGCGCGGCAGCAGGACGTGGATCCTTGCTCGGCTAGGACCTTCGTAGTTCAACAGGGGATCGTTGGAACTCGCGCGTCGGTAGGATCGGCCCAGCGATCATTCGGTACGAGTGTGAACCAACCAGGGCGTCCTGGATCCATATCGTATGGATACGACCCCAGTCGCTTATACAACTCCGCATACTCGCCGACTTTGTCGCGATTCAGTTTCACGCCGAGTCCCGGACCATTGGGCACTGCGATGGATCCACCTTCGTAGCGCATCGGTCCACCTTCGATGATGTCATCGGCGAGTTGATGATAATGGGCATCGGCGGCGAAGGTCAGATTGGGAATCACTGCTCCGAGATGCAGCATGCTGGCGAGTTGAATCCCGAGTTCGCCGGAAGAGTGCACGGCCACGCCGATTTGAAAAGTCTCGCAGACTCCAGCCGCTTTGACGCAGGCGCGGATGCCGCCCCAGAACGTCGTGTCGAGCAGGATCACATCCACGGCAGTATTTAGAATGTTCGCTGAGAGTTGTTCGAAACCAACGACCACGGTGTTGGTTGCGAGCGGGATCCGCACCATTTCGCGCACGCGCCGCATGCCGTGCAAGCCGTAGGTTGGATCTTCAAGATAGTCGTTGTTGAGTCCTTCGATTGCTTGTCCGAAGCGGATCGCCTGTTCCACGGACATCACGCCGTTGGGGTCAAAGCGTAGCTTGTGGTGTGGGAACTCGGCGGCGATCGCTTTGTAGACTTCGAGTTCGTAGTCGGGATGAAAGCCGCCCGATTTCAGCTTGTGTGTGGTGAAGCCGTGTTTGGCAACGAGTGCGTGGGCGCAGGCCAGCATTTGATCGACGGTGCGTACTTCGCCTTCACCGGTTCTTGGATTCGGATAGCGATAGAAGAGATACGACGCGAACGGTACGCGATCGCGCAGGCGGCCGCCGAGGATGTCGCAAACAGGTACACCCCAAGCTTGGCCCAAGATGTCGAGGCAGGCGAACTCAAGGGCCGCAAGAATCTGCGTCCGGTTGTTGTACAGCGAGCCGGTGGGATTGCAGATGAGAAAGCGCATCTCTTCGAGGCGCGCGGGATCGCGGCCCACGAGATACTGCTTCATGGCGCGAAAGGCGGCTTCAGCGGACTCGCCGCCTCCGCCCATCTCTCCAAGGCCGATGATGCCGTTGTCGGTTTCGATCTCAACGATCGTGCGCACGAAGCGACCCCAATGGCAGCCGTTGGCGTGGCGGAGAGGAGCTTCAAGAGGGACTGTGACGGTAGTTGGCCGGATGTCGACGATCTTCATGCAAACCGCAATGATATCAGGGGCGCAATCGATGCATAATAGTCAAATGACGACCAACGCGGTTTCCACAAGCGTCGAGACGGAGATCAAGATTCGGGTTGGGGATGTGGAAGAGATCGAAGCCCGTTTGCGCGTGCGGGGCTTCGATGAAGCGGTCGGTCGGTCGCTGGAACGCAACACGGTTTGGGATACACCTGAGCGAATGTTGAAATCTTCCGGTGAGATCGTGCGGTTGCGCGAAAGCCACGGTACGCACGTGCTCACGTATAAGGGCAAAGCGGAAACATCGAAGTACAAGAGCCGCGAGGAACTCGAAGACGAGTTGTCGGGCACGTTTGCAGTGAAGCGCATTCTTGAACGGCTGGGGTTGAAGCCGATGTTTCACTATGAGAAGTTCCGCACGGAATACAGACGCAATGGCGGCGCGGGAGTGGTGACCGTGGATGAGACGCCGATTGGGAACTTCATTGAGTTGGAAGGTCCGCCGGATTGGATCGACGCCACGGCGGAAGAGTTGGGATTCTCGGAAGCCGACTTTTCCACCAAAAGCTATGGTGCTCTCTATATTGAGCATTGCAACGAGCGTGGCTTGACGCCTTCGCATATGGTGTTTGAGCGGTGAAATACGGGGTTTTCTTCGCGTTGGTGTTTTTGGCGGCTTGTGCGGAAGCGCCCGTCGATCTGTCGAAGTTCAGCCGGCCCAGGCAGATTGTTGAGTTGCGCGCCGCGGCTACGAGATCGGCATCCACGGAAACTTGGAAGAAGCTTGGGGAAGTTGCGATGGAAGAGGGCGACGCTGTGACCGCGATCGAAGCGTTTGGCAAAGCCGGGGATTCGGCGCAAATTGCGACGGCGCGAGTTTGGATTGAGCCCGCGGCTTTTCCAGCACTGCCAGAAGGATCCGCGGCCGATCTGTTTGCCTCCGCGGCGAGTGTTCCTCTGGCGATTGATTCTACTTTTGCTGTGCGCGCCATTGTGATCTCAAAGCTCAATCGGGCCGGACGTTTGTTTCTGGATGCCGGAGATCGGAACGCAGCAGGCGAGTGCGTCACCCGCGCATTGCCACAGGTCACAACGATTCTGAAGACGGTGCGGCCCTCTCTGTATGCGTTTCATCTGGCCGCCGATCACGACGAGCTTTACGGAGACATGCTGTTCGGCAACCGCCATTGGGGCGAAGCTCGCAACCTTTACCAGAACAACGTGGTGCGATTCAAGAATTGGGATCCGCCCAATGATTACACTCGCAAGCGTCTGGCGCAAGCGCAGGAAAAGGTGAAGGCCTGCGAGAAGAAGATGATTCCTTGAAACCAGAGGCTTTCGTCAAGCGGGTGAGTGAGGGATTCGAGACGAATCGAAATGCCGCCCAGGCAACGCCAATGCGCAGTTACCTGCGAGGCCAGTTTCCCTTTTTGGGCATCCCAACGCCCGAGCGCAAAGCGTTGCTCAATATGCCTGAACGCGAATACCAGCATGCCGCTATTGAACTGCTCGATCGCTCCCCGTCGAAGCTTTCCGGAGTAAGTTTGCGGCTGCTTCGCGAGTTGATACAAACGAAGGCCTGGTGGGACACCGTGGATACGCTTTCGACGCACTGCGTGGCGCAGTTGGTGTTGCGGTATCCGGCGGTGCGCCATCATCCACCAGATTTTGTACAAGGAAAAGACCGATGTCGAGCGGCTGTTCGAATATTGCGCGGCGAATGCGAACGTTCCCGAGTTTTTCATTCGCAAGGCCATCGGTTGGGCGTTGCGACAATACGCTTACACGGACGCGCGCGCGGTGGTTGAGTTTGTTGAGTCCCACGCTGGGCTTTCGAATCTGAGCAAAAGAGAGGCACTAAAACATTGTTGAGTCTGATGGCGTTGGCGTTGCTGGCGCAGACATACACTCCAGCGAATGAGGCTTGGAACAAGCCAGTTGAACCGTTCCGCATTTCAGGGAACCTTTACTATGTCGGCGCGAACGATGTGACTTCGTTTCTGCTGACTTCGCCCAAGGGACATGTTTTGCTCGACAGCGGGTTTCGCGAGACGGTGCCCCAGATCGTGGCGAACGTGAAGAAGCTGGGATTCAAACTGGACAGCATCCGCTATCTGCTCTTGACGCAGGCGCACTACGATCATGCAGCGGGACTGGCGGAACTGAAGCGGCTGATTCCCAAGGCGCAGTTGTTGGCTTCGAAAGAAGACGCCGCGCTGCTGGCGCGTGGAGGCAAGGGCGACTTCGCTTTTCAAGATCGCTTTGAGTTCGAGCCAGTGAAGGCGGATCGCATCATTGAGCCTGGGGAGCGGCTGGTGTTGGGCGACATCGATATGAAGGCGTACATCACGCCGGGGCACACGAAGGGCTGCACGACTTGGACGACCCGCATCGAGCGCAAACACGATGTGGTCTTCGTGTGCAGCGTGTCCTCGCCGGACTACAAGCTCAAGGGCAATCCCAAATATCCCAATCTTGTTGAGGATTTCGAGCGAACCTTCGATCTGCTTGAGGCGATGCCCAGCGATATCTATCTCAGTGCCCACGCGGGCCAGTTTCGAATGGAAGAGAAGCGCAAGACTGGAAACTTCGTGAACAAGGGTGAACTTGCGGAGATGATTCGCACCGCGCGCACTGACTTTCGCGAAAAGCTGAAGAAAGAATAGCGTTTCTGCGCCCGCTACTTAGTTGGCCGACCGATTTCCAAGCCCATTTCCGCATCGTAGCGCTTCTTGATTTCTGAGGCCCGCCGCACGCATTGTGAACCCGGCGGGATTGGGCTGATGCAGCGTCTGGTAGGCGCGCCCGAGTATCTCGTGCAGGCTGCCGTCGATGTCCTTGCCGGCAAGAGCTTGCACTTTGGGAATACCCATCATCGGCTTGCTGAGCTCAATGTAGATGCGGCCTGGCAGCTTCGCATTTTCGACCTCATCCTCCGTCACTCCAAGAGTTGCTAGGGCTTGCTGGGGTTCGCCAAGTTCCAGTAGCGCGATCGTTCGCTCGAAATGAAGGGACCGGTGCAGCAGTGGCGGAGATTCCGCGTACTGTTTGTCGAGAAACAGCGTGTGCGCGAGTCCTCGTTCCACCGCAGCGTTGTCAGGGGAAAGAGAAAGCGCTTTGCGGGACAACTCCAGGGCTTTTGCATATTCTCTCCGTTCGCGAGCGATGTGGGCTTGGATGTCGAGCTTTTCCCAACAATCCGCAAACTGCACCAACTCGGATTTTGGATCTCCAATCGCGCTTCGATGACTGCCCAATCCGGATGTCCGGTTCGGCGGTAGATCTCCGCGATGGCCGAGTGAGCTTGTGGAAAGTCAGGTGCGAGTTGTAGAGTTTTTCGGAAGCAGGAGAACGCTTCGCGATACCGGCCGGCCGCGAAATGGAGGGCTGCCATGAGTGCGTGCTTCTCGGCGGATCCGGCATCGAGCTTCTTGTAGATCCGTTGCGCCATGGCCCGATTCGCCAGTGCGCGAAGCCGCTCGATCGCGGGGGAGGGCTCCGTTACGCCCTGCAGCCACTTCAGCGCATTGTCCGGTCTCAGATTCTGTTCGAGTTCGTATGTCGCCAGGATTCGCGCCGCGTTGATGTCCCCAGGACGATCTCGCCCTGCGCGAGCCAAAGAAACAGCGCTGCAATCACCGCTTCATTATAAGATTGAACTCATGCAGAAGATATCCCGTCGTTCCGCGCTGCTTGCGCCTGCGGCCGCGGCGCTTGCGAGCGCACAGAGTCCCGCAGCCAAGGCACAGAAGAAGCGCATCCGTTTGGCTGTGTCGTCGTATTCTTATTGGCACTTCAAGGGCGAGCGTACGCCCATCGAGCATGTGATCCAAGAAGCCGCCCGTCTCGGCTTCGATGGCGTTGAGATTCTGCACCGGCAGATGGACAACGATACGGCGCCATACTGCAACAACCTCAAGCGTATGGCCTTCGAGAACGGCCTGGATCTTGTGCTGCTTTCGATCCACCAGGATTTCGTCTCGCCCGATGCCGCTGAGCGGCAGCGGATGATCGACCATACGAAGCATTGCATGGATGTCGCCGCGCAGTTAGGCATCCCTTGCATTCGCCTGAATTCGGGCCGCTGGAAGACAATCAAGAGCTTCGACGATCTCATGAAGGTGAAGGGCAATGAGCCGCCCATCGCGGGCTACACCGATGAGGACGCCTTCAAGTGGTGTATCGATTCGATTCAACAGTGCCTTCCTCACGCGGAAAAGACAGGCGTGATGATGGCGCTAGAGAATCATTGGGGCCTTACGACGAAGGTCGAAAATGTTTTGGACATCTGGAAGCGTGTGAACTCGCCGTGGCTCGGCATCAACCTCGATACGGGCAATCACCCGGGGGATCCGTATCCGGAAATCGCGAAGCTGGCGAAGAACGCGACCATCGTGCAGGCCAAGACCTATCATGGCGGCGGTGTCTGGTACACACTCGATCTGGATTATGTGAAGATCGCGAAGATTCTGCGGGATGCGGGTTTTCACGGTTATGTTTCGCTGGAAATGGAAGGCAACGAACCGGCGGCGACCGCTGTGCCGAAGAGTCTTGAGATTCTGCGCCGGGCCTTCGCTTAGTCGACAACTTTCCCTGGAGCCGGATTTCCCGGCTTCAGGGACGCCCATCGAACCTAAGCCTCGGACAAAGAGCGTCGTCAGTCCTCCGGCAACCGGTGCACCCTGTTCGAAGCTCACCGATGACGTTACATACTGAATCTCGATGTCGCCCTGCGCGAAGGCGAGGATCGGAAGAAACATCGTGAATGCAGCGAATTTCATTGTCCATCTCCCGCCCTTGCGTCAAGGCGATATCCTATGTTGGCGGACAGATCCTACCAGCCGGATCGCAAGAAAACAGTCGCTTTCGTCGCTCTACCCCGCCATCACGACACAAGTGTGGATTCGGGTATGACTCCCCGTCGCCAGTCAGTCAAGTCAATCCCGCAGAGTCGGATCATCCACTCTCCGAGGTCTCTGCAACAGCGAGTCCACTTCGGCTCCTCCCTGCGAGGTGTTCGAAAGAGTCTCTCATACTTGCCGTGGAATAGAATGGTGAGTATGGCACGCTTCCCAGGAGTGGACTACCTTCTCATCGATTCGCAGTTTTCCGAACAGGAACTGATGGTGCGCGCAACGACGCGTCAGTTCGTCGACGATCAAATTGTTCCGATCATCAAAGATCACTTCAGAGAAGGCACCTTTCCCAAGCACTTGATCGGCGAGATGGGTCGCCTCGGGTTTTTCGGTGCGAACCTCGAAGGCTATGGCTGTGCGGGCATGAGCAACGTCGAATATGGACTGATCATGCAAGAACTCGAACGCGGCGATTCAGGCTTGCGCAGCTTCGTTTCGGTGCAGGGCGCGCTGGTTATGTATCCGATCCACGCATACGGATCCGAAGAGCAGAAACAACAGTGGCTGCCCAAACTCCAATCGGGCGAGGCCATCGGATGCTTTGGCCTAACCGAGCCTATGTTCGGATCGAACCCCGCCGGCATGTTGACGCGTGCGGTCAAAGACGGCGACAGCTATGTGCTCAATGGTGAGAAGACCTGGATCACGAACGGGAGCGTCGCCGACGTCGCGGTGATCTGGGCGCGGGTTCCGGATGACAGCATCCGCGGATTCATTGTTGAAAAGGGCACCCCTGGCTTTACGACTTCAGTACTGCATGGCAAACTTTCTATGCGCGCCTCGGTGACGTCGAGCCTTGCGTTCACCGATTGCCGAGTGCCTGCGTCCGCGATGTTGCCGAAGGCGAAAGGGCTCAAGGCGCCGTTGGCTTGTTTGTCGCAGGCCCGGTTCGGTATCGGCTGGGGCGTGATTGGCGCGGCGATGGATTGTTACGAGACCGCGCGTTCGTATTCGGTCACGCGCAAGCAGTTCGACGATAAGCCGATCGCCTCGCATCAACTGGTGCAGTTGAAGCTCGCCGATATGATCACCGAGATCACCAAGGCCCAGTTGCTGGCATTGCACTGCGGCCGGCTGAAGGATCAAGGCAAGATCGATCCCGCGCACATCTCGATGCTAAAGCGGAACAACGTCGCGATCGCTCTCGATGTGGCGCGTTCGAGCCGTGATTTGCTCGGGGGCAACGGCATTATGGAGGATTATCCGATCATGCGCCACCTCTGCAATCTGGAAACGGTGAAGACTTACGAAGGCACCGATCATATCCACACTCTGGTGATTGGCGAGCGCGTGACCGGCGTGGCTGCCTACAAATAAGATGCATCCCGTAGCGCTCTTTGTGTTGCTCGTGTCCGACGACTTTTTTGAGCAAAAGATCCGGCCAGTGCTGGTGGAAAAGTGCTACGGTTGCCACAATGCGAATCTGAAAGCTCCGTTCGGAGGGCTGCGACTCGATACCGCCGCGGGGCTTCAGCGCGGTGGTGATTCCGGCGCGGCGATTTTGCCGGGCCAGCCTGCGGAACAGAGTCTTCTCTTCAAGGCGTTGCTGTACACGCCCGGAAGCAAGCTGCAGATGCCGCCATCGGGCAAGCTGGCGCCTGGCGTGCTTGCGGATTTCAAAACTTGGATTGAGAGCGGCGCAGCCGATCCTCGCTTGGCGATTTCCGGCTTGGCGATTCCCGCTGCTGTGACGGCGAAGAAAGAACAGCCTCCGCATTGGGCCTTTCAGCCGTTGAAGCCTGCATCTAATACGATTGACGAGCACATGACTCGAGGCGTGCCGCTCGACAAGCGAGCTTGGATCCGACGCGTGACCTTCGATCTTACAGGGTTGCCTCCGACGCCTGCGGAAGTGAACGCCTATCTTGCCGACGCTGCGGCCGGTGCCGACAAGCGGGTGATCGATCGATTGCTCGCCTCGCCCCATTATGGCGAGCGGTGGGCGCGTCACTGGCTGGATCTTGTCCGCTTTGCGGAAACCAACGGGCACGAATACGACAACGATAAGCTCGATGCCTGGCGCTATCGCGACTACGTGATCCGCGCGTTGAACGAAGACCTGCCTTACGATGAGTTCGTTCGCGAGCACCTTGCGGGCGATCTGCTGCCGAAACCGCGTATCTCTCGCGATGGTGCGCATTGGGAATCGCCGATCGCATCCGGCATGTTCTGGTTCGGAGAGGTGTTGAACTCAGCAACCGACTCAGTGAAAACGCGCAGCGATGTTGTGGACAATCAGGTGGACGTTCTCAGTAAGGCGTTTCTCGGTCTGACTCTTTCGTGTGCGCGCTGCCATGATCACAAGTTCGATCCACTGCCGACACGCGAGTACTATGGCATCGCGGGCATGATGCACAGCACGTATTTTCGCGAGACGGTCATCGATAGCCCCGCACGTGAGGCGGCAGCTACGACGATTCGCGAGAAGGCGACGGCGATCATGGCGCAGATGAGCGTCGCGCCTCCGAAGATTGCACTGCGCGCCAGCGATCAACTCTTTCGTGCGGCCTGGCAGACGTCAGGGCAGGCGTTTGTGTCGAGGCATGGGCTGCGATCGTTGACGGGTTCGTTGACTTCGGACAAGTTCAAGATGCCGAAGTTCTGGATCCATGTTCTCTTGCGTGGCGACCTCAACGAGACCAATGGCAAGGATGGTGGCTCGACCCGCATCACGCTGGTTGCTGGCGACTACAAGAGCCAACATATCGCTCCGGTCAAGAAGACTGGCTGGCAATGGAAGTCAATCCGGATGACTTTGGAACATGGGCGGACTTCCTATTTCGAGGTGGTGGATCGCGAC
>CAZCPL010000203.1:0-10234 GCA_964500255.1 uncultured Solibacteraceae bacterium | reverse complement strand
CAGTGGTCGCCGCCATGTTCGTCCACTTCAACTGCGGACTCACTTTGATTTCCACCGAAAACGGACCCACCTCCGCACCACCCGTCCCCGTCAACCTGTGCGCACCAGCATTGAACCGCAACTTGGGAGACGGGACGAAAGGGTTGGCGGGTGTCGAGTCGAGGATGATGTTGTATTGATGGAGCGAGAGGCCCATGCCACGCGCGATCGCGAGGTTCCAGGATGGATCGTCTAACTGCACTTTGTCGCCCGCGTCGAGATACGTTCCGGGTTGACCGTCGACGGCATCGTAGATCACGCAGCCATTCGCATCATAGACTCCGGAGATCAATGTTTGCGCGGTCTGTAGCGCAACCGATTCCGCGGTATATCGAACCAAACCGCCAGAGAAGGCATCCGTGTTGGATTCAAAGACGCGTCCGCCGGCCAATGACTCTCCGATGAGCCGCGTCAGAAAGAAGCCCCCACGGACGATGCTGCCACCGTCGGCGAGGGTCGAAAGGCCTTCGGGCGAAAGTCCTAAGGGATGCACACAAACAGTCTGATCCGGGGCCAGCAGCGGCAGGGTGAACGTCAACGATACGGCGTCACCGTTTCGGATCCGCGCAGGCACAGCACAGCCTGTCGGCAATCTCTCCGCCGGCAGCGTGACGACGATGCGGTCAAATCCTGGACGCGATGGATTGCGCCCCAGATAGCTGACCGGAACCTCAACGTCGCCGATCGACAACACCGCGTCGGGGTACAGATTGGCCTCGGGCGGAAAGTCATTTTCCGCGACGTCGGCAACCGGTCCTAGACCGGTGGCGTCGAGTTCAATCGTCGCACCACCGGCGGCGATCGGCGTAACCCAACTGAACGGCCCTGCGGCGAGACCTCCGAAGGAGCCGGTATTGGTCACGACGCCGAAGTTCGTTTCCACTATTTTCACCTTCACCGCGTTGCTGGTCTTGCCGTCGATGCGCACCGCAACGGAGGCATCGCCGGTCGCGAGCGACTTTGGTGCGATGGCCACCAGGCGGCTCGCGGAGGTCGAGATCAGGAACGCCTCGGTACTGCCGAGAAGAATCGTGACACCGCCAAGTTCGCGCGGATACGGCACGTCAGCCGACGAGTCAGGGCCTAACGCTTCGCCAATGACCTCGAACACGGATCCCTTGGCGATGACGCTTCTGTCACTCACAGTTGCAAGTGTACGGACACTGAGAATCTTAGGCTGAGCGAGAGCAGATAGAGCGCCCGCGAGAAGCAACATCCAGCGCATAGCAAGCGCCCCCTTTATGGTTTCTTGAATCGCCGCAGAATCTGTTCCATATTGCGATCGACCGAGTGAATGACGCGGCCTTCTTTGTCTAACTCACCGATGTATTGGACGCGGTCGCGATCCGATCCCATCAGGATCACGGCCATGCCTTGTTCCGGATACCACAGGTACCGATATTGAATCTCGCCCTGATCGGATCTCCACTTGTCCTCCGCAGGCTTGCCCAAGCGCCGTTCCACCGCAAAGTAGTCGTCGCGTGCGGTGAAGACGATCTCCGATTGCACCACCGGCGTGAATGAAATCCGTTTGTCCGAACTGCGAAAGAACCCAACTACAAAAACCATCAGCAACACCGCGGCAGCGATACCGATGAGCAGCATCTTGCCGATCTTAGAATCCGACCCGCTCGAAACACCGGCGATGCTTTGCATTGCCGACATTCGCGCCGCTTGAGGAACTGGTTCCGCACCCGGCCTCGGACCCTCGTTCACCGCACGCGGCATCTCAATCACGCGGCGTGTGTGAGGCACAATCGAACCGGACCGGAACTCGATTTCTTTGGTGAGCCCCACAATCGCCATCGGTTCGTCCACCTTGGCGATCTGGCCGATGTAGCGCTTGGGAACCCAGATTTCCTGCTCGGATTTCACGTTCGCAACCAGCACTTCAGACCATGTGGCTTCGCGAAACAGCCATTCGTTGTGTCCCACCCCAACGATAGCCGGATAGAACGAGAAGGTGCGTTCTCCAAGCTGGTCGATCGATTGCGGAACTTCCGAGGCGGCGGACATGCTCTCTTATTATCTATTCAAACGCGATCGCCTGATGCCCGGTTACTTTCGCCAACGTGAACGTCGTGAGGAACTCGTTGTGAACGAACTCGATCGGCCGTTGATCGGGTATCGTGATCACAGCCAAAGGATGTTGAGGCAATCGAAACGATAGCTGCACGTTTTCCAGTACGCCCGGCTTGTCGTTCGGATAGTAAAGCACATGCCCCACGCGCCGGATGCCTCCCGGCGTTCGTCGTTCCACGAAGGTAACCTCAGCCTCCGGCGGCAAACCCAGTGCGATGACTGCGGGCTTCGGGACATAAGTCCGCAATGCCTCCGCAAAGGCCTCGCGCGCGATGCCCACGGGCGGCGTGTACACGGAGCCTCCGAACTTGCGGTACGCCTGCAGCTTCTTCGGGCCTTTTGCAGCATCCGGAACAATGATCAATCGATAGGCGGAAAAGTCGGCGTCTGCATCAACGATGTCGAACTGCTCATGCAGGTCAAGTAACATCTCGCTCCATGGTGCGCTTCTACTCAGCAGGCCGATATCCATAATCATGGATCCCGAATTCGTCCATGGATCAAGTTGGGCCAGCTTGCGGGTGATTGCATCCTCAAACAGGCCTGCGGGTTCGAGCTTCGCTCCATATGCCATGACGCGGATGCGGTCGGCCTCCAACGGCCTCGCCGAAAAACGCCCAAGATTTCGCAAACTGGCGGTGCGCAGGTTGGTTGGGGTTGCGTCAGCGGTGGCTGCCCGCAGATCTGCCGCCCCAATCGCAGAAGCAAGCAAAAACTCTCGTCGGCGCATCCCTTCATGGTAATGTGGTCAATCAGTGAGCGTCTCGGACTTGACTCTACTGCTGCAGCAGGCCGCATCGGGGGATGGCGGATCGCAGGAGCGCGTCCTCGACCTTCTTTACGGCGAACTCCACAAAATGGCGGAAATCGCCCTGCGCGGCGAACGCCCCGAGCACACTCTGCAAGCTACGGCGCTCGTCCATGAGGCTTATCTGCGGCTCTTTGGGGCACATCAGGTGGAATGGCAGAGCCGACAGCATTTCTTCGTAACGGCATCCCGCACCATCCGCCGTATCCTTGTCGACTATGCCCGCAAACACAACTGCGAAAAGCGCGGGGGACTCGTCTCACGTGTCGATTTCGAAAACGCGATGATGGTCGCAAAGTCCTATTCCCGTGAGTTTGTGGAACTCGACATGGCACTCGAAGAGTTGCAAACCGTCGACTCCCGCAAGAGCCAGGTCGTCGAACTCCGCTTCTTTGGAGGCATGACCATGGAAGAGATCGCCTCTCTGCTGGCCGTCTCCGAAAACACCGTGAAGCGGGATTGGACCATCGCCCGCGCTTGGCTGCAAAGCCGTATCGATCAGCCTGCCGGCGCCTAGGCGATGCGGAGAATACTCTTCTGGATCCACCTCATCGTCGGCGTCACTGCTGCCGCGATCGTGATGTCGATGTCCGTCACCGGCGTTCTGTTGATGTACGAAAAACAGACCATCGCGTGGTCCGACAGCAGCTTTCGTTCCGCCTCGCCAACAGGGCCAATCTCCATCGAAAAAATTCTCGCAGTCGAGCCCAAAGCCGCCAGTGTCACCATCTCTTCCGATCCTGGCGGAGCCGCTTCGGTATCGCTAGGACGCGCCGGCACGGCCTTTTTCGACACCCATACCGGTGAAAAGTTGGGGATGGCATCGACAGAGGTCAGAGGCTTTCTCGGCGCAGTCAAAGAGTGGCACCGCTGGATCGCATTGCAAGGCGAAAGCCGCGCAACCGGGCGCGCTATCACGGGCGCTGCCAATCTCGGATTCCTCTTTTTAGTCGTCAGCGGATCCTATCTCTGGCTGCCACAAGTTTTCTCACCGAAACACTTTCGCGCAGTTTTGTGGTTCCGCGGTCGGCTAACTGGCAAAGCCCGTGACTTCAACTGGCACAATGTCATTGGCATCTGGTGCGTTGTGCCCCTCTTTCTGGTGGTGATTTCAGGCGTGGTGATCAGCTATGGCTGGGCGAGCAATCTCGTGCTGCAGATGGCTGGCGGTGTTTCCGCCCAACCTGCAACGCCTGCGAAGGAAGAAACATCCGAGCAGCCCTTCGAACGTATCGATGCCGCCCTCACAACCGCTATGCATCGGGATCCGGAATGGCGCACTATCGCCCTGCGGACGCCCGTATCCAGCCGGTCACCCCTTGTCTTCACCATCGACAGCGGCACAGGCGGCCAACCCCAGCGCCGCGGAACCCTCACCTACGACCGCCAATCGGCCAAAACAGTAAAGTGGGAATCCTTTGAAACCCTCGAAAAAGGCCGCCAATGGCGCAATTGGATGCGCTTCGTCCACACCGGTGAATACTACGGCTTGGCCGGACAAACCATCGCAGGACTCGCCTCCCTCGGTGGCGCATTCCTCGTCTGGACCGGCGTCTCCCTCAGCCTGCGCCGCTTTTCCGCTTGGCGCAAGCGGCGCGCGGCCTAGAACATCGCGCTAAAATCGGCGAATGCGTTTCGCTGTTCTTCTTTCCTTCGCCCCGCTCTTTGCACAACCCGTCACCGCGCCCCCCGCGATGGAGCGCGTCACCAAGGCCAACTATGAACTCGCCTCCCGCTGGAGCGCACAGAAGGTCGGGAAGATCGTCTTCGATCTCGGCGTCGAACCGCGTTGGTTCGAAACCAGCGACAAATTCTGGTATGCCTTCGAAACCACCCAAGGCAAGCGCTGGCTGGCCGTGGATCCCACGCGCAAGACCAAAGCTCCGCTGTTCGACAACTCGAAACTTGCTGCCCAACTCACCGCGATTTTGCGTATCCCTTATGATTCGCTGCACCTGCCCATGCAGAACGCGAGGCTCGTCAATCAGGATGCGGCGCTGTTTTTCGAAGTAACGGTTCCGGTGGATGCCGAAATTCCGGGATTGAAGAAGCCCGAAGCCCCCAAGGACGTCCCTAAGGATGCCCTCAAAACCCCGCCAGCGAAGACGCGAACCGTCTACCTCCAATACGAATTGGCATCCGCCAGGCTCGCCCTGCTGCCAGATCACAAGCCTCTCAAGAAGACGCGCTGGGCGTCCATGTCGCCCGATGAAAAAACCGTCGTCTTCGCCCGCGGCCACAATCTCTACACGATGGATGCGGCTAATTACCTGAAGGCCACCGAGAAAGAAGACGACGCCTCCATCGTCGAAACGCACATCACCACCGATGGCGAAGAGAATTTCGGTTACGCCCGCCGCCTCAACGAAGAAGAAAAGAAACAGTACAAGTTCACCGACAAAAACAAGACGCCGCGTGTTCCCGCCGTGACCGCCTTCTGGGCCAAGGATTCACGCAAGTTCTCCGTCATCCGCGCCGACAATCGCAAGGTTTCTGACCTCTGGGTCATCAACTCGCTGGCCAATCCACGGCCCGTTTTGGAATCCTACCGCTACGCGATGCCCGGCGAAACCAACGTCACGCTGAATATTCTCGAAGTCTTCGATCTCGCAAGCAAAGCACGAGTCACCATCGAAGCGGATCTTTTCAAAGACCAGTCCCTGGGCATCTACAGTTCGCCCGTTTCCAACAAAGACCGCGAAAACGCACGCAAATACACGCTCGAACGAAGCACCGAGACCGGTGAACAACAGCAGGGCCAGGGTCCTGTATCTCGCGGACCCGAACCCAAGTGGCTGAGCGACGATTCCACAAAGCTCTACTTTCACCGCACCAGCCGCGATCTGCACAAGATCGATGTCTGCGTCGCCGACACCTCAACGGGCAAGGTCAAGACTCTTGTGGAAGAGCGACTCAACACCTATCTCGAAATCAAGCCGCTGCGCCTCATCAACAACGGAACCGAACTCGTACACTGGTCGGAACGCGACGGCTGGGGACATTACTATCTCTTCGATGGCGACGGCAAGCTGAAAACTCAGATCACCTCCGGCGAGTTTTATTCGGATGAAATCGAGTACATCGACGAAAAGACCCGCACGCTGTTCTTCACCGCCAATGGCCGTGAAACCGACGAAGATCCTTATTACGAGCATCACTACCGCATCGGGCTCGATGGCTCGAACGTGAAACTGCTCGACCCGGGCAACGGCACCCACACCGTCGCCCTCGCCGACTCGGGACGCTACTTTGTCGATACCTATTCGCGCGTCAATCGCGAACCCTCATCCTCACTGTTCGATCAGGCTGGCACGCTGGTGCTGGATCTCGAAAAGACCGACGCCACAGGACTCAAAGACGCTGGCTTCATCGCCCCCGAGCCCTTCAAAGTCAAGGCCGACGACGGTGTCACCGATTTACAGGGTGTGATGTACAAGCCGTTCGATTTTTCGCCCAACAAAAAGTATCCGATCATTGCGTATGTCTATCCGGGTCCGCAGACCGAGTCGGTGACCAAGGCATTCACGCCGCGCAGCGCCAACATTGCGCTCGCCCAGTTGGGATTTATCGTGATCGAAGTCGGCAATCGAGGTGGACATCCGCAGCGCTCGAAGTGGTATCACAACTACGGCTACGGCAACCTGCGCGACTACGGTCTCGCCGACAAGAAATCCGCTATTGAGCAACTCGCCCGCAAGAACCCCTGGATCGATATCGACCGCGTCGGTATCTACGGCCACTCTGGCGGAGGCTTCATGTCGACTGCGGCAATGCTGGTTTATCCGGACTTCTTCAAGGCCGCCGTTTCCTCTTCCGGCAATCACGAAAACAACGTCTATAACCGCTGGTGGTCTGAAAAGCATCACGGCGTCAAGGAAGTCACGGACAAGGATGGCAACATCAAGTTCGAATACAATATTGAGAAGAATTCCGAACTGGCGCGCAACCTCAAAGGCCATCTCATGCTGGCCACCGGAGATATGGACGACAACGTCCACATGGCCGGAACCCTGCGCGTGGCCGACGCGCTGATCAAGGCCAACAAGCGCTTCGAGTTCGTGGTGTTGCCGGGCAAACGCCACGGCTATGCCGATTTCGCGAACTATTTTTTCTGGGTCCGCGCGGATTATTTCGCGAAACATTTGTTGGGCGATCACTCACAAGGCGTCGACATCGTGGAACTCACTCGCGAACGCGAGCAATCCGGCAACAAGACTCGCCAATAGAACACCGATGAAAGCCTGGCGGATCCAACAATTCGGGCTCGAAGGGCTGCAGCTTGTGGATCGCCCGGATCCTGAGCCACCGGGCCCCGGGCAGGCGCTCGTGCGAATCCATGCCGTTTCGCTCAACTATCGCGATTGGCTGACCGTGCAAGGCCTGTACAATCCGCGCCAGAAGCTGCCACTCATCCCCTGTTCGGATGGCGCGGGCGAGGTGATCGCGGTCGGAGACGGAGTGACGCGCGTCAAGTCCGGCGATCGCGTTTGTGCGATCTTCGCACAAGGCTGGCATAGCGGGCGTATCAGTCGCGAAAAGCTCACAACCCTAGGTGGGCCGCTCGACGGTATGCTCCGTGACTTCGCCGTGTTCGATGCTGGCGGCTTGGTGCGGATCCCAGCGCATCTTAGCTACAGAGAAGCCGCTTGCCTGCCCTGCGCAGGCGTGACCGCTTGGAACGCGATAGTCGAACAGGGGCGCATCCAAACGGGCGATACCGTCGTCGTCCAAGGCACCGGAGGAGTCTCGACCTTCGCCCTGCAATTTGCCAAGCTGCACGGCGCGCGGGTGATCGTACTCTCGTCAAGCGACGCAAAGCTCGCCGCGGTTGGCGCGACGGAAGGCATCAACTACAAGACAACGCCCGATTGGGACAAACGCGTCCGCGAACTCACCGGTGGCGTTGGCGCGGATCATATCGTGGAGGTGGGCGGCGCTGGCACGCTCGCGCGGTCGCTTAAGGCCGTGCGCATGGGCGGCACCGTCAGCATCATCGGACAGGTGACCGGCAATTCGACCGAACTGAATCTGATCCCGATTCTGATGCGGAACATCCGGCTCCAGGGCGTTATGGTCGGAAGCCGCGAAACCTTCGAATCGATGAACCGTAGCATTACTTCAAACCGCCTGAAGCCAGTGGTAGACCCCAAGGACTTCCACTTCAACGAGGCGAAGGCCGCGTTCGAGCACCTTAGTATCGGCGGTCATGTGGGCAAAATCACACTGAGAAATTGACCTAGAGATTCACTCAGGTAGAAGACCGATCAGGCTAAACGATTTGGCTGAGTCCGCCGATAACCTTCAGTAGTGGAAAGTTAGCAGGGCGATGCCAATCTCAAACGTTAAACCCAGGCACGAAGAACCATCGACAGCCCCGATCCTTTCGGAATTCGAAGCGACAGCGCTATCGGTATGGGATGACATCCTAGAAGAAGAGAGCCAGCCGTCAACAGTTCTCATTCTGGATAGCGTCGAAATCAACCGCCGTGTTCTACGTGGCATTTTGAAGAGCGGCTCTTATCGGATTCTCGAAGCCAAGCGTCCTTCAGAAGCCTTTGAAATGGTGGCGCATGAAAAGGTCGACCTGGTTGTAGTCGATCTGATGATGCCAGAAATGAGCGGCCTCGAGTTCTGCCGCAAACTGAAAACCGAACGCCGCACTCAGTTCATTCCCATCCTGATGCTCACCAGCATTCAGAGTGTCGAAAGCGAAGTAGCCGGTATCTCTTCCGGCGCGGACGAGTTCCTGGTGAAACCCTTGCAACCGCAGGTCGTCCGGACGCGTGTCCGCGCGATGCTGCGCAACAAAACACTCATCGATTCGCTCGAAGAAGCCGAAACCATTCTCTTTGCTTTGGCGCAATCCGTCGAACAGCGCGATCGCCATACCGGACATCACTGCCAACGCCTCGCGGCCTACAGCATGACGCTAGGCAGGATGTTGGGCCTTCCCCCCACCGATATCCGCTCGCTACATCGTGGCGGCTACCTGCACGACATCGGCAAAATCAGCATCCCCGATTCGATTCTGTTCAAGCCTGGTTCGCTCAGCGATGAAGAGTGGGAAGTGATGCGCCAGCACACGACCATGGGCGAGAACATCTGCAAACCGATGAAGAGCCTTTCGGGCGTACTGCCGATCATCCGCAGCCATCATGAACGCTGGGATGGCACTGGATACCCCGACAAACTCCGCGGCGAAGATATCCCGCTGCTGGCTCGCATCCTGCAAATCGCCGACATCTACGATGCTCTGACTTCCGCGCGCCCTTACAAAGAGGCGTTTCCGCATGAGCAGGCCATCAATATTATGAAAGAAGAGGCCAAGCGAGGTTGGCGCGATCGGCGTCTTGTTTCGCTTTTCGCCGATATTTCCGCTCCCGAACTGCAGGAAACGGCGACAGAGATCCTGACTCCTCTGGCTCTCGCCAATATGGGCATCGAACTGGCGCGCAACGAAAGCAAAGAACTCTCCGTGGAAACGTCTACTTCGGTCGCGCCGTAGCAACCACAACGCTCACCACATCGACGCCCCCTAGAAAATAGCGCCCGTCGATCTCGGCAGCCTGGCCGGACACTAGATCCTTCAACTTGGCATCCTTGCCCGATACCTTGAACTTGCTCTTCCGCGTCGCCCGAAACTCCATGATGTTGCCGTCCGGCAACTCCAACAGAATCTTGCTGCCATCCACTGTCTTGATCACGCCATTGAAGCTCGCCGCGGGTTGAATCTCCAAAGAAGTCTCATTCGAAGGCCTCTGACTCCGGCGCATCTGCCCCGGCGCAGCCACGCTCAGAACCACCAAACAGGCAAAAATACGGCAAAAGTTCATTTCGACACCTATTGGAACACGCGGATCGATAGCGATGTTACGCATCTCACTCGTCCTCTGGACTGAACAGCAGATCGACATCCTCAACCCGTAGCAGCGTCGTTCCATCCTGCTCAAACTCGCACTCAAATTCCCGCAACATCACCGCCTGCGGCTTCGTCCTCCGTTCAGATTCCAAAAATCTTGCCGAAATCCGCGCGCATTCCGTCGTCGTCCGCTTGCTCTTGAACCAGTCCCGGTCCAGCGCCTTCGACGTCCAGATCCGGTAAAACTCCCCGGTCTTCTTCTGTGGCGTACCCAGCACCATCAGCGTCCCATCCCGCTTGGCCAGCAACGGCGTCACCGCCTCGTACACCGAATCCTTCACCTGCGCCCCTTCGTCGATCACCACCAGATTGGCCGTGTACGAACGCACCGTCGCGTCCCTCGCCGCCAATCCCAAAATCCGCGAACCATTCGGAAGCAGACGCCC
>CAZCPL010000202.1:0-10260 GCA_964500255.1 uncultured Solibacteraceae bacterium | reverse complement strand
CCCAACGCCCGATTGGCCTGCTGAGAGAAAGTGCTGGCCAAGTTGCCACTGAGATAGGACAACGCTTGATTCTGGGCGACTTGTGATTCGGAACCGCGAAGGTCGCGAAGCTTGCGCCCGGATACGAGTAAGGAGATGATGTCAGGTTCGGGTAGAGGAGGATCGGAGGTGAAAGACGTCTCGAGCTTCGAGCCTGCCGTTCCACGCGCCTGCAAATTGATATCGACACCACCGGCGCGGGTGTGCCCGAGAAGGTCGAGCACTGGCTCGATCTTGCTCTGATTGGAAAAAGTCACTGCACCGCGATCCACGAGGTAGTTGCGTCCCCCAAGGTAAAAGTTTGCGCCTTCATTCACATCGAGCCGGCCAATGAGCCCTGGGCGATCCAACGATCCCACGACCCGTAGATTGGCAGTGACTTCGCCATTCAATAGGTCGTTGGCAACCACGATCGGATCGATCGTCTCAATCTTGAGGTCCAGCCGTATGGGCGTTCGCTCACCACCCACAAGGACGTCCGGATTCGAGCCGGAGGTGGCTGAAAGGGTGCGAAACAGACCGCGTTCGATCACAAGGGACTCTCGGTACGAACCATCCAGAATCCGGATGCCGCCCGCGATGTCGTATTGCTTCGGGCTACCAGTCATTCTTACATCGAGGTCCGCCGCCGTTTGCAGCCCCTCCGGCAGATTCCATGCGGTGCTTTTGGCGTGCAACTCAATATCGACTGAGCTCAGGGTACGTCCCTTCAAATCGACCGTACCTTTGGCATCCATTGGGCCGCCGTTGAGTTGGCCCGTCAGTTTGGCGATGGTGATTCTTTGGCCATCCAATTCGATTCTGCCTGTGACCTCTTCGAAGACCGCTTGGGCGGCGGCGATCTCTCCTTGCACTCCCGCCAGTTGCAGGTGACCGCGCATTCTAGGCGAATCGAGAGTGCCCGTCACGGCGATGTCGACGCGCGTGTCCCCTTCAGCCCGTATTTCCGGTGTGAACAATTGCAGCAAGGCGGCATTGACTTTGCCGGCGATTCGCAAAGCCAGCGGATTGGGCTTTTCCAGCGATAGCGATCCGGAAAGGCGGAGCGAGCTTTCCTGACCGATGACCGTGAAAGGTTCGATCGTGGCGAGCTTACGAGATAAAGAAATTGTAAGTGGGCTTTGTTGCTCGAAGTCGGCCTGTGCGATGCGGACTTTCAGCGCCGTCGCTTGCAGGCGGCCTTCCCAAAGACTGGGGTCGAGGCCCGCACCCCGCAAGTCGAGATGAAAACTCGCCTCGCCCGATAGTGGGTTGCCGAGTGCCGCCGAAAGGCCTTCCAGCTTGAGATTGGCTGCATCTCCTGTAATTTCGAAGATCCCCGAATTCGGGCGGGCAAACAGCAGCCCGATGGGCAAGCGACCGCCCAGGGTGATGAGCCCCCCCAACCAATTCGCTGAAGCGCTGTCGATCTGCACTTGCCGGTCGCGCAGGGCGAGCAGTGCATTGACAGACGAAAGCGGCGCAGGCAACGCAGGATGGGCTGCGTCGGCGTTGACTAGTTCGATGCGCCCTGCCGGATCCCAATTCGTACCGCCGCCTGTCAACAGCGCGTCAGCCCGCAGCCGTCCCCTTATCGCACCTTCCTGCACAATTCCAAGTGCTCTGGTCAGAATGTCGAGGTCGAGGTCTCCCTGGACTCGGACCGAGCCAGTGCGATCTGAATCGATCAATGGCACGTGACCGCTGGCAGTCACTCTTGAATCCGTTCCAGTGGAAACGCTCATTGGCGTGAAGTCAAGATACTTGCCGTCGTACTTCACACTCGCCGCCTGATCGAGACGGACTTCTGGATAGTCTCCGTCGTTGCCTCGCCGGATGCGAACAGCCGCCTTCTGAATCTGGGCCTCGGCTCGCAGAGTGTTGCGCGGATCCCCGAGTTGCAGGGTTCCGCTGGCCTGCGCAGTCACTCGTCCGGCGATTTCGGGATAAAATGCCTCGATGGGACTATCGGCGAACGAGGCCGTGAACTGAGCGGGCATGGCGTCGGACAATGTCGCGTTAAGGTTGGCCTTCGCCTTCCAATCCGGAATCTCCACGGTGGCCTGCATATTCTTGCCCGAGAGATTACCCCTCAGAGTCGCGGTTTTTGCCGTAAGTATTCCCACACTAAGCTCGCTAGCCTGGAAATCGAAAGACGACGACGGTTGCGTAGACGTGCCTTCGATCTTTGAGGAACCATCGAGGATCATCCGCACTCGCGTCTTGTCTGCAAGCTCCAGAGCGTCCAAACGATACGCGCGTAATGTGGCGGATGCGGCAATCTGTTGCGATCTCATGTTCCATGACCCAGCGGCATCGAGGGATCCTTGAGCCGCTCGATCGAGCCTGAGATTGCGGATCGTGAGCACGTCGCCGGAATAGCGAAGGCTGGTTCGCAACTGGCCCAGTGGCTGATTGAGAATCGACAAACCCTTGGAATCGACATCCGCTTCCACTTGCGGCGTATCCGTGGTGCCAGAAATCTTGAAGGTGCCGTGAATTGGCCCATCTGGCAGCGTCGCCATCGTGGATCCGGCCGCGCTGGCCAATTCCCGCGCGGACGCGTGCGTGAAGTTTCCCTTCAAGTCCAGTTCAGCACCTGCAATTTTGCCGGAGGCGACCAAGTCGAACTGCCTCGGAGACTCGTATCGGAGCGTGCGCAGGTCGACCGTCTTTCGTTCGATCGATGCATCGACAGAGAGCGATCCCGCCACAGAGGAAGCAAGAAAGAACTGTTGAGACTTAGCATTCACGTGAGCCTGAGGATCGTCCAGCGTGCCGCTGAGCGTGATCGTACCGTCGAGCTTGCCTTTGGCGAATCCGGCTGGAATCGCCGTTGTGATCAATCCCGCGTTTCTTGCGCCTGCAAGAGTTGCACTCGCATCGGCAACGGCGATCTGCAAGGATCCCGAGAGAGCGGTGCCTTTGAACAGCGTCACCTCTCCAGTGACCGTTGACGCCAACGCTCGCAGGGACGCGATGGTCACGGTGTTGCGGCCCGCATCTGCCCGCAATCGCAAATCTCCCCCGACGGGAACAGATCCCGGTGCGGGATCGATATGAATGGACGCCACTCCTCTGATGTTTCCACTATCCGGTTTGAGTGCGGGAAAATGCAGATCCATCGATCCGCTTAGTACTCCCGAAACCGGCGGATTGGGCCGAGCCGCCAGTTGTGCCAACTGGGTTGATGTGAAGCCGCGAAACTGAGCGTGCAACTCACTTTGGGCAGCCGCATCGGTCAACGCGAAATCCCCGGAACCGGCAATGGATCCCGCTCCCCACTGCCCGCTCAGACCCTTTACGCGAACGCGAGCAAGTTGATCCTGCGTCTGAAAGTCGCCCGAAGCGCGAATGGGTCCAAAGCGGTCGAACCAGAAATCGGTGGTTTGCACGTGTCCGCTCAAATCCGGCGAAGATAGCTGACCAGAGAGGTCGATCTGGGCGGAATGGCCACCGCGAATGCGTCCGTTGAATCCGGTAAAAGCTGCGAGAACCGCCGCATCCCCTTCCGATTCGATGTGCAATTTGCCGGACTTCAAATCATCGATAGATCCGTTCGCCGAAACGGTGAGCTTTGAGGATTGCAGCCGTGCTTTCCGAATCACCAGCGCGTTGCCAGCGTAGTCGAACGCAGCGTCCGCTTTGGCAATTTCCAAAGATCGGCCTTGATAACGCAGCACTCCGCCAGGTTCGGCTGAGAGTTCGATTCGATAGGCGTCCGGATCGAGATCTTTGATTTTCCCGGACCACTTGGGAACAGTTAAGGAAAGATCTTTCCGGGCGTCTGAAAACTGCAGAGATGCGTCGAGGAGTGAAAGCTCACCGATCGAGACTGCTTGTGAATCTGCCTGTTTCGGTTGGAGAATGGGAAGATTCGATGCCCCTTGCTTGTCAATGTGGACTGCCACTTGAGGGCGTTCGACGATGATGGCCGAGATCGACGGCTTGCGAAAACCGATCGACCAGAGCAATCGCACCGAGACCTTGTCCGCCCGCAAAACGGGGTCGGCATCATGGCCGATGGCATATACTTCCACATCGCGAAGCGAAGCGAAGAGCGCCAGGGCCTGGATATCGACAGACTTGGCCCGCAGCCCGATGCCTTCTTGCGCGAGGCGGGTGGTGAGTTGTTGGAGTGCATAGCGTCGAGCGGGTTCGGTCGACAGAACAACGATGAAGACGATCCCTAAAAACACAACTGCGGCGAGCGCCAGTGCGACTCGCCGCGTGTACTTGTTGGAAAGGAATGAGGGCAGATTCATCCGCGTGAACCTCAGCGGATGCTGCGCAATAGCGATTCAACCCGGGCTGCTTCCGGCGCATCCGGCGCGAGCGAGAGAAAGCGCTGGAAATGCTCCACCGTTTTATCCGGCCGCTTCATACCGTACTGCGAAAGACCCAGGTAATAATGACCGTACGGCTCATCTGGATTCGCCGTCACGTACGAGGTGAGTATCGCCGACGCTGTCTTATAGTCTTTTCGCGCCAAGTTCATGGACCCGCGATAAAGCAGGATCTCCGCATTGGACGCATCCAGTTCCGTTGCCTTGGCAAGTTCGCGAGTGGCGACGGTCCAATTCTGTAGGGCGATGGCAACTCGGGCCGCGGTGATCCGCGCCGAAGTGCAGCCGGATTGGAGCTCGACCGCCTGTGCTGCTTCCTTTTCTGCTATTTCAGGTTTATTTTGCCGCAAGTATGCCAACGCAAGTAGTTCGTGCGCACGTCCGTTTTCGGGACTGTCCTCAAGAACTTTTCTTAGACTCGCCACGGCTTCATCGGCGCGGCCTCGATTGATGAGGTTTAGGTTGTCCTCAAGGTCGCTCGATGCGAATAGGGTGATCAACGCTGCTAAAAATGTAGGTCTCATGGCTTCTCCGCTTGTACTTGTTAGAGCATCCGAATGGCCATTCGGTTCCTGCTCTTTTGGAATTTGCATCAGTTCCTATTTTGAGTGAACCTGATCTCTTCCTCGACCGACGACTCTACCGTTCGAAACACCGATTCTACAGCCGCATACAAAAGACCGCCCAAAATGCCTAGAATCGATCCACCTGTCATCCCGCCCACAGCTATAGCCGCAACGGTGAGCGGCTCAGGATGTCCTTTTGAGATAAGAATCGCCGTCAACAGGGATCCAACGGTTCCGCCCATGAAGCCGGTCACCAGCCCTTCCGGCAATCGAGTGTAGAGTGCTCGCGACCAGTTGAATCTCAACTGCGCCGCGTTCTGGCGGCTGGATAATCCAGCACGGTTGGGTTGGCGAAGCATAGTTGTGTGGACTCCTTCTGGCCAACGCAGTGCACTTGGACCTCCATTCGATGCGCTGCATATGTTGCAGGAAAGATCGGCTCGAAACTTCCCGAAACTGTCACAAAATCTCCCAGGTTCCTCGGTAGATGACTGAAGGTGACTGAATTCCGTGCAAATCGCATTGGCAGCAAACGTGCTGTAACAGGCAACATGATCAGACTTAAAACCACTCTTCAAGTCACAATGGGGTCGGCTCTGCTGATCTCACTGGCTTTGCCGGCAGCCGCACAGCGGCCAGCGGAAACGCAGCCAGCGGTCGTATTTCGCGTTGATGTCGTATCGCGCACCACAAAAGCAATCAACTTTCACCATCGCCAAGGGTCCACATTGGTCGGCTTACAGGGAACCGCCATGGCTCCGAAAGCAAAAGGGGAAGTAAAGGTGGACAGCAAAACCGGTGCCACCAAGGTCGACGCCTATGTCGATCACCTTCCGCCCGCGAGTTCTCTGTCAGAGGGATACTTGACTTACGTGCTCTGGGCGATCACTCCGGAAGGACGCCCGCAAAACCTGGGCGAACTTATGCTCGATGGCGACGACGCCCGTCTGCAGGCGGCAACTGAGCTGCAAACTTTCGGACTGATTGTCACCGCCGAACCTTACTATGCGGTGACTCAGCCAAGTGACTACGTGATCATGGAAGGTGTCGTCAAGAAGGACGGTCAAACCACTGGTACGATCATGCCGATTGACGCCAAGTATGAACTGGTGAGCCGCGGAGGATACTTGCAGTATCTACCCCCCGCTGACCGCGTTTCGCTTCGAGAAGCGAAGAACAAGATCCCGCTCGACCTCCTTGAAGCGCGCCAGGCTATGGCCATCGCCAGATCGGCTGGGGCCATTCGCTTTGCGGGAGATACGATGAAAAAGGCCGATGTCGATCTGATGAACGCCGAAGCGTTCTTCAAATCCGGTGCGGACAAAAAGAAGGTGCAGTCGCTTGCGCGGCACGTCACAGAATTGGCCGAAGACGCTCGCTTGATCTCCATCAAGAAGGCGCAAGAGGAAGATCTGTATCGGGAACGGGCGGACAATGACCGCCGAACAACGGAATTGACGGCTACGGCCGAGACGGAGGTCGAACGTCGGCGTATGGCCGAGCGAGAAACTGCGCGCAAAGTGGAAGAGGCCACGGTCGCGCAGCGCCAAGCAGCAGACGCGAAGCGGACCGCGGACGAAATGCAGGCCCAGAACGCGGCCAAGCTTGTCGAGAAAGACCGTCTTCTGGCTCTCGAATCGGATCGGGCTCGCACCGCTACGGCGCAAGTCGAAGTGGAACGTTCTAAGCAGATTCTGATGGAAACAGAGGCCGCAAAGGCGCGTATTCAGGCGGAAAGCGCTCTGCGCGAACGCGAAGAAGCCGCGGCACGACAGAAAGTGCTGGAAGCCGAGGCCGCGCAGGCGAGGACGCAAGCGGAAGCTTCCCTGCAAAAGCAGCGTGAACTCGAGGAACAGGCGTCGAAAGCGCGCGAAGTTGCCGCCAAAGCCGACGCGGATCGTATCAGGATGCGTGGTGAGTTGGTTCGTCAGTTCAACCTTGTCCTCGCGACGAAAGAATCCGCCCGTGGGTTGATCGTGAACATGAGCGACGTGTTGTTCGATACCGGTCGATTCACCTTGAAGTCCGGGGCTCGTGAAAAGCTGGCGAAGATCGGCGGAATTATCCTCGCGCACCCGGGTTTGAAAATCGAAGTAGAAGGCCATACCGACAGCGTTGGTTCAGACGAACTGAATCAAAAGCTGTCGGAACAGCGCGCGGACTCGGTGCGAAAGTACTTGGTTGAGCAGGGTATCGCCGCCGACTCCATTGTTTCCCGCGGGTTGGGCGAAACTCAGCCTGTCGCCGATAACATGAGTGCGGCCGGGCGGCAAGTCAATCGCAGAGTGGAACTCGTTGTCAACGGTGCGTTGCTCTCCGACGTTTCCACCAACGGAGGCCAGGAATGAAGATTCTCGCGATCGCGCTCATCGTTCTAGGTTCGCTCGGTCTGGTCTGGGGTGGATTTTCCTGGACTCAATCCGAGAAGATCGTGGACCTAGGTCCACTTGAAGTGAGAAAGGACAAGCAGAGCAGTATTCCCATCCCTCCGCTTCTGGGGCTTGCGGGTGTCGCTGCCGGGATCGTCCTCCTTTCGCGTTCGAAGTAACATAAGCCAGCCATCCCTAGGCCGCAGCCCCTGAAATGGGGAGCTGCGGCCAACTGACAACGAAACACAATGGCGAGGTCAGGAGGGTGATTGACCTGATTCCTGACCGGATGCCGTCAGCGCTTGCCTGGGATTATCTTTGAGCTTCTTCCACAATCCCTGAACCGGCATTGAGATTCGAGACGAGGACGGGCGCGCGAATCAGCGGACGCATCGTTCTGGACTCGTACCTCCCGCAACGGTCCTCTAGCAGCGTGCCTTCTTTTACCGATTTCAATGGGTCACATTGGCCTGCAGTTCCTGCTTCCGCCAAGGGCTTTCTCCCACCTCATCGAGAAGGAGCGTGCCGCCTTGTGCGGACGCCATGCGCCCAGTCTGCCTTTCACCGTTCCGGTAAAGGCACCTTCTTGTGACCGAAGATCTCACTTTCGTGCGTCTGCTATTGGCATGCAGAGCCCAAGCAACTCCGGTAATCATCACGGCGGCAGAAGTTGGAGCGACCTGCCGAATCAGGGCAAACACTTCCTGCATCGAAGGTTTGCGTGCCCGACGACGTCCAGTTTGTGGATGGAGTGCTTTTGAGACTTCCAAACGCGCACCAGGATCGTCGGAGGCAAAGCGCCCTGGGCATCCAAGCGCCGTAGCAACTCAAAGCCGTCCATTTTCGGCATTAAAAGGTCAGTTTTTAAGATGACTGTCCACGGTCCGATCGCTGAGACAGACCAGGGCCTCTTCGCCTTTCTCTAATTGCTTTCCGCCTCGTCGCCCACAATCAAAAGCTTCATTCAGTTTGAACTCCAATCGAAACGTTTCTGCTCGACTCTGAAGAGATCGCTCAGCCCACCGTGTTTTGAACCATATGGTCCTCAACGTGCACTACAAGGGCCATGACCAAGACAGAAACTTTAGTTCGCACTCAACTGGCGTTACCAGTCGATGTTCGCCGTAGAATGGCAGGCTTGACCAATGAGCTTCTCGCGAGCGCAATCGATCTCTACAGCCATGCGAAGCAAGCGCATTGGAATGTTCGCGGGCCCGATTTCATAGCGGTGCACGAACTCTTCGACAGAGTGGCGGAAGAAGCCACCGCGCACGCCGATGAACTCGCGGAAAGGTCGGGACAACTCGGTGCAGGTGTTGACGGGACACTGCGAATGGCAGTGAAAGCCTCTCAACTGCCTGAATACCCGCTGGGTATCGCGACCAGCAGCGAGCACATCAAACAACTCGCCACCAGCCTCGCGCAGTTCGGCAAGCATCTGCTCAAGGGAGTTAAACAGGCGGACGAAGCCGAAGACGCAGTCACCGCCGACATCCTGACCTCGATCTGTCGGGCAACCGACAAAACACTGTGGTTTGTGGAATCCCATAACAATCCCAGCAGTTCCGTGCCTGGGGAAAAGACATCTCGATAGTCCGGGAGCCTCCTCGAAGTGTGGCGAGTGGATTGCTCTAAATTTTGCATGTCTGCTACGAGCGTTTGGATTTTACTACTCTTAATGGCGAGCGCGTCCGCTCAGCCGATCTCCGTCGGAATCAAGGGCGGGGTGCCGCTGACGGATGCTTTCGAAACGCTGCGCGGCAACAGCAGTTCGTACGCGACTAACACGAAGCGCTACATTATTGGACCAGCGATTCAGTTGAACTTGCCGGCCAGAATCTCGATCGAAGGGGCGGCTTTGTACAAACGAATTGGGTTTCAGTATGAACAGTTCGCCCCTGCATCGCCGGCGTCTGCGAAGGTCGTGGCGAATGCTTGGGAGTTTCCCGTCACCCTCAAGTATGCATTCCTGCCTGGTCCCATCCGCCCTTATGTTGAGACTGGCGCTTCGTTCCGGCATATCTCGGGAATCCGTCAGGTTCGCAATGCTTTAAATACGACTGGCAATCTGGTGAACACAAGTTTCGATTCCGCACCGGAGTTCAACAAGAAGACGGATATTGGGCTTGTATTCGGGGGTGGCTTGGAGTTTAAGGTGACAAGAGTGCGATTGAGTCCCGGAATTCGCTATACCCGTTGGGGATCGGAAAACTTCCGTGATCCGATCAACGCCTTACTGAGAACGAATCGCAATCAAGCCGACTTCCTGCTGGGCTTTATGTTCTAGAGCCCGAGCAGTCGGGAAGGTCCAACTCACGGAAAGCTCTCGCGATAGCTATAAGGTAAATATCGAAACCTGAGGCGAGGGCCGGTCTTAAACAAACACGAAAAGGAGTTCTACATCATGACAAATCGAGACGCTATTATGGGCTTTGTTGCTGGCGCAATCGCCGGAGCCGCCGTTGCAATTCTCTATGCACCGCAGTCCGGTGAGGCGGCCCGCCGAAAGATCGTGGACACCACCAGAGATGCCAGTCTGAGGGCGCAGGAGGCTGCAAACAGAGCGAAGAGTACCGTTGTGGAAGCAGCAAGCGGCGCCGAACAGGCAGTCACCGCGGCGGCCTCTCAAGTCGCTGGCAAGGCGAATCGTGTGCTGACGGCAGTTGACCGGGGAAAGGAAGCGTTCAGTGCTTCTCTGAGTCAGAGTTAAGTTACTTGTGCGATAGAGGCTGGCGGCGGAGCACAGAGTGGTCGCCAGCCCCTTCGACGCAAGATCGGAGTTGGGATTTCCCATGACCAGACGCAGATTCCTGCCTGCCGCCGCAGCCGCCTTCCTCGAAATGAACCTCGACAAAACGGACCGACGGACTCGCCCGTGCCGCGGGTGAGTGCGAGCCCCTCGTAACTGGTTAGCGGGTCCAGCGATGTTGGACAACAGAAAGTGTTGAAAATGTTTGGGAG
>CAZCPL010000201.1:8296-10288 GCA_964500255.1 uncultured Solibacteraceae bacterium | reverse complement strand
CGATGGCGATGTCGGTGCGCGAGCGGATCCGGGAAGTTGGCATCCTGAAGACATTGGGATTCACAAACGGTGAGATTCTGGGAATCATTCTAGGCGAGGCGCTGACGATCTCTTTCATCGGCGGCGTGATCGGCACGGGTCTGGCTGTGATCTTGTGCGGTGTCGTTCGCAATGCGCCCACCAATTTTCAACAGTTGGAGACATTGCGTTTGACGCCGGATGTCGCCTTGCTCTGCGTTGCCACGGCGATGGTGATTGGTCTCGCGAGCGCGCTGGTTCCGGCAGCAAACGCTGCGCGCACACCGATTCTTGAGTCGTTAAGGTATTCGGGCTGATGGCGATTCCACTTTCTTACAACATGAGGAACCTGCTGGTTCGGCGGACGACAACCTTCATGACCGCGCTTGGCATCGGACTCACAGTCGCGGTCCTGCTATCCGTTTTGGCTCTCATGGCAGGGCTGGAATCCGCCTTTTCGACAGCGGGAAATCCGAAGCAGGTATTGGTGATGCGCAAAGGTGCCACGGCGGAGCTGTCGAGTGGCGTTACCAGACAGCAGTATCAGGAAATGAAGTTCAGGCCGGGGCTCGATGCGGCATCCAACAACGATCCAATGGCTTCTCTCGAACTAGTGACGATCATCAATCTACAGTCGGTGGACAGTCCGAATGGGATGAACGTGACGTTGCGGGGACTTCTGCCGGTTGGCGCGGAGATGCGTGGGTTGAAACTCGCCAGCGGGCGCTGGTTCAGCCCAGGGCAGCGCGAAATTACCGTCGGCAAAGGCATTTCGAAGCGATATCCGGACGCGGCGACCGGCAAGCAACTGCGGTTCGGTAAAGGATCGTGGACTGTCGTTGGAGTTTTCGACGCTGGAGAAAGTGCGGCGAACAGTGAGATTTTTGGGGATCTCAATCAGGTCGCCAGCGACTACAACCGCATGGAGGGCCTGAGTTCGATCCTGCTGCGGGCCACGGATCGAGCCAGTGCGAAGGCACTGGTGAACAACATCAACGACGACGTGAAGCTCAACATGGAAGCTCGGCTTGAGGATGAATACATGGCATCGCAGACCAGTTCCGGCGCGCCGATACAATTTCTCGGCATCTTCGTTTCGATCATTATGGCGGTGGGGTCGAGCTTTGCGGCGATGAATACGATGTACGCCGCCGTGGCGCGACGTGCTCGTGAAGTGGGCACCTTGCGCGTGTTGGGATTCTCGCAGGGCAGCATTCTGTTGAGCTTTCTCATCGAGTCGATCGCCTTGTCGCTCTTAGGCGGATTGCTGGGCTGTCTGCTGGTGCTGCCGCTCAACGGCATCACAACGGGAATCGGTAACTTTACGACCTTCAGCGAAGTATCGTTCAACTTTCGGGTGACTCCGCAGATCATGCTATCGGGTATCGCTTTCGCGTTAGTGCTGGGAGCGGTTGGCGGATTCTTCCCTTCTCTCAACGCCGCTCGAAAAGAGATTCTCGCAGCACTTCGCGATGCTTAAAGGAAATCAGGAAATGGAAGCTGAACTAAAAAGTTTGCGGATTGACCGTAGCCGCAAGAAACGAAGTGAAGGTTCTGGATGGGCCACGAAGTGGATCGTTGCCGGGATCGCGTTGTTTCTGCTTGCCGGAGCGGCGCGATTCGTTTATGGGCTGATGAACAAAGCGGTTGAAGTGGAGACTGTGCGGGCGAAGTCTGTCACCGCGGGTTCGGCGGCTGCGCAAGGCAGCGTGATCCTGAACGCCACCGGCTATGTGATTGCCGCGCACAAGATTCAGCTTGCCTCTAAAGTGGTGGGCAAAGTCGCCTGGATCGGTGTCGAAAAAGGAGACAAAGTCAAACAGGGCCAGACTTTGGTCAAGCTGGAAGACGACGAATACAAGGCGCAGGTGCAGCAGGCTCGGGGCAATCTGCAGAACCTCGAAGCGCGGCTGGCGGAGGCGCAGAATGGATCGCGTCCTGAAGAGGTGCAGCGGGCTGCGGCGGATGTGGAAC
>CAZCPL010000201.1:1185-8286 GCA_964500255.1 uncultured Solibacteraceae bacterium | reverse complement strand
CTTGTGGAAGAGCGAGTGGAGGCTCGGCAACGTCTTGACGATGCGCAGGGCCGCTACGATGCCGCAGCGGCACGTCTGCGATCCGTCGAGCGAACGCTGGAACTATCCAAGCTGGGGCCCAGGAAAGAGGCAATCGAGCAGGTGCGGGGCCAAATTATGCAGGCCAAAGGCGGACTTTCGTTTTTCGAAACGCAGCTCTCGAATACGATCATTACGGCACCCGTTACCGGCACGATTCTGGAACGAAATGTGGAAAGAGGCGAGTTCGTCACGACCGGTTTTGTAGGCGATCGAGGCGCGAAAGGCTACGTTGTCTCCATCGCCGATTTAAATGACCTTAAAGTCGAACTCGACATTAACCAGAATGACTTCGCCAAATTGCGCAACGGCACCAGGGGATCCGTGACCACGGACGCGTATCCGGACCGCAAGTACGAAGGTGTGATCGATGAAATTTCGCCGGAGGCCAACCGGCAGAAGGCGACCGTGCAGGTCAAGGTGAAGATCAGGAATCCGGATGAGTATCTGCGTCCGGATATGAATGCGAGTGTGGCGTTTCTCGCCGATGAGAAGCCAGCGACGGCGGAACCGGACAAGCCGCAGAAGCCTGTAGTGTACTTGCCATCGTCGGCCATCGTCGATGGTGCGGTTTTTCTGCTGGTGGACGGCGTTGCTGTGCGCCGGATGGTGAAGGCGGGACCGGCAGGACCGCAGGGGACGCGCATTGAATCCGGGTTACTGGGTGGCGAGGATGTGATCAGCGCGCCTCCGCCGGATCTGAAAGCCGGGATGAAAGTGAAGGTGAAACAATGAGCGAGCCGGTCATCCAAACGCGCAAACTTTCTAAGGAGTACGTGCGCGACGAGTTTCATGTTTTTGCTTTGAAGAACGCGAGTATCGATATCCATCGTGGCGAATTCGTCGCATTGATGGGTCCTTCCGGTTCGGGGAAATCGACGCTGTTGCATCTCATCGCTGCGATGGACCGCCCGACTGACGGTGAGATTCTGGTTCTCGGAGAAGATCTGCGTTCGCTCACGGATCGCGAGATCGCGCGCTGGCGCAACGAACACATTGGATTCATCTTCCAGTCATTCAACCTGATTCCCGTCTTAACGGCCCTGGAAAACGTGGAGTTGCCTTTGAAGCTGACCAATCTGAACTCGAAGGAACGGATGGAACATGCTGAGACGGCACTGAAACTCGTCGGGCTGGGAGACCGTATGGGGCATCTGCCGCGGCAGTTGTCGGGAGGTCAGGAACAACGCGTGGCGATTGCGCGGGCATTGGTGACAGATCCGGATCTGATCCTGGCCGACGAACCGACAGGCAATCTGGACTCGACCTCCGCGCAGGACGTGCTGAAGATGCTTTCCCGCTTGAACAAGGAATACGGCAAGACCATTGTGATGGTGACGCACGATCCTCATGCGGCGCGCACGGCGAGCCGCATTCGGTACCTTGAGAAGGGTGAATTGCTGCCCGAGGGACAAGCTCCCGAGGACTGGGGAATGCCCGTCGCGACCGCCGACACTGGCCAGGGAACCACATCTTGAGCTAGCGGGGTAAGAGTGTCGAAATTCTTGCAGGCATCGCTACACGACTTGTTGCGGGATTCGACGATAGTACGAGGCGATGCGTGACCGGGCAGACGTGGGAATCGCATCCGGGTTTTATCCCGAAGGTGAGGATGCAGCGTCTTAAGAGTTGAGGCCGTCGGGGTCCAACTGCCGGTAGAACCTTGGGATGCGGGAAAGTAGAAGCCCGAGGAGAGCGTGGGCGCCAATGGCCACAGATCGCGACGTGTATTGAGGAATAAGCGGGGCGAAGCGCGGGAGAATCCAGAGATACCACAGCGAATACCAGGCGAAGGCGAAGGCGAGACCCGAGGCTAGGGCAAGCAATCCGCCGCTGCGAAATGCGCGGAATCCGGAAAACAGCAGTGCACAAGAGATTCCAGCGAGGCCCGCTAGAAAAAGTTGGAACCCCGCACCTGCGAGCATGGCTTTGAAGCTTCCGTGCCAGATCGCCCAGTTGCCATAAACCGCGGTGCCGAGCAGGATTTCAGGAGCGGCCCAACGCTGCCGGTGCATGATCGCATCCACCGAGAAATAGAGCAGCATGGCAAGGCCGCCGAGCACGCCGGCCTGAATGCCGGCAAGACAGCGAAGCAGAATACTGCTCTGCGAAAACGGCAGTTTGCATCCCCTTGTACAGCGGACGAGCTGTTCCGTTTTGGAACGTGTCCGTGAATCTCACTATCTTCAGGTTAGCAGTAGAACCACCGAGAAAAGTGGAGTAAAGCGATTAGTCGGTTTGTTTGCATGAGTGATTGTCGATGAAGGTATCGATTTCTTGGATGGCGACGAGATGATATGCAACAGACGAGAAGGAGATGGCAAGGCACGCAGAAGTGAGACTCAGTAGAGCACTTCGAACGTCGGACTCGAAGTTGAGTTTCACTTTTTGCGATCGGACTTGTTCGACGACGGCACGTGCGTCGCCGATGGGACCGGAAAGGTCGAACAGCCCGAGGAAGCAACCACCGCCCCAGCGAAAGAGCATTGTATCGCTCGGCATTCTCGTGCGGAGATGTTGGCCGTAGTGGCGAATGGCCTGCTGGCCGGCGTCGGTACCGTATCGGGAACTCAGATAACGCAGACGGTCTATGGAAAAGATGCAGGCATAGCGCGGACGTCCAACCGAAAGGGCCGATTGGATCGCTCGGATCGCAATGGAGCGACCGGGGAGGCCGGAAAGAGTATCGGAGACATCGCCGGCAGGAAACATTTCGTCTTCCGGATTGCTTTCCCGCCTCGGGCTGGCGTTGGCGGACGGATTGGCGTCTTCGTTTTCGTCGAGCAGGGTGCGAACCTCGATCAGTTCGATGCGCATCGCGTTGACGAGATCGCTACAACTTGTCAAGGCTGTTTGGGCAGCTTTCAGTTGGTTGAGAAAGGTTTCGCACTCTTTCTCGGTGAACTTGCCACCTTCCGTATGAATTTCGGCCAGCCGGATGCTTAGCTTTTCCAGACCATTGTGCGCTGTTGCGGACATCGCAAGGAACGGAGCGGTTCGCACTGTCAGTCGGGTGTCGTTTGGTTCCATTCGATGGTTTCTGAACGTCGAACTTATCTTCTTAAAGATCTCTTATCGGAGCCGATGAGATTTCTTGGAGGAATTTACAATGTCACTGCGGATTCTCATCGTGGACGATTCGGCTGCAATGCGGGCACACATTAAGCGGATCCTTACGGCGTCTGGTCTACCCATTGAAATGATGGGTGAGGCCGGTGACGGTGTGCAAGGCTTGGCTCGACTTAAGGAGAGCCAGTTCAACCTTATTTTCAGCGACTTGAACATGCCGAACATGGATGGCGATGAATTCATCAGGCAGGTCAAGGCCGATCGGATGCATCGGGAAATTCCGGTGATTATGGTCACCACGGACAACTCCACCGAACGGGTGGTCAAGATGGGTCAACTCGGCTGCGAGGGTTACATCTGTAAGCCTTTCAACGCGGAAACGATCAAGCAAAAGGTCCTATCTGTCATGGGCGGGTAAATGTCGGGTCACAACCAGTGTGTGCAGGCGCACCAATCCGTATGACGTAGAGGATGGGTGACGGAAGGCGGAAAGTATGAGACGAGAATCGATCCGAATGGGTGGGAGGACAAACCGATGCTAACGGCTGCTGTGCACGCTAAAATGCGGGCGGCGGCCAATGACGTGCTTGGCACGATGTTCATGAGTCCTGTGCTCACTGGAACGACATTTCCTCCAGCGGGATGGGTGGATCCAATCATCGTCGGCCTGGACTTCGAGGGAAAAAGGTTGAAGGGCACCTGCGCATTGGCCATGGAGGAGGGAACGGCGCGCAGCTTAGCGGGCGTGTTTCTCAGTCTTGAAGAGGGGGTTCCGCTGACACGAACGTCCGCGTGGGATGTCATGTGCGAGCTATCGAACATGCTGTGCGGAACATTATTGGGACGGTTGGACCAGCAGGAAAGCTACGTGCTGTCGTCCCCGAGATCGCTGCTACCGGGCGAGATCGGGTTGATGCGGCCGCTGCACCGGAACACTCTCCAAACAAAACATGGCGGACTGCTCTTTATCGTCGCACTCAACGCCGATAAGCCTCAGTAAGATGTCAATTTGCGGGACCTTTAACCTGCGAATGAGAAGGAAGTGCATCGAGCCGAATGGACAACCAAGAGACAGAAAAGCCGGTCCCGTCAGAAGCAGTAAAGCCAGACGGTCAAAGCCTCGACATCCTGTTGATTGAGGATGACGCGGCCACAGCCATGGCGATTCAACAGGCGTTGTCCGCGCTTGGACATATGGTGACGTACGCGGGTACGGGGGCAATGGGAGTAGAAATCGCCAAGCGGAGAAAACCTCAAGTGGCGATCGTGGCGACGGCGCTAGCAGGCAATCCCAACGGTGAAACGACATCGCGCATCATTTCTGAAGCGGACATCCCGATTCTATTGCTTTCGGCAAGTGCACAGGCTGCAAACAAACTCCTGGATCTGAAGCCCCTGGGCGGTTTGATCAAACCCCTTCGCGAAGGGGAGATCGAACTGATTTTGTCCGCCGCGCGAAACATGGTGGTGGAACGGGAAAGCTACCGCGAAAAGAGTAACCTGCTCTCTGTCATCGTGAACGGAATGCTGGATAGTGTGTTCATTGTCGGACGGGATCGAAAGATCACCTTTGCCAATGCGACCGCGGCGCGGCTGACGCAATGCGAAGACATCACGGGAAGATCGCTGCAAGAGTTCTTCGACCCCCTAGGCGAAGGAAACGAGGAACTGGAGGCTACTCTAAACGCGGCCCTTGGAGGATCGAGTGCCATCGGGTCTGGATCGCGTTCGACCCTCTTCTCGAGAAAAGGGCAGCGGAACCCAGTCATCGTGATGGTTTCGTCGGTGAAGAATGACAACGGAGAAGTCACCGGCGCATCAATGAGTTTTCGCGCGGCACCATCGCAGCAGCGGCAAGACCTCCAACCTGCTGCGCGTTCCGCTGCCGCAGAGGAGATCCAAGGAGATATCCCTTCGGAAAACTCCAAAGAACTTGCCAGTCCGCTGAGAGCAAAAGCGATCCGGGCCTGCGAGATGAGTCTGGCGTCTAGCCAAAAATCCTACGCGATCATTCTGCTTCTCAGCCAGTTCGAGATGTTCCGCATCCGCTATGGGCTAAACAACGCCGAAAAACTCGTCCACGCTTTCTCGGCACACCTCATCAAATCGCTGCCGCCAGAGGATAGGCTTTTCCACTGGAGTAATCGCACCATTCTTGTGTTGGCCGAACGCGATAGCTCAATCGATGAGGTTCGCTTGGAAATGACCGCCTTCTGTTCGCGGCGTGTGGATTACTATCTCAACGCTACCGGTCGGAGCGCCGTGCTGACGCTGTCTGCGAGCTGGAATCTGATTCCGCTGTTCGACAACCCAGAGGCGAGACGGGACCCTTCAGTCATCGTCGATCAGATCGATGCTTTCGAGAAGCTCTACAACCGGAAGAAATAGCACCTAGGCAAGTAGCCGGTCGGTTTGAACGGGACGGACCGTGGTGGCGGCTTCCGGTGTGCGTTCCACCTCGTCCACACCACGAACCGTAATCGTGAATTTGGCGTTGTCGCTGCGAGATACGTTACCGCTCTCGCGCAGGTACCAAAGCGGAAATTCCAAGTGCTCTTTCGGAATACCGAGCACGTTTTCAAAATCCACGATGCCGACCGCCGGCGATCCAGGCGACTGAATCCGCTTGGTATACAGCATCGAAAGGATCGCAATACGTTTGCGCTTCTCCGCCTCGACGCCTTGAGCTTCCGCCGGTTTCTCAAAGACTTTCCAACGCCTCTTTTGAATCTTGTTCAACCGTACATCGTAGGCTGCACGCTTCTCGGAATCGGTGAGATTCGTATAGGCCTCATGCATCAGCGTGAACGTTGCGGCGTCGCCCGTTTCCTGATTGTCCGGGTGAAAGCGCTGTGCCTGCATACGGTAAACGCGATGGATCGTATCCGAATCCGCTTTCGGATTGACCTGCAACAGTTCGTAGTAGTCAACTGTTTCGTCGGTGGCCTTTTCGGTATCGTCCTCTTCGCCCGGCGCGCGGATGTCGAAGCTGACGCCCAATCGATACTCGCCACCGCGTGTTTTCTGGCACCACGTGACCTTGGCTCTATGCTTTTCGAGCTTTTCGTCCTCGAAACTCACGATAGATCCTGGGCTAATCGCATCGTGACAAAGAAACCCGAATCCACCCTCGTTGTAGTCCACTATCCGGGCGTAACTCCGGCTCATCGTACCGCCTTCGAGCACGGTCATTTCAATCATTGGCCCGAAGATCTTCTTGACACGATTCCTGCCCCGCCGATTCGGTCCGTAGCCAGTCTGTTCCATCTCTTGCTACTTCGGATGAAAGATCGCAAAGATCCATAAAGTATTCACCTTACACTCCGAAGCATTGGCTGAGCGTCTAGCGTTAAAATAGAGGTATGCCAGCTTCTCAAAGGCGCCGCTCCGTCCCCGTCAGCATCGGGGGCGTGATGGTCGGCGGTACGCATCCGATTATGGTGCAGTCGATGACAAACACCGACACAGCGGATGTCATGTCGACCGTCAATCAAACAATGGCGCTCGCCCAAGCCGGAAGCGAGATTGTCCGCGTCACAGTGAACACCGAAGAAGCGGCCAGGGCCGTCCCCAAGATCTGCGAAACCCTCTACAAGTTTGGCGTTCGTGTGCCGATTGTCGGAGATTTTCACTACAACGGCCATCAGTTACTGACGAAGTATCCGGACTGCGCCCAATCGCTTGCCAAGTATCGAATCAACCCGGGCAACGTGAACATCGGCAAGAAGCACGATGACAACTTCCGAGCGATGATCGAGGTCGCTGTCGCCAACGACAAGCCGGTCCGCATCGGCGTGAATTGGGGTTCGCTCGATGGTGCGCTGCTCACCCGCATGATGGACGAAAACAACCTGCTCACCGATCCGCTGGACGCCCAGCAGGTGACCATCAACGCCATCGTCGCCAGCGCCCTGCTCTCTGCCGAGAATGCCGAACGCATCGGCATGAAGCACG
>CAZCPL010000201.1:0-1175 GCA_964500255.1 uncultured Solibacteraceae bacterium | reverse complement strand
ACTACGCCCTGCATCTGGGATTGACGGAAGCCGGCCTCGGCGCGAAAGGCATCGTCGCCACTACGGCGGCTCTCTCGATTCTTCTGCAGGAAGGCATTGGCGACACGATTCGCGCTTCGCTCACCCCGATGCCGAACGGCGATCGCACCGAAGAAGTCATCGTCTGCCAGCAAGTGTTGCAGTCGTTGAACTTGCGCAGCTTCACACCGCAAGTGGCCGCATGTCCAGGTTGTGGACGCACGACCTCCACGTTCTTTCAGGACATGGCGGATCAAATCCAGCGCTATCTGCGTGAGCAGATGTCGGTTTGGAAGATCACCCATGTCGGCGTGGAAGAAATGAAGGTGGCGGTGATGGGCTGCATCGTCAACGGACCAGGCGAGTCAAAACACGCCAATATCGGCATTTCCCTGCCCGGAACCTTCGAAGAACCCGTGGCCCCGGTCTATATCGACGGCAAGCTCAAGATGACCTTGCGGGGGGATCACATCGTGGCCGAGTTCATTCAGCTGTTGAATCAGTATGTCGATCGGAAGTATGCTCAACAGGTGGCGGTCGAACCGGCTCTTGTTCCTTGAATGCGGTGATTCTCGGGAAACAAAGGCCGAGTGACACTTTCGTCACATTGTTTTGCGCATGTACCAAGTGAGCCTTTATGGATCCCAACGAGCAGATACACAACATCGCCAGCCGTCTTCGAGAACTTGAGGACGCCAACGCTGCGCTAACTCGCCGGGTTTATTTTCTCGAAACCGAGATTTCGAAGGTTGCGGGCGTCGAAGTCCCGGTGGCTCCGTTGCGCACTGTGGCGGCACCGCCTCCGTTACCGCCGGTTGGCACAGATCCGTTGCCGATTCCTCTCCAGCAGGTGGATTTCCACTCACCCATTGGCCAGCAGGAGATAGCCCCGATCCAGGAGCCGCTTCAGGCAGAAGCGCCGACAGTGGAAGGCAATGTCGGACTGAAGTGGATCAACCGCATCGGCGTCCTGACACTGGTGCTCGGCGTCGGATTCTTTTTCAAGTACATGGTCGACAACGACTGGATCGGACCGGCCGGCCGTGTGATCTTCGGCGTCCTCACCGGGATGTTGACGATCTTTGCCGGCGACAGGCTCTGGCATCGCAATCAGAAGACGTTCGCGCAAGGCGTGCAAGCTCTGGGAACCTCAATCC
>CAZCPL010000200.1:0-10288 GCA_964500255.1 uncultured Solibacteraceae bacterium | reverse complement strand
CTCCCAAACATTTTCAACACTTTCTGTTGTCCAACATCGCTGGACCCGCTAACCACTTACTGCCCGTCCCTCCCATTTCCATGGTTGATCCAGTGACGCTCACGCCCAGTTCTGAGCAGTCTTCCGGCAAGAATACAGCTCGCGTCCTCACATCCGCGAAAGATCTGGTTTCCAAGGAGGCACGTGAGAGTGGTGGGTGTTGCGGCTGATGGGGTAGCTCGCGTCGTGCTTCGGATTCCGATGAATCAGGCTGGGCAGGACGTGAAGGTCGAAGTCTGTGGCGATAAAGAGGACGAAGCCACCTGCGGCAAGATGCCCGTGGATGAGTACGGTGGCATAACACTACTGCCGACACTTACTTCAGCCAAGACCTTCGCATCTAACGTGGTTGCGAAGTCTGGACCGGTTGACGGCGCGGAACCCCATGCCTTTGCCGTCTATCGTGCCCCGCTTGACTTCACACGGTTACTCGATCAGCGCGTTCCTCGGGCTTGCCGGATCTGTGGGAACTGGCCCATACTCAGTGTTTCGTGTGAATGATGGACAATTGTTATTCAAGACTGAAGTAATTGGACAGAACGTTTACGGGGCGCCCATATATCGCTTCGATCCCCTACAGGGCATCACAATCACATCAATCGATCCACCCGTTGAGAACCAGACGAATTGGTCCTCAATCCGCCGGAGTCATTTAGGCATTGCATTCAACGCCCCTTTTGTTGCTTTTGTTGCTGCCCAGATTAGGACCTTTCTGGAGAAGTTTAAAGAAGGAGAAAATACGCTTGGCGTTAAAGTAGCGAGTCAGCAAGTTGACTCCATTGCCCACAGCATGGGCGGACTCATCTGACTCATCTGGCACGAGATATTCAAGCCGTCAGAATATACCGCTCCATTCGATACCTACCTTGCACATAAATTAATCACACTTGGGACACCATTTGTTAAAACGCCACAGGCTAGTCTTCAACTCCTAGAACAGGCCAGATGTTCTCGTGGCAAGGGTGCATTTTTTGGAGCGCATGCCTTCAGCGAAGTAAAAATCGCAGAACAGGCCGCCTCGATTAGGGGAGCTGCGGCGGATCTCGTGGGTATCGGTTTGCGGCCAGATTCATCGAACTCGTTGATATTTGCGCTTCCCCCTGTCGGAACCGTCCCAACAGCCTTGATCGCGGGTGATATTGGGCCGCTAACGAACCTAACGAACCTAACGAACCTAACGAACTGGGTAGGCTTCCTACGTGCGATAGCATTTGTAAATCAGACTTGCTCAGCAAGTGATCCCGTTGCGGTGCGCTTCACGGCCGCTAGATACGCTACAATTTCTGACCCAGAGGTGTGGCAGGTGAATCGAGCGACCGGTGTTGGCTCAGGGTCGTCGAACCCGACGGATAGTGATGGTAGCGTACCTCAATTGACCGCGTTAGCAGGTCGCCTGCCGGGCGATGGGAGAGTCTTCGCGAACCGCACTCACTCAATCGGAATATCGGCTCTGCTAGGAGACCATTTGATCTCAAGCGAACACTTGCAAGATGGATCGGGAGAGGTTACCAGTAACAGTTCACCCCCTCGGCCTGACCTCAAGAGCCCAGTTCGGACTATTTCTCCTGGATCCTCAGCGGCTTACACGGATCGATTTTGTATAGCAACTCCGGCACGTCATAATTAGGCAGAAGGCGAAACTCATCCCAAGGCCACCAGGACCCTCTCGGTCCCGGTGGTCTTCGTGCATGGAAAGGGACCGCAAGATAAAAAAGTTCGCAAAACGAAGCCAATCAAAGCAAGCTTCGAAAAACAATCAATGCACGAGCGAACCTGAGAAAGGAGACAACCCCCGATGGCCATCACACAAAACAAAAACGCCCGGCAACCCCTTTTCAGGAACCACCGGGCGCTCTCTCAGAACACGAATTTAAGCCGTACGCATCGCCTCGGACTTATCGCCCTTCGACAACGCCGCCTGTGCAGCCGCCAAACGCGCGATCGGCACACGATAAGGAGAACAAGAAACATAATCCATTCCGATCATGTAGCAGAACTCCACCGAGATCGGCTCGCCACGGACACCAATCTCCAGATCCGGACGAGTCGGCCGGCCCGCCTTCACGGCGTACTCGATCACCCGGCCCACACCCTCACGATCCAACACCGCGAACGGATCCGCCTGGAACACCTTGATGTCCTCATAATGCTTCGAGAACTTCGTATAGTCGTCGCGGCCCAGACCCATCGTCGTCTGCGTCAAGTCATTGGTGCCGAAACTGAAAAACTCAGCTTCTTTGGCCACAAGCTCCGCAGTCATCGCAGCGCGCGGAATCTCGATCATCGTGCCGACCATATACTTCATGTCCGGCATTCCGGCCTTGGCCAACACCGCGGTCGCGACATCCACCACGATCTTGCGCTGGTGCTCGAGTTCCTTCACAGAACCGATCAGCGGGATCATGATTTCGGGCAGAATCTTCGTGCCCCTCTTGGTCACCTGCACCGCAACTTCGAAGATCGCCTGCGCCTGCATCTCGGTGATCTAGTTGAACTGGTAGATTCGATCGAGTCCTGGAATGCCGCGCGTGGCGATACCGGAACCGTAGATTTCGGTGCGTTTAGATCCTTTGGGAATACCGACGGTCCGCTTGGTGCCGGTGGCAAGGATTCGTAGCCGAGCGAGCTTCTGATGGACGGTGTCGGGTTGAGCGTAGCGGTAAGGCTGGTTATCGGTGAGCATATACCAGGCAATGACCGCGAGTTTCCTGGCGCAGGCGACACCGGCGACATTTCTGTTTTTCGTTTTCGAGACTTTCCGGAAGAAATGGCCGAGAGGTCCAGGATGTCCGTCGAGATGCTGAGCGGCTTGCGCGAGCAACCAGCGTGTGTGAGAGCGGCCCTGCTTGGTGATGCGTCCGTGATAGCACTTGTCGCCGGATTGATGGGTGGAGGGGACGAGTCCGAAATAGCGGCGGCTTTATTCGGGGAATCGAAGCGCGAAATATCGCCGAAGGCGGCGAGAATTGCTTGAGCGATGGGGAAGTCGACGCCGGGGAGAGTCATGAAGAGCTTGACTTGCTCATCCTCATGGGCGAGGGCGGTGATCAGTGCGATCTCGGCTTCTGAGCGATCGAGAAGGCGGAGTTGGCAGTCGAGGGCATCGCGTCCGTCGGAGTCGATGGAGATGGAGGCATGGAGCCAGTCGAGGTTATTGGAGGAGAAAAGGTCGCCGGAGGGGTTGGGGATGACGCGTTGGTGAAGGACGGAGGTGGATGCGATTCCTGATGCGGGTGCGATCGCTGAAGAGTGAGGTGGACCCCAAACACTGGACAGAAGAAATCGATTCCTTAAGTGGAGAGCCGGGGTTGGCTGCATGGATAGAATGACACAGATGGTGGCGGTTGTATAGAAGACTGAAAAACGTTCTTCTGAAGGATAAGGCAACGCAGGGACGCGCCCCGAGCGCCAGGCGGAATGCCAACCAAACAGTCTGGGAGCGGGGAAAACCGTTCCCGGCTGGCCTGATCTGTTTGGCCGCAAAGCGATAAATCCCGGGGCTTGGGGCAGAGCCCAACGCTGTAGCATTCATCGCCGCGGTTGGCGGTCGCGAGCTGGCGGAAACCAGCGCGCAGGTGTCGCGTACTGGATCGCCCGATGTGCCCACTCGAAATTGTAGCAGTCGATGTAGCGGCTGCTGGCTTGATGCAACTCGATGCCATCGGCGAAGTCCGAAACATAGATCAGTTCGTACTTGATGAACCGCCAGAAGCCTTCGATGAAGATGTTGTCGATGGCCCGTCCGCGGCCGTCCATACTGGTTTGAATGGAACGGCCCTTGAGGATCTTGAGGAAGTCCACGGAAGTGAATTGGGATCCCTGGTCGGTGTTGAAGATGAGCGGTTGTCCCCAACGAAGCGCATCGCGGCAAGCGGTTGCTTCCAGGGTGTTGGAGAGAGATTGACGAACGCCGGCGGCACTCAGCGATCGAGGAGGCGATCCGAATCGCGATTCCATTTGTCGTTCGACATGATTCCGTCGATCCGCAGGAGGCGCGCGGTGTCGGCACGCCCGTCAAAGGCGGCATGACCGGCATGACCTACCGCGAAGCGCACTTGGCGATGGGAAACCATCGGCGATGCCGTCGGCGCGCTGCACTCAATGGAAGTAGTGGAAGTGAATCCGGTCATCGACGAGCAGAATCGCACCGCGCTTCTCGCCGTCGAACTGATGATGTCGGCCTGGGGCAGGCGCATTCTCCGATATTGCGCAGGCGAAACGTGTAACATCGTTATTCAGAGCCACATTCATGATTTTCTTCTTATGCCTTCTCCTGCAAGATCCGCAGGACCCGATACAACAAGGCAAGAAATTGTTCCAGGGCCAGTGCGCTGTCTGCCACGGCATCGATGGCCACGGATCCACTGGACCCTCACTGATTCGGGCTAAGCTGCCACGCGCCGCGGACGAAGCGGCTCTTTTGCGGGTGATCGCGGAAGGCATCCCGAACACGAACATGCCCGGATCCTGGCAGATGTCCGAACGCGAGGTGAAGTGGACTGCTGCCTACGTCCGCTCCATCGGTCGCGTCGCGGAAGAGAAGCTGCCGGGCGATGCTGCGGCCGGAGCCGAAGTTTATCGAAAGTCCGCGTGCGCCTCGTGCCACATCGTGAACGGCACAGGCCAAGGTTACGGTCCCGAACTCACCGGGATTGGCCTCAAGCGTTCCGCCAAGCATCTGCGGCAGTCGATCGTTGAGCCCAACGCCGATGTCCCTGGCGAATCAATGACCGTCGTCGCCATCACGATACAAGGCCAAACCTTTGTAGGTATCCGCGCGAACGAAGATTCGTTCTCGATTCAGATCCGCGACATGGCGGGCCGCGTCCACTCGTTTCAAAAAGCCGCATTGAAGACCCTCGACAAACAGAAGGGATCGGTGATGCCGCCCTTCGACAAACTGCCCCCAACCGATCTGGAGAACGTAGTGGCGTACCTCGCCACGCTGCGAGGCGACCAATGAGAATGCTTATATTTTTTGCCATGATGACGCTTGCGGCGCAAGTTCCTTACGACCGCATCCGTGTCAACGGCGAAGGCAACTGGCTGACGTACTCGGGCAACTATCAGGGCCATCGATTCTCAACGCTCGATCAGATCAACAAGGCCAACGTCGCCGGGCTCAAACCGCTCTGGATCTATCAGCCTGCCAACGCGGGACGCTTTGAAACATCGCCCATCGTGGCCGACGGCGTGATGTACGTCACCGAGCCCCCGACGATCGTCACCGCACTCGATCCACGCACCGGCCGCCAAGTCTGGCGTTGGGAACGCAACCTTCCCGCAGACCTGCAGACCATCGGCTTCGGACGCGTCAATCGCGGCGTCGCGATTCTCGATGACTCGCTCTACGTCGGAACTCTCGACGGCTTTATCGTCGCGCTGGATCGGCGCAGTGGCGCGATGCGTTGGCAGACCAAGGTCGCGGATTACAAGACCGGTCACTGCATCACGTCCGCACCGCTTGCGATCAAAGGCCTTGTGATTACGGGTGTCAGCGGTGGCGAGGCAGGCGTCCGCGGGTTCCTCGCGGCCTACGATGCGAAAACTGGCAAGGAAGTTTGGCGTCATTGGACGATCCCTGAAAAGGGCGAGCCGGGCGTGGAGACATGGGGCGGTGAATCCTATAAGACGGGTGCCGGGACGACGTGGGTGACTGGATCCTACGACCCGGAAACCAATACTGTTTATTGGGGCACCGGCAATCCAGGGCCCGACTGGAATGGCGACGTCCGCCCGGGCGACAATCTCTACACCAACTCCTTGCTTGCGCTCGATGCCGCAACGGGCAAGCGCAAATGGTATTTCCAATTCACGCCGCACGATACGCACGATTGGGATGCGGTGCATGTGCCGATGATCTTCGACGCTGTGGTGAAGGGCAAACCGCGCAAGGTGATTGCGGTGGCCAATCGCAATGCGTTCTACTATGTTCTCGATCGCGTCACCGGCGAGTTTCTGAACGGCGTGCCGTATGCGAAACAAACGTGGGCCAAAGGGCTCGACGACAAAGGGCGTCCAGAAGTGATTGAAGGAAAGGAACCGACAGAATCCGGCAATCTCGTGTGGCCGAGCCTGCAGGGCGCGACGAATTGGTTCAGCCCGTCGTATAGTCCGCTGACGCGTTACGTGTACGTGGCCGTGCGTGAAATGGGCGCGCATTATTTCAAGGGCGAAGCGATCTTCAAACCCGGAACGTTCTTTGCGGGCGGTGGGGAACGCGCGTTGCCGCCCGATGAGAACTTCGGCGCGATCCGCGCGTTGGATGCCGCGACCGGCGCGATGAAGTGGGAATTCAAACTGCATCAGCCGCCATGGGCCGGAGTGATGGCAACCGCTGGTGGCTTGGTGTTTGGAGGATCGCAGGAAGGCAACTTCTACGCGCTGGATGCGTCCGATGGCAAGCCGCTGTGGCAGTTCCAGATGGGCGGACAGATCGCCGCGAATCCGGTGAGCTTTTTGGTGGATGGAAAGCAGCGCATTGCGATGCCATCGCGTGGGGTGCTGGTTGTGTTCGGGCTAAATTAACGTTTCGGCCAAGGGCCGAGCAGCGGCACGTCATCGTTCTCGGTCACAATCGTCGCGGGTGGAGGCCGATCGGCGGGGCAGCCGTTGTCGGTGTCTCCTGGATACTCGCGGGTGAAGAGGCGGCAGAACTCAGCGCGCGGTTTGGCATCGTTGACCGTGGTGAGCAAGCGCCGTTCGTCTTTCTCGAATCGGAAAATTGTCCAGTTTTTCGCCGGGCCTCGCGCACGGAGCCCTTCCAATTGCTTCTTCACTTCTTCATCTGAGCAGCAACGTGTCATCATTCGTTCGGCGGTCGGCATTGAGCTCCAGCATTCCGTTAGTTAGACCAAAGCCCAACTCACGAGATCACGGCAAGCAAGCCTTAGCCCGGATCTCGGCTTCGGGGTGCCTCAACAAACCCCGGTTGAGTTTTGCAATCCGCCACGATGCCAACGTGCCGTCAAGATCGCCAGATGCCCACAGTCTCTCTTGGTTGGGCCTGCTTGCCAACCACCAGCCCATTGTGCGGACCAGTCCAAATCGCGTAGATCGATCGCTCCCGATCTCGGGTGAGATGATAAACTCCGTCTTCGATCCGGACGGCGAACATCGCTCGTTCGCCGTTCCGGGTAAAGTTGGGCCCCTCGATCCAACCATCGAAGTGATCTCCCAGATCTCGACTGTTTTGCGAGTTTCCCCACCGCGCACGACAGCCTCGACCCGAACCCGCCTCCGCACCGGTCGCCAGTTCTTCGGGGCAGGACCTCCAGAGCGAAGCAGCGGCCATTCCTCAAGATCATGGCTCTCAATCGCCCCAGGAAAGATGTGGCTCGCACGGGCGCAGTTGCCAACGTGTCGCCCCGGCTGCAATCGCCGCCTCGCGATAAGCGTCGGGAACGGCTTTTAACGCGTCTTCGCCAATGCTGGCAATAATGGGCACGCTCATCAGCGCAAGAATAATGCCGCCATTCAGCACACTCAACCCAATCGGCGCGCCGGTCAGCGCCACAATCAGGGGGCTCATCACCATCAGCCCAATGAATCCCCATACAACGGACGGAATCGCGGCCAAAAACTCGATCGACACCTTCAGCGTTTCCCTCCAAAAAGGCGAACAGAACTCCGAAATGAAGATCGTACCGCCGAGACCGACCGGCACTGCAATCGCCATCGCCAGCAGCGTCACTGCCAGCGTGCCGGTTAGTAAGGGCAAGGTCCCGAACCGCGTCCCCCCTGTGGATGTTGGGTTCCATTCCGGCCCTGCCAGGAAGTCGAACAGGTTGAACTGTCCGCTAGTCAGTGCGCCCGAACCTTCCCGAAACACGAAGAGGAAAATGCCGAAGACAAACAGGATCGCGCTCAAGCCGCAAAGGCGAATGAGGTTTTCCACTGCGGCTTCCTGCAGCATTTCCCAACGATTGCGGCTCGCACTCGCTTTCCAGAACTTATTCATGGTGCCCTCCGGCTTGGCGCACAATCGGGACGTAGCCGGACGTTTCCACCACCCGTTGCCCCTCAGCCCCTTGAACCCACTTCATGTACTCGAGCACGGCCTGCGAGGGCTTCCCCAGTGTGTAGATGTAGAGCGGGCGCGAGATTGGATAGGTGCCGGCAATCGTATTGGCAGCCGTCGGTGGGTATGCCACTTCACCTGCATGGCGGCCCACTCTGAGTGTTTTCACCTCCGGCGTCGCATAGCCCATGCTGCTATACCCCATCGCTCCAGGCGCGCTGCCAATCAGGCTCACCACTTCCTTTGAACCGTTCAAATCGCGCGTGCCAAGGCGAAAATCGCCATGAGCGCCAAGCAGTGTCTGCCTGAAATACTGGTAGGTGCCCGAATGCGATTGCCGGCTGATGAGAATCACTTCGTCGCTCTTGGCACCGGGTACGGTTACTCCTAAGCCTGCCCAAGTCACAATGCGACCGTCGCGGCCATACACCTGCGCCAATTCATCCAGCGTGATCGTGTTCAAGGGGTTGTTCGGATGCACATAGATTGCCAGTGCATCGTGGCCCACTGTCCACTCGATCGGTCACTGCCATGCCTGCGCTTGGCGGCCTCGCGCTCCTCCGGTTCCATCCTACGGCTGCAGTTCGCGAGATCCGCCGTACCGTCGATGAGTGACGTGATTCCCGTGGCAGAGCCACCGCCGCCAACTTCCACCGAAACGGTGGGCTCAACGGTAGAGTATTCTTCAGCCCAGGCTTGAGCGAGATTCACCATCGTGTCGGAGCCGGAATCGCGAATCACGATTCGTACGCCAGACAGTCGGTTGCAGCCCAACATGGCTAGGCAAACAACCAGACTGCCGTACAGGAAGAGTCTCGACATCCTAGAAGTGAGCCAATCGTAAGATCCCGCTGAACTTACAGCCTGAATGTCTTAACGCTAGCATTTCAAGTTGACGGATTGATGACGACGCGGCCGCGTTCGGCCATCTTCCGGAAGCCGCTGCCAACGCCTCACGACAAAGGAACACAGGTTCCGCGGACGATCAAAAACTTCAGGCTCCATTGACTTTTCTTCATCTGACGGTAAAATAAAGTTAATGAAGATTCCTTCCTTCCCGCTTCTGCGCTTAGGGAAGTCATGTTTAGCCCTCGTTGTTCTGTCCGGCTTTTCGATTCCATTCGCTTCCGCAGCCACCAAACTCACTCTCGGTCAGGCCATTGCCCTGGCGGAAGATTACCATCCGCTGCTTCGCGCCGGTATCGCACAAATTGAAGCAGCACAGGCCGGCCTCACCACCGCCCGTGCCTACCCAAATCCAACGGCAGGCGTTGTCTCCGGCGCCCAAACCATCCGTGTCCCTGGCAACGTAAACGGCTTCTCCCAGTTCTTTACTGTCACCCAACCCCTTGAGTTAGGCTCGCTTCGGCCCACCCGTCTCCAGTTGGCACAGCGCAATCGCGAGAGCAACGAGATCCGATTGGCCGGCACTCGCATCGGTGTGCTCTCATCGGTGCGTCGCGCCTTCTTTTTGGTTTTGCGCCGCCGCGCCGAAATAGAGATTCTCCAGGATAGCCTCCGCTTGGTCGAACAGCTCCGCGACCGCATTCAGGTTCGTGTCGATGTCGGCGAGGCCGGTCGCCTCGAATTGATCCGCGCAGACTCCGAGTTGATCACAGCCCGCAGCGCTGCCAACTCCGCTCAACTTCAGTACATCTCCGCCTTGGCCCAGTTCCGTACCACCGTCGGCTCCGCTCTCGAGCCCGATACGGAAATCGAAGGCAAACTCGACGAAACGGTGGCACTCCCCCCTTTCGAGACCCTCCGTGAGCAAGCCCTCTCGAAGCACCCCGCCATGGCCTTTGTCCGCGCTGAAATCAGGCGGCTCGAAGCCAATGTCAGCTATGAGGTTGCCCAGCGCCGCCCCCAACCCCAACTACTTGCCGAAATCGAGCGTCCCCCCGATAGCCCCAGCTATCGCTTCGGCGTCTCGATCCCAATCAATCTCTGGAATCGTCGCGAAGGTCCCATCGCCGAAGCGGCCGCTCAAGTCCGCATAGCAGCCGCCCTGGCTCGCAATCGAGAATTGGAATTCGTTTCCGCCCTCGAGAGTGCCTATGCCCGCTACAACCTTGCCAACCAGCAGTTGAGCGCTTTTGAACAAGGCTTGCTTCGAGAGGCAAATGAGGCGGTTCGTGCGGCTGAAGTAGCGTATCGCCTCGGAGAACGCGGCATCCTCGAAGTGCTCGATTCCCAGCGCGTCCTCCGCACCGTTCGCCTCGATTTCTT
>CAZCPL010000199.1:0-10440 GCA_964500255.1 uncultured Solibacteraceae bacterium | reverse complement strand
GATCACGGGGCTCGGGTTGCGGTTTAACCAGAACGGCGCGTTCACGTCGTTCCCGGCGATGCCGAAGCGGTAGTTGTTGTTTCGATCGTAAGTTGTCAGGCGCCGCCGGTTGATTGGGAATGTTCCCGATTAACCGGCGGCGATTTGATTTTTGCCGGTCGGCCTGTAGGATCATAGTCTGAGTGCCCCGCCTCCGCCGACTGATTGGACCCGCAGCGATGCTCGCCCTGAGCATCGTCTTCTACTGGAAGCTCGCGCTGACAGATCAGTACGTCTGGTTTGACCATCCAGACATGGCCTACCTCGAGATCCCGCGGCTGCAGTTTCAGGCCAATGAGATCCATCGTGGGCAGTTCCCTCTGTGGGATCCGCGCATCTGGATGGGGCAGCCGCTGGTTGGGCAGACGCAGCCTGGTCCGGTGTATCCGTTCAATCTCCTTTTCTATTCGTTGCCTCTCACGGACGGCTATATCCCGCTGGCGCACCTCAACTGGTATTGGGTTTTCATCCATTTTCAAGCGGGGCTGTTTGCGTACTGGCTCGCTCGCGACCTGGGGCTTTCGCGCATGGCTTCGATCGTTGGCGGATCGCTGTTCGCCTTTGCCGGATTCGTCGGTGTCGCCACGTGGCTGGATGTGGTGAACGGTGCGATCTGGACTCCGCTCATCACACTTTTGCTACTGCGCTCGGTGCGCGCAGGCGGGTCGATTCCGTATGCGATTCTGGGCGGCTTCGTGCTCGGCATTGCCTGGCTCAGCGGACATCACGAGTTGCCGCTGCTCACCAGCTATTTGTGCGCGTTCACTTGGGGGTACTTCATCCTCAAGGACGGCTTCAACATGCGAATCGTGCGCGCGGCGGGCGTGTTCTTTGTTCTTGCCTTTCTCACAGGCGCGGTGCAGCTTCTTGCGACCTACGAGTTTGGGCATATTTCCCATCGCTGGATTGGACTCGAAGAGAGCGTGGGCTGGAAGGACACGATTCCATATGTGGCGCAGACGTTTTATTCGATGCCGGTGCGTGGCATCTTGGGGCTCGCACTTTTCGGCGTCAACGAGGCGGATTCCAGTATGTTCTTCGGCGCAATCGGCGTGGGTCTGGCTCTGCTTGGGATGCTTGCCGGCTGGAAACGCGATGCGAACGTCCGCTGGCTCGGTGTGATCGCGGGCGTCGGGCTGATTTACTGCCTTGGCGCGTGGACCCCGCTGCAAGGCCTCTTTTACACGTTCGCGCCGATGATGGGCAAGGCGCGCGTACCGATTCGCGCGATTCATCTGGTGCACTTCGCGTTGGCCATGCTGGCGGCGTACGGTGTGGAATGGCTGTCTGAGCGAGAGAATCCGTGGTTTCGCAGGGTGGCGTTTGGCTGGGTGGCGTTTGGAGGGTTGCTGGTTGGCGTGACCTTGGTGCAGACCGTGTTGGGACATCGCGAGCTAGACGAGCGCGTGGTGCTTTCCGGCTGGGCGATCCTTGCGGTTGCGGGGCTCGGCTTTGCCTATCGCAACGGTGCGCTCTCGCGCAATGCGGCCGTGGGTGCGATTCTCGCTCTGATTTTGGCCGAGCTCACCGTCCAACTGCAGTATCCGCACAAGCTCGACAAGGACAAGAACAAGTTTATAGGTGCGTTTCGTGAGAATCCGGATGTGGTGAAGTTTCTGCAGATGCAGCACAAACCGTTTCGCGCGGCAGTCAACGATACGGATGTCCCGATGAGCATGGGTGACTATCACGGCTTCGATACCTTTCAAGGCTATGTTGCCGGTACAACTGACAATCTGCTGCGTCATGGCTTGCATACCGCCGAGACACAACGGCTTTTCGCGGTGGATTATTGGATTTCCAAAAAGACGGATCGTCCGGGGCAGGAGGTCGCTTTCGAAGGCGCGAGCGGCTTGAAAGTCTATCGCAATCCGGGAGCGATGCCTCGGGCTTGGGCCGTGCATGCGGGCACTCGTGTGAAGACGCCTGAAGAGTTGCGCGCGGCAATCGGCGATCCTTCATTTGACCCGTGGAAGACGGTATTGATGCTCGATGCGGGGGTTCCGCAACTGGGCGCGTGCGAGCCGGGAACACCGCAGACCAATGAAGTGAACGTGACGCGCCACCACAGCAATCGGATTTCGATGCGTGCGGAGATGCGTTGCCGAGGCATGGTGATTGTCGCCGATACTTTTTACCCGGGATGGGTCGCGGTGGTGGACGGCAAGCAGGTTCCGATTGTGGAGACCTATGGCGCGATTCGCGGCATAGTGGTGGAAGCAGGCGGGCACAACATCGAGATGAAGTTCAAGCCGATGACGGTGTTTGTGGGTGCCGGTATGACAGTGTGTGGCTTTATTCTGGCTGCGTTCGCATGGCGCAGGCGTCACGCGATATCTTAGAAAGACCACTGCGAAAAGACCACTGCATCATGGCGTCGACACTCGATTTCAAAGGCGTAGCTCGGGAAAAAGCCGACTGCAAAGGCAAGCGGGTTGGCATTCTGATCGTTGCCTACAACGCGGCGACGACGCTCAAAGCCGTGCTGCATCGCATTCCCGAAGACGTTTGGGAAAACGTCGAGGAGATTGCCTTGTTCGACGACGCGAGTCATGACGACACCTACGAACTGGGGTTGGAACTGCGCGATTCGATGGGGCTGCAGCAGAAACTGCATGTCCTCAAGCACAAAGACAATCTTGGGTACGGCGGCAATCAGAAGGCCGGCTACCGGTACTTTCTATCGAAGGGTTTCGACGTTGTCGTTTTGCTGCACGGCGATGGGCAATACGCTCCTGAACTGCTGGCCGAGATGTACGCGCCAATTGTTCGCGGCGAGGCGGAAGCCGTCTTCGGATCGCGCATGATGTCCACCTACGGTGGACCTCTCAAAGGCGGCATGCCGCTCTACAAATTCGCCGGCAACAAGATTCTCACCTGGTTTGAGAATCGCTCGCTGGGAATGAATCTGACGGAGTTCCACAGTGGCTATCGCGCCTACAGCCTCAAGGCATTGGGCGAGATCGACATGAGCCGCATGACCGACGATTTTCACTACGATACCGAGATCATCATCAAGCTGCAGCATCAGCGGATGCGGATTCTCGAAGTGCCGATTCCGACTTACTACGGTACGGAAATCTGTTATGTCAACGGCTTGAAGTACGCACGCGATGTCTTTCATGCGGTGCGCGCATATAAGGCGACGGTGCATTCCAACCTGAAGGCGCCGGCGTTTGCGGAGTATTTCGCACACTATCCGATCAAAGAGAGCCCTGGGTCAAGTCATCGGATCGCTCTCGAAATGGTGGGTGCCGGTCAGAACGTTTTCGATGTCGGCTGCGGTGAGGGATTCTTTGCGGAGAAGCTGGTTGCGCGCGGCAATCGCGTAACGGGTGTCGATTTTCTGGATGTCCCGTCGCAGCAACAAGCGTTTGTCGCCTATCGACAATGCGATCTGCAGCAGGGTTTGCAGGTGCCGGATGCGTGGCAGGGCCAGTTCGATCGCGTGCTGCTGTTGGATGTCCTCGAACATCTTTTGAATCCCGAAGGCTTGTTGCAAAAGATCCGGCCGCTGTTGCGTTCGGGTAGCGGTCAGGCGGTGATTTCGGTGCCGAATGTCGCGAACATTTCGGTACGGCTGCTGCTGTTGTTGGGGATCTTCGACTATACCGATCGCGGCATCATGGATCGCACGCATCTGCACTTTTACACCCGCAAGACCGCGCGGCGAATGCTGGAATCGCAGGGCTATGAGATTGTGGAAGAGAAGCTGACGCTGATTCCTGTGGAACTCGTGTTTCGAATGCCGCATACCAGTTGGCCGATGGTGTTTCTGAACCGGTTGCTGGCTGTGTTGACCGCGCTGATGCCGGGGTTGTTCGGGTATCAGATCCTGTTTCGCGCTAAGTTGGCTGAATAGCGGCATAGTTTCGCCTTTGTTTCGCCTCTTGGGAAGAAAAAAATGCCTTCGTTCGAATCCAATTGTGCAGGGTGCACGTATCCTTACTGAATCTAAAGCCTTCAAGCTGCGGATTCAAGAGGAGATTATGAGACTATCAACGCTTAGCGGCGTGTGGAAAAAGCTGGGTCTTGTCACAGCTTTGGCCACCGCAGCCGCTTACGGCTCGAGCCACCGTGAGGCTCTCGCCGTTCTCAACGAACCGTGCGCCGACAACACCGATACCTACGCTTGGGTATCGAACGGCGCACACGACAAACTGTATCTGATCATGAATTTCAACCCGCTGCATGAGCCCGGCCAAGGCAATCAAGGCCTGCGCGCCTGCAACGGTTACCGCTATGAATTTCACATCGGCAAGGGAACGAGCCTGAAAGACCGCATCGTTTACCGGGTCGAGTTCACCAACAAAATCACTCCGGCCAAGGCTCCCAGTGCGACCGATGCGGTTGGTGGAGGCAATGAACTTCTGTGGCAGCTCACCGGCGGCACGGAGACGATGACGGTGTGGCGCGTGGCTGGATCCGAGAATCAGCTCGGCGATGGCGATGTGGTGCTGGCGCGCGATGTGCCGGTGCTGCCGAACAATCATGGTCCGCAGACCGATCGCCTGGTTTATGGGCTCGGGGAGTTCAAGGGTTATGATTCGATGGATCCGACATCTCGTGAAGTTGGGCTCTACAATCAGGCTTTTGTCGACAGATACATCCACACGTTGACGAATTCGGGCAAGGTAATTGCAGGCCAGTTCGACGATCCGTATCAGCTTGACGAGAAGGGCATCTTCGATCTCGTGAACCTCGGCCGTGGAGATCTCGGCGGCATCGCCGGCGCCCGCCGCGGCACGATCACCGATGTTTTCACAGGATTCAATGTGTTCTCGATCGCGCTGGAAATCCCGATGTCGGATGTGTTTCCGAATGGCATCCCGCACAACGGCGTTGGTCTGTCGAACTCCACCGACAGTCTGCTGCGCGTCTGGTCGAGCATCAGCCGCCAGGAAACGCAGACCGTTGACGCCACTAACATGATCACGGGCATCAAAGGTTCTGGCAATTGGGTGCAGGTCGGCCGCAACGCTCTGCCGTTGTTCAATGCCGGGCTCGTCGGCACGCAGCGCCAAACCCGTTATCTGCGCACTTCGCCGATGAACGATGTGAGCAACTTCGGAGCCGATATCCTGTTTCCCGTGTTGGTTCGCGATGCGGAAACTCTCGGTATCTATAAGGCTCTGGGAGTTCCTCCCGCGTCGGTGACTTCGCTCAAGGGGCCGCGTCTTGACATCATCAACACGGTGAACCTGGGCCGACCGATTCCCGTGGAAGATGGCGCTACAGGTGACGTCCTTACCATTGACGCCGCTTTGGATTCAGGCTTCCCGAATGGCCGGCGGTTGGGCGGCGGTACGGCTCCGAATCGCAATCAGGTGAACGTGAATAGCGTTCTGATCAGCCTGATTGTGGCTGGAGATCCGAGCGCAGGCCTTGCCAAGGGCATTGAAGTCAACGACAAGAACTACCTCGACCGATTCCCGTTCCTGGCTCCTGCTCATCAGGGTCTGTTCCAGGGACACGGCGGCACGAACGTGCCGACGCAGCCGGATATCCCGGTTGTGAAGTAGAAGATTGACTCAGACCGCGCCCTCCTCTTCCCGGGTGGCGCGGTCATTTTCTATTGAAGGACTTGGTTATGAGAATATTCGTACTTTGGGCGATGCCGTTGCTGGCACATGACATGTGGATCGAGCCCTCGGCGTTTCTAGTGGAAAATGGCCAGAACATAGCGATGCGGTTGCGAGTGGGCGAGAATCTACTGGGCGATCCTTTGCCGCGCAGCTCGCGATTGATTCAGGAATTCGTTATCGAAGACGCGATGGGCCGCCGCGCGGTGGTGGGGCGTGAGGGTATGGATCCCGCTGGGTTGTTGCGCGTGATGAATCCTGGCTCGCAAGTGATTGGTTATTACAGCAAGCCGAGTCAGGTGGAATTGCCCGCCGAAAAGTTCAACGAATACCTGGCACTAGAAGGGCTCGATTCGATTGCCGCGCTGCGGGCGCGCCGCAAAGAGATGGGCATGGATGTGAAGGAATCCTTCTCGCGCTGTGCGAAGAGTCTGTTGGCCGCCGGTGCGGGATCGGGCGATCGTGTCTTGGGATTTCCCCTGGAACTTTTCGCCGAGAAGAGTCCGTATGGGCTGACGGTTGGAGAATCGATTCCTGTGCAATTGATTTACGACAAGCGTCCACTGGTCGGGGCGTTGGTGGTGGCGGTGAATCGCATGAATCCGGCGTTGAAGCAGAGTGCGCGTACGGATAAGAGTGGGCGTGTGCGCTTGAAGCTCGGAGCGGAGGGGATGTGGATGATCAAGGCAGTGCACATGATTCCTGTGGGAGCGGAATACGCGAGTTTCTGGGCGTCATTGACGTTTGAAATGCGCGCGGCGGTTGCGGTTTCCAAGAGGTAATATGTTGCTGTTTGTGCTGTTGCTGCAGGCGCACGAGATTGGAACGAGCCGCGTGAGCGCGCAGTTCCGGCCGGATTCCTATGCGATCGAAATCGTAACGGATGCGACAGCGCTTGGCGAGAAGCTCGAGGCGGCGGCGGGGCGTCCGCCGGTGAGCGTCACCGATGCCGGGAAGTTGAAGCGGCTGTTGCTGGACAACGACGCTTCGTTTCGCAGAAAGGTATCGCTGCGGTTTGACGGGGCCGCGCCTGTAAGTCCTGAGATTGAATACACGGTTGTGCCAGCGATCGATGCGACTTCCGCGGCGGCAGCGACGATCCGGCTAACAGGCAAGATCCCCGAGGGTGCGCAGCACTTCACCTGGAATTACGGGTGGACATACGCTTCGTACGCGTTCACCGCGCGCAGCCAGACGCAATGGCTCGAAGGCGGATCTCAATCGAAGGCCGTATCGTTGACGGACGTGATTGTCGCGCCGAACTTTTACGAAACTGCGCGCCGGTATCTGGTGCTGGGATTCACGCACATTGTGCCGCTGGGTTTGGATCACATGTTGTTTGTGCTGGGGCTCTATTTGTTGAATCATCGGTGGCGAACAGTGTTGCTGCAGGTGAGCGCCTTCACGATTGCGCATTCGATTACGTTGGGTTTGAGCATGTATGGGTTGGTGAGCGTACCATCGCGAATCGTCGAGCCGATGATTGCGCTTTCGATTGCCTACGTGGCGATCGAGAATGTGTTTCTCAACGAGCTCAAGCCTTGGCGGGTCGCCTTGGTGTTTGCTTTTGGTTTGTTGCACGGGTTGGGATTCGCTGGGGTTTTAAGCGAAGTTGGACTTCCGCGGGATGAGTTTGTGACCGCGCTGGTGATGTTCAACATTGGAGTGGAAGGCGGACAGCTTGCGGTGATCGGCGCGGCTTTTCTCTTGTTTGGATGGCGCTATGCGGAGCGTGACTGGTATCGCGGACGGGTTGCGATTCCGGCGTCGCTGCTAATCGCGGCGGCGGCCATTTATTGGACGTACGAGCGGCTGACCGGGGTCACGACCTAATTTAGCTAATCCTGCAAGCCAAGCTCGCCGGACTCGCTCGCGTCGGTCGCGGCTTCACCGGACTGCCGAACAACTTTCACCCGGCATTGCAGCATCGCTGGAGAATTGGCATGCAGCGCGAGATCATGAAGCAGACGCTGCTCAATGTTTCTTACAATGGTGCCTATTCGTTCCTGCCGGTTTCGCAGCGAGTCGACTATTTGCCCGAGCAGTTCTGGACGACCGGCAACGTTCGCGATCAGAACAATGACAACCTACTGAACGGCAACGGGGCGAATCCCTACAATATTGGGAATCCGGGCTACTTCTTCTTTTTCGGAACAGGCACTGGGATCTTCTTCTTCGCGGGGGCCACGGGCTTGGCCGCTGCTGGGGCGGGAGCGGCCTGCCGCGGGATCCTCGCGCCAGACATCATCCACAGCGTCCCCCACTCACGAAGCTGCGTGCGCAGATCCTTCGCGCCCGAAAACCAATCTTCATGGTTGAAGTTTCCGAAGTTGCCCACGCCCCGCTCTTTCTCATCGAGATCGCCCAGGGCAATGTTCAGCCCCATCGGTCGATTGCCCATCGCGGTGGTGTAGAACTTGCCCGGTTCCACTTCGAGGCAGGGATCGAAATTCACAGCCCATTCGATCACATACGACTTCACGCCCGGTTTTACAGCCGCTTCCATCGCCCCGGCTTCGATCCACTTGCGGTAGGTATTCCAGGCCGATTCCGCGCTGCGCGGTTCGCCTTCAAGCAACCCGCCATTGCCGACGCCACCCAATCGCGACTTGGTCAGATTCACCACCATCTGCCAACTGGTGCCGTCGCCGGCAGCGTTCTCGTTACCTTTCCATTTATTGGTGGCATTGATGAGCAGTTCCATCTCATCGCCGAACCAGGGCCAACCTTCACGAGTCAGTTCATGGGCTTTGGCGTTGTTATCGGGAAGCCAGCGCGGCGTATCGATACCATACAAAACGTCATCGGTGATGGCAAAAGCAAAGTAAAGACGGCGACCGTCGTGTTTGACCCAGCCATGCAAGGCTAGGTCTTTGGGATCGGTAGTTTTGGAAAACTGCGGGATCCAGTCGGAGACGCCATAAAGTTGCGTCGCGTCGTCCCACTCGCCGGGCGAGATCACACCGTCGATGGACGGAGTCTTGCCAGGAAAGGCATATAAGGTTTTGGGAGATTCACCGGCGAAGGAAACAAAAACAAGAGCGAGAAACAGGAAGGGGCGCATTATCTGCGGCGGACAGTGGCTTTTTTGGTGACAGGCGTGGGCGCTTGGGTGGTGGTGACACCAAGCGCCTTCAGGTACTGCTTCGCGCGGTACGCGAGTTCATTGCCGGGATACTTATCGACCACGGTTTGGAACTCCTTCTTCGCCTCACTGCGCTTGCCGAGCTTCATCAGGGCAATGCCCTTCATGAAGCGGGCATTGGGAACGCGGCTCGAATCCGCATGCTCGACAATCACGCGTTCGTATTCTTTGATGGCGTTGTCGAAGTCCTCGCGGCGCGAGTAGATCTCTCCGATGTAAAACTGCGCATCGGCGGCCATCTGCGTAGTCGAGTAGTTCCGGACATATTCCTGAAAGCCCTGCAACGCGAGATCGTAGCTGCCGGCCGAAAAATCCCGTTGCGCGTCATCGTAGATTTTCTGTGCGGGCGGGACGGAGATAGCCCCGCTGTTCTGCACGGGGGAAATGCTGGCACCGCCGTTCGCCGCAGCCGGAGGAGTCGACGGCGCAGGCACAACCACGGGGGCCTGGACGGCCTGCACCATCTTCTGCAGCTCCGCGATCTTAGCGTCGAGTTTGCCGATGCGTGAGTTGAGATCGGCAATCGTGTTCGAAAGGCTCTGGAACTGGTCTGCCATCGATTCCACTTTGGTGCCGACGGCGTTGATCGGTCCCGAGACCTGTTTGTTGATCTCTGCCATCTTCTCGTTGAGATTGGCCTGGGTCACGGCAAGCGCCGAGGTAAGCCGGGTCACGAGATCGAGCGTGGTACTGAGACGCTCCGAAATCGTAGCCAGCTTCTCGTCCTGCGCCCGCTGCATCGTGCGAAGCTGTTCCTGAATCAGGGTTACATCGCGCTGTAGTTGCAGCGTCATCTCTTTCTGGTTTTGCGCGGATAGCAAGCCAGTGGCGGCCGTCGCCAGGATACAAAATCTCGTAAGTCGATTGATCATCGTTGGACTAATACTCCCAAAATACAGGACCATGCGCAAAGGCGAGGCGAATCGAGTGGATCCGCCTCGCCCAAAGCACTGAATGCTTCGATTGTACCGTTTACTGAGCCGCGAAGTGAACGCGGCGGTTCTTCTGGTAGCAGTCGTCGCTGGCGTCGGAACACTGGGGGCGTTCCTTGCCGAAGCTGACCGTCTTCAACCGGTTTTCCGCGACGCCAAGGCCCTTAAGCATTTCGAGAGCCGCCTGAGCGCGTTTGTCGCCGAGGGCAACATTGTACGCATCGGATCCACGCTCGTCGCAGTGGCCTTCGATGATGATGTTGGTTCCGGCGTAGTTGTCGTCGCCAAAGAAGCGCTTCATCGAACCGGCGTTGGCGTTCAGAACACCGCGGGCCGTGTCATCCATCGCGAAGCTGTCATAGCCAAAGTAGGCATCGGCGACTTCCTGCGAGAGGAACTCCCCAGCGCTGCGGCGGGCGGTCGGAGTCGGAGGCGGCGGAGGAGCCGCGTCCGGCACAGTCACCCGGAGACTGACGGTGGCGCTGGTCGTACCGCCTACGCCTCGGGCGATCAACGTATAGGTTGTGTCCGCGGACGGAAAAACCTGGCGGGTGCCGCTCTCGCTGACCGATCCAATGCCTTGGTCAATCGAAATGTCGCTGGCGCCAACAACCGACCACCGAAGCGTCGAAGGGCTGCCTTTCACCACGGTGCTCGGCTCGGCGGCGAAGCGCGCAATGACCGGCTTTTCAGGCGGCGTGGCCTTGGGCGTGACCGTTGTTGGCGCCAGCGACATTTCGAT
>CAZCPL010000198.1:0-10475 GCA_964500255.1 uncultured Solibacteraceae bacterium | reverse complement strand
CTTATCAACTGGACCCCACCGGGTCCGGATTCGAACAGGGGAACCCAGCCACGACGGCGGCGCTCGGCGGGAGACTCAAGACCCGGGCGGTTGCCGTGCGGACAGGAATTTTCCTGTCCCAACTTCGCTTCGAGCAGGCGTTCGAATTCGCTGGAAACCGCGTGTTCCAACTGTTCCGCCTCGTCGTGCACCTTATACCAGCTCATACCGAAAACTTCGGTGAGCATGCGTTCAATGAGATGATGGCGTCGCAGCAACCGGTCGGCAATGGCGCGGCCTTCGACGGTGAGAACGATTTGACCAACCTTCGAAACGAGGATGCAGTCGTCGCGCTTTAGTCGGCGCAATGCCATGGTGACCGCGGGGGGAGAGACATTCAGCCATCGGGCGAGCGTCGCGGCGATCACCGTCTCACCTTCCGCTTCTGCCTCGGCGATCGCCTTCAGGTAGTTTTCTTTCGAGATCGTGATTTTCAAGACGGCGCGCTTCTGCTTACGCGCGCAGAGCGGGTGCGTCGCGAATTTCGTTCTCAGCCTGAGCCTCCGCCCTCGAAGAGCGGATCGGTGCGCCCGGCCGCACCTCTAGGAATCAATGACCGAGCTTTGCGCTTACGATTGTAGCGCTATCCTGGGATTGCATTGAACATGAATCATCGGTTCTTACTCTTTGGACTTCCTGTGCTGCTGGCGGCCCAGGGGATCACCGTAAACGATCCTTCGAGGAATTGGGCAGCGACCGTTCCGGAACCGCCGATTCCGCGGGTCTCCGCTGGCCAAAGCTTTCTGTCTTTCTACGGCCACAAGGTGACTCGGATCACTGACACTAGAAGTTCCTCCGATGGCGGATCGTGGATGCACTATTATTCAGATCGATCTCCCTTGAGCCGCAACTCAACCTATCTTCTGTGTCACGGACCGGGTGGTTCCACATGGGTGCAGCCGCTGAACGGGAGTTCCTTTCGCGGATCGGCCTGGAGCGTTTACAGCGACCATGAGCGGCCTCAATCCATTGGCCAGAGCATCTGGTCACCGGGCGATGACGAGGTTCTTTACTTCATCGGAGACCGCGTTCAATTGTGGATGATCAACGCGCGAACGCGTAAGAAAAAGATGATCCGGGATTTCAGCAAAGAGATCGCGAAGGGCAGCTACAAAGAGGGGTATCTCCGTGTGCAGTTCGCTTCAAAGGATGGCAAGCGGCTCTCGATGGACTACATGCGCGAAAGCAAGGAGGCTTTCGGAATTCTGTTGTACGATGTCGAAACCAACACGGCCCGCATGCATCTTGGCGACAGATTGCGGCAGAAATCGCCCGTGCCGATCAACTCATCGTTCCGCCTCGCTGGGAGCGGAGCCGAGAAAGACGGCGCATTCCTTTTTGTACAGGAAAACGGCAATGCGATCAATGGGTCGAGTGGAAATCCACAGGAGGCCGCCAACACCTATACATACGTTGTGCCCTGGAACGAGGACGCCCTGGGGTCGGGCAAGTCCCTCTCTGGCGTTTTCGCCACCAACCATGGCGCAGCCCTTTCGAAGGGCAATGTGCGGATCAGCGGGAACGAGTCCGGCTACTACATCAACAACGTCGATTGGCTCTTTTCCATGCGCCGCGCCGATCTCACCAAAGAACCCACTGCTGCGGACAAATGGCGCTTTCCGTACCGTGATATCTTTCATTGGCCGTATAGCACTGGGACTGGCGCGCACGTCTCGTCGGGTGGGATTTCCGACGATTGGCTAGCCCTCAGTCTCTACCAGGAATCCTCATGCGGGCAGCGGATCCGAACGCCTCTATCGAACGAAATCATCATGCTATCCGCCAACGGAGAGGCGATCTACGATGAAAAGACCCACCGGATTGTCAAGAACGGCGATATACACCGGCTGACGCATCACTACAGCTATCCGGAAGATTGCGAGAAGCCGGTTCCGTATTGGGGCCAGCCCCATGCGGCCATCTCGATGGATGGGAAGTATGTCGTTTTTACGTCCACCTTTGGAAGATCGGGCCGAACCGATGTCTTTATGGTGACCCTGCCAAAACATCTGACGCCGAAAATGTAAAGGGGCGGAGCTTTTAGCCCTGCCCCAAAAAACTTACGGGATGGCCGCCTCAGGCCAAAACTTCTCTCGACTTGGCCAACATCGCATTGATTTCGTCCTTCAACTGCAGCTTGATCTTCTTCAAGCGGTGCTCCTCTTCTTCATCGTCTGGCGTGAAGTGCTGCTTCGCCTCAAGTGCTTCGAGCTGCGCGTGGTAGGATGCGTGCTCGTCCGAAAGACGTCTGAACTCGTCATTCGACGCCATGAGGTGTGCCTTCAAATCTTCTTGTTGCGTGCTCATCTCCATAGAGATAGGATTCTCCTGTTTGTTGAGAGGCCACGCCGAGTCGGAAAGTGCTTGGCTCGGTGGGATGCTGTTGGTTTGAAAGTTCAGCATAGACTACGAAGAGTCACCGACGGCTCTCCGCATCCTGACGATATCATGAACAATATCTCATTACAATAGCGTCTTCGTATGGTTTCTGGTAGTAGCCTTTTCGGCGGCTTATATCTATGAATCCAAATGACTTGTAGAGTGAGCGAGCAACGGCATTGCTCTCGCGGACTTCTAAAAACCATATCCCGCTCTTTGCGGATAGCAGTGTTTTCATCAACTTAGAGCCTATGCCCTTGCCGCGCTGATTCTGGGCCACCAGAACGTTCAGAACCTCATGCTCCATGTTTGGGACTAGCGTCCGGGCACAGGCGAATCCCGCCAGGACCTCGCCATCCACGATCGCTACGAAGGTGTCCAATGCGAGATAGTCCGCGGCAGTCCAGACCGAGTCATCTTCGGTTGCCAATGCGGCGATGGCGGGCGAATTGGCCTCACACATCGGCCGAATCTCAACTTCGCCGATCGCCACGGACAGCCCATTCGAGTACGGCGCAAGCCATCAGAGGGAAAACACTCAGCACGATGCAAACCGGATTGAATCCAACCTGATCGATCACTCTACCGATGGCAGGAGAGATCACTGCCTGCATCAGCCCGTAAGCGGCCGTCAACGCGGCGACACCGAAGGCCGCGCGGCCCGCCCCAAAGAAATCGATCGGCATGGCGTAGATGTTGGCGCTCATCGCGGTGACCCAAAAGAAGCTTGCGCAGATCAGGACAACCGCCCATCCAGCCGTCGGCATCGAGGGGATGGCAGCGGTGCCCAGCAGAATCGCGGCACTCAACCAACTGATACGCATTCTCGCGCGAATGACGGCGACCCCTTCGGTGTGGATCATCCGGTAGGCCAGTGCGCCGCCAGTCAGGCCGCCGAGAGTCGCGAATACCGGCGGGATCCATGCGAACTGTGTGTTCGCTTCCGCTTGTGCCATGCCACGCGCCGTCACAAAGTAGATTGTCGTCCAATTCGTCCAGAGGGTGTACATTGTCATCGACAAAACGTTCGCTGCGATGAGTCCCCAGAACCGGCGGTCTTTCAAGATATCGCTTTGGAATCCTACCGTTTTCGCCACTGGGTTCGAGGCGGGAATCGCGCGCGAAATCCACCACCAGAGGGGGATCCAGAGAAATCCGATGAGTCCCGCGCCAATATAAATCGGACGCCAGCCGAACTCGGCAGCGTACTTCCCAATCAGGAAAGGCGCAGCCATACCCGCCATCGACAGCCCGAGTTGATTCATTCCCGTGCCAAGAGCGAATTCGCTCGATCTCAGATAGGACGCGTTGGCTTTGCCAAATCCTGGAATCGATCCCGCCTCCGCCAGCCCCAGCGCCGCGCGGCAAAGCATCAGCATTGTGAAGGTTCCGGCGAAGCCCGTTGCGACGCCCACCAGAGACCAGGCGGCGACAGCGGTCATAATGCCGGTGTTGAGTCCGACGCGATCCATCCACCAGCCAACGAAGATCGCGGATAGCCCGTAAGTGATCGAGAACGCCAGCAGCAACAGGCTGAACTGTTCATTATTGAGCTGGAATTCCTGCTTGATCATGGGCGCGGCGGCTGAAAGCAGTTGCCGGTCAAGATAGTTGAGAAACGAGGAGAGGATGAAAACGAGGATCGCGATCCAGCGAAGCGGCATGAGCGGTTATTGGAACTCCACTTGCAAAACGTCGCCGATGGTTCCGTACTTGGCATCCGGCTTCGGCGAATAGAGGATGGTGGCCTTGCGCGCGGGCTTCTGGATGCCGCAGCCGAGGGTCTCTTCCCTGGATCCGACGATGGCGATCTTTGAGGCGTCGCGGATGAGAAGCTTCCTGGTATTGTCGAGCCATAGCCGCGCGGGCCCGTTGAGGCATTCCACACGCGTCACCAAGCCGGATATCTTTTCGCCCTGCGCGCCATCCCACCATTTTTCAGTGGTTTTTGGGGCGGAATCGCTGCCGAGGCGTTCGTTGGTTTTCATCTCGGCCTTGCGGATCTCACCGAGCGCCTCCGCCTTGAGACGTTCGATCTCGCGATAACGATCGTCCGATGCCTTGCGGCGCTCGTTTTCGGCGTAGTTTGCGCGCTGGGTTTCCAGATCGAGACGGGCTTGCTTCACACGCGCGCGCTCTTTCTCACTGGGCGCGGCGCGTTCTGCACCGGCCCACGCTGCCGCCGCATCCTTGAATGCATTGGTCTTGGTGGACGCGATCGCAAGCGCTTCCCAATAGGCGACGTTGCGGACATCGAGATTGGCAGCCAGCTTCCATTCCGCGAGGATCCGACCGGGGATCGTTTCCAATTTGGCGAGCTCCGCATGAGGATCCGCCCATAACGGATTCAGTTCCGCAGCTTTCTGCAGCGCGCTTTTTCCTTCCGCTGGCTTCGAGGCCTTCAGTAATTCCAGCCCATAGCGGAACCACGCGTTCGCGGACTTCGACCCTTTGTCCACCGCTTGGCCATAAAGTTCCTGGGTCTCGTACGATTCCGGTGTCTGCAGATCGGCCAAGCTGCGAGCCTTGTTCATTCCAGCATCGACTTCGGCAATGCGTGCGGAATCTTCAGGCAGAGTCTTCGAGTAGAAATCACGCTCGGCTTGAATCGGCCGCCCCGTAAGCGATTTCGATTCAAAAGTAGGCTTTGCGAGGTAGGCAGTTACCAGCGAATCCACCTCTGCGACGGACTTTCCAAAGCCATTGCGGCATGCTGTGGCTTCGTCGCTACCCTGTTCGAGATTGGAAAGATAGACGCGCATCCTACCGCCGCTGAAGGCGTCGTCGGAAAGCATCATGTGGATTCGCGCCCAGGCTGGCGTGCGGCGTTCGGGCTGCGAAGGATATCCCAGTGAGACTCGCGTGCCCTGCACTTCCAGGTCGGCGAGCACCTCGGCGATGCCGTCGTCGAAATTTCCGGGATAGCGCTTGGTGTTGGCATCCAGCAGAATGCGCGCAGCAACCCGCCGGAACTCGGCATCCAACGGCTGTTCATTGGGGACGACAGCGAGGTAAGCATCGCGCACGAGTCCGAGCATCGGGTGCTGGCCCATATTCGCCGATGCACCTTTTTTGACGGCGATAATGCGTACAGGCCAGGGAAACTTGAGTTCCGGTTTGCCCAGGATTTGGGTGAGGGCGTGACGGAACTGCTCGGCTTCGAGCAGACGGAACTTCGCATGCTTGTCTGCGCCGTTGGTCCAGACCTCAAAGGGCCCGGATTTGACGTAGGTCCATTTGTCGGCCGCCGTCAGTGCGGCGCAAGAAAGTAGGAATGCTGCGAGAGTCCTCACGATCACGATTGTCGCACTTGGCGAGTGGGACGATCGATTTAGCGGAGCGTGTCTTCTAGCGAGTCGCTAACTAGAATCCGCCTGGCCCATTTGTCGATGTCCGTATCGGATGCGGACGTGAGACGCTTCTCTGCCCAATCGGGCAGAGATCCAAATTTGGATGACAACTGGTCGTGAAGGAGGCCCTTCTTGCCTTCATGACGCCCTTCCTGACGCCCCTGCTCGAGTCCCTTCAAGATTGCGGGACCGGGAATCTTGTTTTCCATCACGTCGATCATGCCAATCTCCTGAAGCTGTTCGTTTCAGAGCTCTTCCATTCCCAGTATGCCTGAAAGTAGCGTCAAAGCGCCTGCCGCCAGTTCCTGCTCTTCACCCCGCATTGCTCGGATGCGAGGCAGCACAACCGCCAACACACGCTGAGGTGACCCCTTGGCCAGCAATGCCAGAACGTTGTCGACCCAATCTGGACTCTCTAGCAGCGGTTCCGCCTCAAGTTCTCGTAAATTGACGATCGAGTAGCGAAAATCGATCGTGGGCGTGACATAGAAATCGGGCATTCGCAAAGGCTCCCGACTGACGTACAGCACACGCCCTCAAGTAGACGTAGTAACCGAGCATGCGGCGAGGAAAGACATTCTCGTTCTTCGCCTGAAACTCCAGGTGATGAAAGATGCCATCTTCCGTGCGAGCAACCAGATCCGCACGATGATTGAACACCTGTGGTTGCTCGGTCGGAAAAACCTGCGTGATGTTGCCGCCAAGGATCTTGCGGCGAATGATTCCGTTGCTCTCGCGCAAGAACAGCGTCTTGAGAGAGACATCGTAAGGTTGAGCCATCGCGATGACTCCAGTATGCGATATGCTCAACTCATGATTTCCCGCCGATCCGCGCTGGCCTGCATTGCTGGTGCAACCGTCGCTTCCGCCGCCGCACTGAAGCCGCGCCTGCGTCCCGCGCTGTGTGCCTACTCGTTCCGCAAGGAACTGGAAAAGGGCACGCTCAAGTACGAAGATCTCATCCGTATCTCCGCCGAAAACGATCTCGACGGCGTGGACCTCACCGTCTACTGGTTCCCGAACACGCAGGACAGCTTTCTACTGCCGCTGAAACGCACTGCTTTCAAAGCTGGCATCGAGATCTACTCGATCTCCATCCGCACGGTTCTGACGCAGCCGCCGGGCGAAACCCGCGTCAAAGCGGCCCAGGAGTTGAAGGACTGGATCGACGTTGCCGCGAAGTTGGGCGCAGGCCACATCCGCGTCTTCGGTGGCGCCATACCCAAGGGTTCGCCCGAATCCGACGCTGCGAACTGGGTCGCCGAGATGCTTTCGCCCGCGGCCGAATACGCTGGCAAACACGGCATCATCCTGGGACTCGAAAATCACGGCGGCATCACCGACAAAGCTGAAAACATCGTCAGCATCGTCAAGAAGGTCAACTCGCCCTGGGTCGGAGTCAACCTCGACACGGCAAACTTCAAGACCCGCATCTACGAACAGATCGAGACGATCGCGCCGTACGCCGTGAACGTGCAGGTGAAGCGCAGCGTGAAAGACGAGAGCGGCGAAGCCCTTTCGGATTGGGATCGCGTGGCCAAAATGCTGGTCAAGAACAGCTATCGAGGTTACCTCGCTCTTGAGTACGAAGATAAAGAACCTGCTCTAGAAGCTACGCCTGCGCTGTTCAAGAAGCTGCGCGACGTCTGCACCCGTCACTCTGCATAACCATGTTCCTCCGGATCCTCGTCAGTGCGCTGCTCACTCTCGCCGCCGCTCATGGCGTCGCGAGTTCCAGTGGCGCGCGGCTGCCGAGGGTCCAATGTTCGACCGTTTGGCTCGCGCAAGCGCAGGTCGCGGATTGCGACCCGTTACCTCAACCGGGCCGCGCCTTTCAACGGCGGCAAGCACCAGCCAGCAGCCAGTATGTCTCGAATCCGCGCCCCCAACCCGGCGCGGAACTGTCACTTCTTCAACGCCCGCCACCCGTCGTGTCCGTCTCCCTTTAACTCAACGAACAAGTAAGGAGAGGACACCTGTGTCTCTAGCCGGAAAAGTCCGAAGTATCTTCGGCCTCGCTGGTCCGTCATCGCACAACCCCTTGGCCCGAATCCACTCACTCAGAAGCCAGTTCCCGAGTGTCAACGACATCGACCTGCGCAAACACGCGAACGCCACGAAGGACATCCACGAGACCTTCGCCATCGCCGCGGTTGCCGCCGAGCGGCTGCTGGGATTGAAGATGTTTGAAGTCCAACTGTGCGGAGCACTTGCGCTCGCAGAAGGACACATCGCCGAAATGCAGACCGGAGAAGGCAAGACTCTTGCTGCGGTTCCAGCAATCCTCTGGTATGCAAAGCAAGGCCGCGGCATCCATGTGCTCACGGCCAACGACTATCTCGCCAAGCGTGACGCCGCTTGGATGCGGCCAATCTACGAATTCTTCGGGCTCCACGTTGCTCATCTTTCACAAGAGATGACAGCGGATCAACGGCGACAGGCCTATACCGCCGACGTCACCTACGCGACCGCCAATGAGGTTGGATTCGATTTTCTTCGAGATGGATTGGCGTTGCAGCCTGAAGAAATCGTGCAGCGTAGAGGGCTGCACTACGCGCTCTTCGACGAAGCGGATTCGATTCTGCTTGACGAAGCGCGCATCCCGCTGATCATCGCGGGAGAGAGCCGTGCGACCTCGGCGATCGGATTGCCCGAGCAAGCCGACGCCATCGCCGCCACACTCCAACGCCACATTCACTATCGCTTCGACGAGCAAGGCCGCAATGTCCAACTCACCGACGCTGGTATCGCCGCCGTCGAAGCCGCTTTCCAATGCGGCAGCCTCTTCGATCCCGAACAACTCCACATACTCACCGCCATCCAGGATGCCCTGCACGCACACGCGCTGCTGAAGCGCGACATCGATTATGTGGTCAAGAACGGAGCCATCGAACTGGTGGACGAATTCAAAGGCCGCATCGCGCAGAATCGCCGTATGCCCGCGGGCCTGCATTCCGCCATCGAAGCCAAAGAGCAACTCGAGCTCAAGACCCAAGGCCGCATCCTCGGATCCATCGCGCTGCAAGCTCTCGCGGCGCTCTATGAGCGGATCTGCGGCATGACCGGCACCGCCTCCACACAAGCGCAGGACTTCTGGAAAGAATACAAGCTGCCGGTCACCGTGATTCCTCCCAACAAGCCAGTGATCCGCAAAGATCTACCGGATGTTCTTTTCCGCACACGCTACGAACGCGACCAAGCTGTTTTGGAAGAAATCAACAAAGCGCATGCCGCTCAAAGGCCCGTGCTGGTGGGGACGTCGAGTGTTGAGGAATCCGAACAACTGAGCCGCAGCCTGCGGATTCCGCACAACGTACTCAATGCGCGCAATGACGAAGCCGAGGCTGAAGTCATTGCGCACGCAGGCGTATTGGGCGCTGTAACCATTTCCACCAACATGGCCGGCCGCGGTGCCGACATCCCCCTTGGTGGACCGCAAGTGGTCGCACTCGGCGGCCTGTATGTGATCGGAACTTCGAAGCACGACGCCCGCCGCATCGACTACCAACTGCGCGGGCGCGCCGGACGTCAAGGCGACCCCGGTTCCACACGCTTCTTCGTTAGCCTCGAAGACTCGCTCTTCTCGCGCTACGCTCCCGAAGAAGGCTGGCGCGAACCAGTGGATGTCGATCATGTGCAGCGCATCGCCGAAGGCCAAAACTTCGAACTTCGAACGCTGCTGTGGAAGTATGAGTCGGTGCTGGAACATCAGCGGCGGGATGTCTGGAAACTGCGCCGCGAAGTGCTGCTCTCAACAGACTGGAACATCGCGTCGCTCTTACCCGAGGAACTCTACAATCGGTGCCTTGAGCAAGCCACACCCGGGGAAATGAACCGCGCAGGCCGCAAACTGGCGCTCGCACTCATCGACGACCTGTGGGCCGACTACCTCGCCAATATCGACGAACTGCGCGGTGGCGTGCATTGGGTCAGTTTCGCGGGCAAGGATCCGCTGCATGAGTTTCTCACCAAGGCGGGCGAAATCCACAACGTATTCCTTTCTTCACTCGAAGGAGAAATCGAAGACGCTTTCGAACAAGCCGAAGTATCACCGGCAGGAGAGATCCTGTTCCAAGGCGAAGTCTGCGAAACCTTCGAACGCGGTGCAACCTGGACGTATCTCACCACCGATCAGCCCTTCGGAACCCTTGGCGAACGCATCGCCAAAGGCCTGCGCCGCAAGCTGATGGGCCGTTAGGACTAGAACCAACGGCTACCCCTCTCGGTCCAGGACTCGCGCAAACCAGACTAAGGCAAGCGCCGCCTAAAAAGCAGGAGAACCCGAATAGTATCGAAGGCCTTGGAGCCGCATACTGGGTTTGTAACAAGGCATCATACTACTCCCTTTAGTGGCCTGGCGGCGTCAAACTGCCAGGCCCTTTTTTAGTGAGGCAGAAAGTTTACGCGCACTGGTTCGTAGGAAAAAGTGAACGGCGAGGACATCTTGGGGTCAATCCGCACGCGGACCCAGTGCACCTGCGGATTCCCTGGCACTTCTAGCCGCTGTAATGTTTCCAGAGTGTTCTTGGTTTGTTCCGTCCGGAGAGGTTGATCGATTCGGAAGATGTGACTGTCGCCCATGATGATCAGCACGGGTTTCGCGTAAGCTAACGCCTCTTCACCAAGCGTCCCGATTGTGTCGCGAAACCCAGGCCTTAACGCACTTGCAGGAACTGGAGTCCCCGTCCAGCCAGGGTTCGCTTGCAT
>CAZCPL010000197.1:0-10488 GCA_964500255.1 uncultured Solibacteraceae bacterium | reverse complement strand
AACTAAAGCTACTCAGGCCGACTACTCGCGAGTAATGAACTCATCGAGATTGAGCAGCACGCTCGCGAGCGCTGTCCAAGCCGCAGTATGCCGCCGTTCAATGCCCGGCAGCGCGACCGGAGCCAGTTGCGCCACCGCCTTCTCGTCGAGTTCAAGCAATTTCTCCTGTTTCTCCAGGTAAGCCTGCAGTCGAAGCATTTCCGAGGCGCTGGGCGCGCGGCCAAGAGCTTCCCGATACGCGGAATCCAAACGGCCCGCCACACTGGTTTCCGGCGACGTCAATATACGCACCGCGAAGGCCTGCGCCGCCTCCAGAAACACCGGATCGTTGAGTAGATTCAACGCCTGCAATGGCGTATTCGAACGATCACGCCTGCAAGCCGCCACCGTCGCTTTGGGAACATCGAAGTTCACCAACAGCGGATACGGCGTCGTTCGCAAAAACTGAATGTACACCCCCCTGCGATAGCGATCCGCACCTTTCGATTCGTTCCACGCCAGCCCCCACCCGCGTGAACCATAGCTCATTTCCATCACACCTTGCGGGATCGGCGGATTCACGCTCGGTCCGCCGATCTGGCGCGTCAGCAAGCCGCTCACCTGCAGCGCCGAATCGCGAATGGATTCGCCGCTCAACCGCAAGCGCGTCTGGCGCGCAAGCAGTGTATTGTTCGGGTCGCGTTCCTGCAGGTCAGGACGCGCCGCCGAACTTTGCCGATAAGCCGCAGAAACCACAATCGTGCGGATCAATGCCTTGCGGCTCCAGCCGTTGTCCATGAACTCGGCTGAAAGCCAATCGAGGACATCCGGATAGACGGGCGCATCGCTGCGAACCCCAAAGTCATCGGGCGTACGCACCAGCCCCGCGCCGAACAGTTCCTGCCAGATACGATTCACCGCAACTCGCGCCGTGAGCGGATTGTCCCGGCGTACTAACCAATTGGCCAGATCCTGCCGCGTTGCTCGCGATCCGCCCGCCTTCAATCCGGGTAGAACCGCAGGCGTCGTCGGTTCGACCGCAATGCCGTTCGACTTGTAATCGCCGCGCACTCTCAGATAGGACGGCTTCGGCTTGCCCGTTTCCGTCAGCACCATGGCCTGCGTTAACTGCGGATACTCGACCTTCAGTTCTCGCAGCTTCTTTTGCAACTCATCGAGTTTCAGCGCCTTCCATTTCGGATTTCCCACTGCAAAATGGTAGTTGCCCACAAAGTGATCCGTCAGGATATCGGTCTCGCGCAGGGTGCGCCGCTCAACGGGTATCTGCACAATCTTCCCGCCATTGCCATTTTCGGTGAGCTTGTTGACGCAATCCCACGCCAGATCCCAATCCGTGCGCTCGCCCGGATGCGCGATCGTGTACAGAATGTCCTTTTCCCAGGCCGTTTGCAAGGCGCTCACCCGATACTGCGCAAGCAGTTCCGCGCGCTTGGCCCGGTATTCGGCGTTGGTGCGCAGCCACGGCCCCACCTCCCCCGGCAGCGGCGCATCGATATTGATTTCCTCGGCATTATCGAAAAAGGCGAAGAGCCCATAAAAGTCTTTTTGCGAAACCGGATCGTATTTGTGATCGTGGCATTGCGCGCATCCGGCGGTGAGTCCGAGCCACACACTGCTTACGGTGCTCGCCCGATCGAGCGTCGCCTCAAACTGGAACTGCTTGTCGTCGATGCCTCCTTCGCGATTGGTGAGCGTATTCCGGTGAAAGCCGGTGGCAACGTGCTGATCCACAGAAGCCTTTGGAAGTAGATCGCCCGCGATCTGCTCAATCGTGAACCGGTCGAACGGCATGTCGTTGTTGATGGCGTCGATCACCCAGTTGCGCCAACGCCAGGCGTAAGGCCGGATCCAATCCTTCTCATAACCATCGGAATCGGCGTAGCGGGCTTGATCGAGCCAGTGGCGGGCCCACTTTTCTCCGAAGTGCGGCGAGGCAAGCAGCCGGTCTACTTGGCGTTCGAACGCATCGACGCGCTTGTCGGATAAAAATGCAGCCATCTCGTCAGCCGTGGGCGGAAGTCCGGTGAGGTCAAGGCTCAGCCTCCGCAGGAGAACCGGCCGTTCGGCTCCCAGCGAAGCCTGAACACCTTCTTTCGCAAGACGCGCCAGGATGAACCGGTCGATTTCCGTATGCCCAGCGATAGCGGGAAGATCCGGCTTGCGCACCGACTGAAACGCCCAGTGCTGCGAACGCGCCACAGGCTTCGCCAGAGTGACAGCGGCGGATGCGAAGTCGGCACCCTCGTCGATCCACTTGGCAACGGCAGCCACATCCTCCGCGCTCAGCTTGCGGCCACCTGGAGGCATCGCCGGAACACCTTTGTCGCCTCGAATGCGGTGCAGCAGCGGACTTTCATCGCTCTTTCCCGGCACAATCGCTGCGCCGGAATAACCTCCCTGCAACGCCAGTCGCCCATCGTCCAACCTCAGTCCGCTCTGTTGCATCGCCTGGCCGTGGCAGGCATAACAGTTCTTCTTCAGAATTGCCAGCACTCCGGTAGGTTGAGCGACACAACATAGACTCAGTCCAATCAGGATTGCGGATTTTTTCCACATTCGATGCATCTCTAATGGAACTTTACCAGATTGCTCTACCACTCCGATACTATAGGCTGAGACACCAATGTCAGTCGCTGTGATCGTCACCACATTCAACTCTGCCGCTGTACTCGAGGATGCTCTCGGCAGCATCTCCAAGCAGGAACGTCAGCCCGATACGGCAATTGTCGTCGACGACGGCTCGCGAGACGGCACGCGCCAGATTTTCGACAGGTGGGCTTCGAATCAGCCGTTTGACTGTCGGTTCCTAAGAAATGAGCTTTCCCACGCCGGGTTCCCCACACCCGGTCCCGCAGGTAGCCGGACAACGGGAATCCAGCATGCCAATACCGACCTGATTGCGATTCTCGATCACGACGATACGATGCTGCCCTGCCATCTGCGGCGTTGCGAAGAGGCTTTGCAGCGGAATCCGGATTTGGAACTGGTCTTCGGCGACGCGATGGAATTCGCCGATGGTTCCGGTGCACCGTTCAATGCAAGCTTCTTTGCGGGCAAGCTCATCGAAGCGATTGCCTATACCGAATCGGCGGATGGTCTTCGCATCCTCACAGAAGGGCTGATGTCTTATCTCATCCAGGGCAGCTTTATTCCGACGTGCGCCAACATGTTCAGGCGCAATACCGCACTTGCCATAGGTGGTTTCGACCGGAGGGCGGGAGGCAGTGACGATGTTGTTTTCTTTAGTACACTTTCGCGAATGGGCAACGTTGGATACTTCCCCACACCCATCGCGAAGAGACGGATCCACAATAGCAATATGAGCAATCCCCGGCATGCGCTTCGCCACTGCTGGGATCATCTCAATCTGCTCTTTCTGCTGAAGCGGAATGCAGAAAGCCTTCATTTCACCGACGGCGAAGTCGAGGACGTCAACAGGCAAGTCAAGCGGCTTGAGAAGGAAGTTCTCTATCACGCGTCAGGCCACGGAATCTCAGTGTATTTGGATTTCAAGCGACGACTGGGAAGACTGGGTCACATCAGGATAAGGGATCTGCTAAGGGCGATCGTTCGTAGCGGCGGGGATTCGGGCGTCGATCCGACGAACCTGCCACAAAAAACAATCTATCAGATGGTCGGAAAGTAAGGCTTACACAACGGGAAAAGGGCCCGCAAAGCGGACCCTTTTCTTACTACCGATTGCGAAAGCTTACTTACGGCGAAGACGGGCGAAAGCGATCGCCGCGCCACCGAGGGTCAACATCGCGTAGGTCGAGGGTTCCGGCACATCGCTGGCGGTTCCGACGACGAGCAAGCCCATCGGGTTCGCAGTCGCACTGCCGTTGACGACGGTCGCGGTGAGAACCGACCCTACACCGAAGGTGCCGTTCAACATGCGGGGTGCGCCGGCGGTGGCCTGGAAGCAGTCGCTGAGCGGGGTTGCGCCCGCATCGCACTGGGTGGTTCCACCGAGGGAGCCGTTCGAGATCGTCCAGATCACTGAATTATCAGCGGCGTACTGGAGATCGAAGGTACCAGATCCGGAGCCGCCGACCCAAGTCGACAAGTTCAAACTGAAGACATAGGTACCGGGAGCGATACCGATCGCCGGGTTGCCATCGTTCACGGTTGTGCCGACCCAGCGACCGTCTCCGAAGTTGCCAATCCAGATTGGCGTCGCGAGCACACCCAAGAGCGCGACCGGGTTGCTATTGACCATCCAAGGGACATTTGGGCCGACTGTGTTGCCTGTGCTGATGGTGATACCAAAAGCTGACGAGGCTAGCAACGCGGCTGCTAGCAGTGATTTCAAAATCAAGTTCTTATCCTCCTACAGTATATGTCGGGTACCTACTACGAATTAGGCATCCCTACCTAGACGATTAGACCACAAACCTTTCTCGATTGCTAGTGGTATTCCGAGGGAGAGCTAGGTCACTTGCTGGTGAAGCTCTCCCTGCAGAATTGATCGGTGTCTATCAAAATGTTTGTTATCTATTACTTAGAGACATTGGCCAAAGACGCACACCAGACCTTACCTCTGCTTAAGTTTTTTTAAGGTAGTACGAAAGGCCTGTATCCGTCCGTCAAACTTCCTAAGATCCCCCCATCTGCGGACCTAGTGTCGCCCTCATCCGGGGTTCCCGCGTATTTGGCGGTCGAAGCTGATCGCGGATCTGATTGGTTTTAGGTCGGATCCTCAAGTTTTCGCGGACACCGGACGATAACAACTTTAAGTATGTTGGATTCTTTTCCGGACAGTGATACTGTGCTGGCGCAGTTCAATCGGCTGGTTGGCGAGTTGCTTCGCGGCAGCGTCAACCGAAACACATTTCGCCCGTGGGAAATCGACGTCCTGCTGGATATCGAAATGTGCAACTTGCGCGATTCGAACAGGCGCGAGACGTTGCGTCGTTATCAGAAGGCGAATCAACGCTATATGGAGAAGGGTGCTCGGTTGCCGTTGAAGCTATCCGAGTATCTTAACGCGCAGAAAACTCGCAGGGCAGTATTGGCGAGTAAGCAGGAATCCGCCGCCTAGGTAGCCCTGAAAGGGTATATGTGCAGGTTCCCCCCGCTACCGCTTGAGCGGAACCTGGAACCCTAAAGTAATCACCACGCCAGTGGATTCAGGCGCGTTGCGGGCCGTCAGCCATCGGCTCACGTTCGCTCCCATGTACATTCCCCTGGAACTCGTATAGCCGCCACCGGCGCTGAAACTCCCGATCACCCGCTTGTATTCGGCAAAACGTACTCGCGCCGTCGACAATCCCTCGATATCGATCCCGCGGAACGCGCGATTGTCCTGATACCCAACGAAATAGGTCCACCGGCCCTGGTTCTGGCCGATGAACGCGCTACTGACAAACCGGTTCGGCACAGGCTTCCGATAGGCCACATAGCCGCCATCCAACAGCACGAAGCCGCGCTTTGGAAGCACAATCCCCAATTGCGCGCTGCCGTGAAAACCGTTGACGCTCACGCCGCCCGTGGGTACCGGATCGAGGTCGATCGGATAAAGTTCAGACCGCATACCGGCAGCCCGAACGCTCAGCGTCACCTTCTCTCCACGGTACGCCTGGAAACGCAATCCATAGGAAGTATTGACGATCGCGTTGAGCGTGATGCCGGGCAGCGAGGCGCGCGTGTACGACGTATCGAAATCCAGCGCGACGCGGTTGGTGAGTCCGTAGCTCAGACTGGGAAAAAACGAATGCTGCGTGAGGGTCCCCGGGAGCGCGGCACTCCTCGAGGGTCCCGCCTTGAACTTACTATATCGGTCGTGCGCGTAGCTCAAGTTGATCTGCAGCTTACCGGATTCCGGCAGATACGGCGAAGCGCCGTGCGCGAGCGAAGCCGCCAACAAGAGGCCAATAGAAATCCTCTGCATTACCTGTCACCGGTGGCGATCACGCGAATATCGAGTACCCGCCTGTCGTCAACGGCATAGTTGATGCGTACCGTTGCCCCCTTCGCCACATCCGCAACCTTCTTCGTTCCTGCGCCGCTGACCCTCATTTTTCCGGGGACAAGCACCAACTCGACCACTTTGCGCGTCTTCGCATCCACAATCGCAATCGATTTCTCATCGATCGACTGCACGACGCCCATCACTCCCTTGGTCACCCGGAACGGTGCCCCGTCCGATCCGCTCACCGAGGGCGGCGTGGCGATGGATCCGCTCCCCTGAGCCAGCGACAACAGCGGCAGCGCCGCCAGAAAGAACAAACTCATCCTAACCCGCCCCACCCGGATCGCGGTCAACAATAGAATATTCTTCACTTTTCACCTCTTTCGTCCAACTCAAAATGCACAACAGGGCTCCGTACTCTGCCCCGGTCACCCACCAACGCTCCTGCCCGTCCACCATCACCAGAAAGGCAACGAACACAAGGCCGGAAAACGCAATCCAGCGCTGGTCTCGACCCAGGATTGCCGACGGCAATAGCCAAGTCACATACCAAGGCATCACCGCAGGAGAAAGCACAACCAAGGCCCCGAGCGTGTAACCTGTTCGTCGCGCCAGCCATTCCAGATCCCCCTCATTGCCCGCAACCGGAATCGCCACCGTCGCCAGGACGATTGCAGCGGCGACCAGCTTCGCGAGCATCGGGTATCGGAAGACTTCCAGAAGCACCTCATAGGGCACGCCGTTGAACTGCCAGAACTGCGCGAACGTAGACGCCCCGTCAAACAGATGGGGAATCGCGGCCACGGGCAGCAACAACAAAAGGGCAGCCGGGTGAATCCTACGCACGCGCCACAGCAGCACCGGCAACAAAACCAAAGGACTCCATTTGCTCAAAACCGCCGTCAAATACGCCGCTGTCGATCCCCGTTTCGAACCTGAGGCGATGGCATAGAACATGCCCGCGATTCCCGCCACGGCGAGCGAATCGATGTGCCCGCTGCCGGCAAACACCTTGATCACGAGTGGATTCCAGGCATACCAGAGCGCGTCGCTCATCGGGCGCTTGAGAAGGCGCAACGTGAGAATTAGAAACCACAACGCCACGAGGTCGAAGAACACGGCGGCGATCTTGATTCCCAATACGCCAAAAGGAAAGGCCAGCGCAAAGACCGCCTGGGCGGCTGGCGGATAAATGGTTGGGATATAGCCGTAGTTGATGTTTTCGCGGACGTCGATCCAGTAACCGGTGACGGCGAGCGCATCCAACGAGGGATCTCGTGGGGCGTATCGGTAGGGATTGATACCGGAGGCGAGTACGTGGCCATCCCAAAGATAGCGCCAGATATCGGAATCGTAAAGCTGAAAGCGCTGCCATTCGCCATCGGCAAAACCTGCGGGGAGCAGTGTGAGACGGAAAAGTACCGCTCCGGCGATCAGGATCCGTGGGCGCAGGGCCGCAAGGCGGGACGCGTGCCACACGATGAAAAATTGCGCGGCGAATAGACCGAGGAAGATGGAGGGATCGGTCCAGCCGTTGTTCCAGGAACGGAAGCCTACGGGAAGATAGAGAAGTTCCGCCAGAAGAAGCAGCCAGCCGCCGCCGCCGCGCATACGGAACATACGGTTGCGCACCGGCAGATCCCCCTTTTGCTCAAGTCGAGCGAGACAACTCGGCGCACGTCCCGCGTTCCAACACAGTAACAAGATCGTGAAAGTCGATGGGCTACGAGAGAACCCGCAATCCAGCCAATGCCTTCGCCTGCTTCACACTTTCCGACATCCTCTCAAGCGACGACGGATCGCTTTTCAACCTGGTTCAATGATCCGCCGCGAACGGTCTCCGCCCCCAACGAGCCGCACTTTGAGAGCAACCGATCCTTGAGGAGGTAAACTTGAATGCGTCGGTGATTCGATTCGATTCGATTCGAGATGACCTGCCGCGGCCGCCCGGCATTTGCCGGAACAATCTCATCCGCCGGGCATTCTTCGATGTCCAACCTGCCGATTCGATCCATAATTCTGGCGGACGGAGCGGAACGTTTTTAGAGCTGCAATCGGCCGGATTCGACTCGCGAAAGATCCAGGATAGCGTTCACCAGTGATCTGAGTCCGAATCTTGTGCGACACAGTGCGAGAAAATCGGTCTTTTGCGCGAGAGGTAGTCTCAGCCGCCTCTTTTGCGCGCGCCAATGACTTGACTTGTTCCTCGCATGCGGTTACGTTTCGAAAAACAACCGCTCAGGGCACCCACAGCCGACACACCAACGCCACCCCTCTGTGCGATGCCCATCCCAATCGACGAAGTGGCAGTGGGAGGTCCAATCAAGCCTGGGCCCGGAAGGAAAACTGATCCATCGCGCTGCGTTGGCGATCTCATCCAATCGGCTGACAGCACTGGCCACATCTGCCGCGAACACTGCGGACGCCGTTGCGAAAAGCATGATTGTAAACCGACTATGGGAGGACGGGAGTATCGCGCCAAGATACAGTTATGATTCTTATCGGTCAAAATAGAAAAGGCATGAAAGAGGATGGTGCACCCGAGTATGCTATCCTGTGAGGGCAGTGTTGGAGTCGGGGCGTGGCTCAGCCTGGTAGAGCGCCTGGTTCGGGACCAGGAGGTCGGAGGTTCGAATCCTCTCGCCCCGACCATTACAGAATCCCAATCAACCACTCTTACGACGAGATCTCCCGTCGACCGTTTCGATCTCACCCACGCTCGCTTGTTCAATCGCAGTATGGCGGCTTGATAGCCCGCAACGACTGGGGTATCCGGTGCCTCCCTGCGGCCTCCACGGTCACACTCTCGACAGCCCCGGAACCTCTGAAGATTCTGGACCACGGTCGAGTATCCGAAACCACGATAGAGTAAGTAGATGCAATGGGCACCGTCCAAACGCGGATTTCTTCGCATGGCTGGCTTGGCGATCGCCGACCGCGCCCTGCCTCGCTGGCTACTCGCCGGACCCGCCAGCGACAAACGCCATTTGACTGACAACCGCCACAAAGTGATCATCGTGACCTTCGGAGGCGGGGTTCGCTACTCCGAAACATTCTCTCCCGACGGTGTTCGAAACATTCCCCGCCTCGCCGAGCTTCGTTCCACCGGCATGTTTTTCAAACAGTGCGCCAATTCCGGCGTACTATCCCACTACAATTCCAGTGCCAGCATCCTCACCGGCAACTGGCAGCGCGTCGACGATTTCGGCTTCGAACGCCCTTCCTCGGCGACTATTTTCGAGCATTATCGTAAACAAACCAAAGCCGCGCCAACCGATGCCTGGGCCATCTGCACCAACAAGAGTTTTTCCATGATCGGGTCAAGCTCTCACCGCGATTTGGGTCCCGCCTTTGGTGCCAATGTCGTGCTTCCCAAGCAGTTGCTTTTGGAAGCCGTCGATACCGTCGCCAAGAAGCGCGGCGGCGGCGGTGTGGCCGATCGCCAGACCGTTTTGAAGCAGCTCGAAACCCTCGTCAACGAAAGCTACGAAGGCTTGGGCTGGACGATCTTCAAAGCCGGCCGCGAACTCGACGCCACCGTAAAAAGCACACTATTGCGGTCGCTGGTGGAATACATCGAGGGACCCGAAGCACCTTCTTCAGGCGATGAGTTGACCTACTTCATGGCACGCGAAGTCATGCGTGAGTTCGCACCGCGCCTGCTGCTGGTGAACTTCTGGGATATGGATGTCGCGCATTGGGGTTCGTATTCGCTCTATCTGAGCGCGATCACCCGCACCGACCGCCTCACGGCAAGCTTGTGGGAGGAGATCCAAAAACTGCCCGCCTATAAAGACAAAACCACCATGCTCGTGCTGCCGGAATTGGGACGCGACGGAGACATGAACACCGCCAACGGATTTCTCAACCATCGTAGCGGCGATGCGAGTTGCCGCAACATGTGGATGCTCGCCCTCGGCAAAGGTATCCGCAAAGGTGAGGTGGAACGCCCAGTGTCCCACATCGACATGGCGGCCACGGCTGCCGAAATTCTCGGCGTCAAGGCACCGGACATGCAAGGACGCATCCTTACAGAAATGCTTTAACTAGATAGCTCGCAGCAACGCTACGGCCAAGGTGGCGAGAAAGATCTCAATAGGTCCCTCTGAGCGATTGGTCGCGGGTGTCGGTTCCGGCAGGCATGAGAATTAGTCCAACTCGGAACGTGTGGGACGAGTGTTACTTTCTAGAGCATGGCAATGGTCGGTGTCTCTGACCGAAAGTTGAGTATTCGCGTTGAGGGGTGGGATCGGATGTGGTCGATGCGGAGCCACTTGGAGATTCCGCTGGAGCATGTCAGCCGGGCGTACGCGGATCCGAATGTGGATGACACCTGGTGGAAGGGGTGGCGCAGGGGCGGGACGAATCTGCCTGGTGTGCTCACGGCAGGGACGTTCTATCGCCAGGGGTGGGGTGCGCCGCGATGGTGTAGGATGCGCTTGGGTGAGTTTTTTTGCTTTCCCCGACAGAAAGTTTGTTTGAAACTATTGCCGAACCGCATCTGGTTCGCTATTATACATGGGCGGGGTGGAGCAGCCTGGTAGCTCGTTGGGCTCATAACCCAAAGGTCGCATGTT
>CAZCPL010000196.1:0-10504 GCA_964500255.1 uncultured Solibacteraceae bacterium | reverse complement strand
GACAGTAACCGCGTGAGCGTCTTCATCGCTTCCTCCGTCGGCAGCGCGTTGGTGAATGTCCCGAGCATCACCACTCCCATCGTGCCGCCGTTCTGGCAGGAAAAATGCGCCCCGACGACGTTGTCCCCTCCTGCGCGGCCTTCGTACAAATTGCCCGCGGGGTCGATCGCCCAGTTGTAGCCGAAGTCCACCCAGCCGTTGTTCATCACGTGATAACGCCAGATGGCGCGGACCCAAGCCGGGTAGTCGGTGCCTGTGAATCCGTCGGCGGAATGGTGGACGATCAGATGCGTCACCGTCGTATAGGAAAGCGAGCCGCGAGCCTTGTCGCCATCTGGACTGCCCCATTCGATGCGGCTGATGAAATCGGGTTTGGTGGCGGTTGCCTGCGGTCTCTTGGCCTGGATCTTTTCCAGCTTGCGCGCGGGCGTGTGTCCGGGGTCGACGAAAACGAACTTCAGGTCGGTTGTTGTGGGGCCGAGTTGGTATTCGAGATAGCGGGAATCCCAGTTTTCGAAGAAAGTCAGCGGCGAGGATCCTCTTGGAGTCGCGTCGCAGGTGTCCGCCGCAGCACGGAGTCGAGTCCAGCGGGACCAGCGAACGCCATCGTTCGAAGCCCGAATCATGACGTGGGCATCGGTTCCCGCAGGCCAGTTCGCGCCGACTGCCAGAAAGGGGATCGGGGATTCAAGGATGCCGGTGCGTCCTGTGGCGGCGAGTTCGCGAGAGTCCGGGGTTTGGGCGAGGGCAAGGACAGGGATGAGAAAAATTAGCCGCATCATTCTCAGCATACTTCCTCGACGTCGAGCAAGTCTTTCGGCCGACCTGCGGCGAGCTTGTTCCGCCGGAGGTCTTCCGGCGAAGCCAACAGTCTTCGAATTCGACGCCGGTCGCGCGCTTCAAAACCTCGATCCGAAGCGGAGGAACGCCCATGCCCAACATAGCGTCCTCTTGATCGAGGACGTGATCGGGCGTATTCACAAACCCGAATGCCCGCAACGCAGGCACGACCTCCATCAGGTTGTCCCGGTCGTACGCAATCCAAGCCCGGCGGACTTCTCTTTCTAACCGTCCATGGCGCGAATGCAAACAAATTGCTTGAAGAAGAGGGATTTCTCCACCGGCGATCGTCCAAATTCAAAGGAATCCTGCCCGCTTGGTATCACACGACTTGGCATTCGCGTGACTACATTGTCGGCAGGTTGCGGGGGTTATTCGAGCAGGCTAAGTACGTGACGATTGACGACGGAATCCAGGACATCGTACTGGCCAAGTTTCCGCTCAAATAGAAATTCTAGTCATCGTCATCGCTGATGGCCTTGCCAATCTTCAGCACCGCCAGGAACGCCTCTTGCGGAATCTCCACCTTGCCCACGCGCTTCATTCTCCGCTTGCCTTCTTTTTGCTTCTCCAGCAGCTTCTTCTTACGCGTGATGTCGCCGCCGTAGCACTTCGCCAACACGTTCTTCCGGATCGCGGATATCGTCTCGCGCGCCACGACCTTGTTCCCAATCGCCGCCTGCAGCGCGATCTCGAACATCTGCCGCGGAATCAGCTTGCGCAAGCGGCTAATCAGATCTTTACCGCGCTCGAAGGCGACATCCTTATGCACGATCATCGACAGCGCATCGACCGCCTCGCCGCCCACCAGCACATCCAACTTCACCATCGGCGAAATGCGATGCCCCGCCAAAACATAATCCAGCGACGCATAGCCGCGCGACGCGGACTTCAACCGGTCATAGAAATCCAGCACGATCTCGTTGAGCGGCATCTCGTACACCAGCATCGCGCGTCCGCCCTGCAGGTACTCGAACTTCTTTTGCGTGCCGCGCTTCTCTTCGAGCAACTTCAGGATCTCGCCAATGTACTCTCCGTGCGTGATCACCGTCGCGTCAATAATCGGTTCCTCAATGAAATCGATCTCTTGCGGCGACGGAAACTTTTGCGGATTCTCCACAAAAACAACCTCGCCGTTGGTCTTCGTCACCTGATACCGCACGCCCGGCGCGGTCGTGATCAGATCGATATTGAACTCGCGCTCCAGCCGTTCCTGCACGATTTCGAGGTGCAGCAGCCCCAGGAATCCGCAACGGAATCCAAAGCCCAACGCCACCGAATTCTCAGGCTCGAAGTTGAATGCACTATCGTTCAATCGCAGCTTTTCGAGCGCATCGCGCAACAAACCATGCTCGTGCGATTCGACAGGATACAAGCCCGCAAACACCATCGGCTTGATTTCCGCAAAGCCCGGCAGGGCCTCAGTCGCGCGGTTGGCGGCGTCAGTGATGGTATCGCCGATCTGCGCATCGGAAATGGTTTTGATGTTGGCGAACAGGAACCCCGCCTCGCCTGCGCCCAGTTCCTGACAGGGAACGGGTTTCGGCGATTGGTAGCCCAAACCATCCACTTCCAGCACCTTGCCGTTGGACATCAGTACGATCTTCTGACCAACGCGAAGCGTACCTTCAACAATTCGCGCCAACATGATCACACCGCGATAGGGATCGAACCAGGAATCGAAAATGAGAGCCTTCAGCGGAGCCTTCGGATCCCCCGTCGGCGCGGGAACCAGCATCACTACCGCCTCAAGAACATCCTTAATGCCGATTCCGCTCTTCGCGCTCGTGAGCACCGCATCTTTTGCGTCGATGCCCACCAGTTGCTCAATCTGCTCACGGATCCGTTCCGGCTCGGCCGAAGGCAGATCGATCTTATTGATCACCGGAATGATTTCGAGATTGTGCTGCAGCGCGAGATACGTATTCGCCAGCGTCTGCGCTTCCACACCTTGCGACGCATCCACCACCAGCAACGCCCCTTCGCACGCCTGCAAACTGCGCGAAACTTCGTATGTGAAGTCCACGTGGCCCGGTGTATCGATCAGGTTCAACTGATACATGATGCCGTCGTCGGCTTTATAGTTGAGACGGACGGCGTGAGCCTTGATGGTGATGCCGCGCTCGCGCTCGAGATCCATCGAGTCGAGCACTTGCGCCATCATTTCGCGGGAAGTCAGAGCGCCAGTGAACTCGAGCAGACGGTCGGCAAGAGTGGACTTGCCGTGATCGATGTGCGCAATGATAGAGAAGTTGCGGATGAACTGCGGATCCATTGTTTGTTTTCGTTGATACTAGGGCCGCACGCGTGAACGTGCGCTAGAATAGGGCTTAAACTTCAGTATCCCATGACTTGGAAAGTTATTGAAGGTGATCTCAGCGCCCGGGAGCTGAAGTTTGCCATTGTCGTCGCCCGGTTCAACAGCTTCATCACCGAGAAGCTTCTCGAAGGTGCGCTCGATGCCTTGCAGCGCACCGGCGCCGATCTCAGCAAAGTGGAAGTGATTCGCGTGCCTGGCGCGTGGGAACTGCCCGCGGCAGCCAAACCCCTGGCCGCCAGCGGACGCTTCGATGCGATCGTCGCCCTTGGCGCAGTCATCAAAGGTGATACCCCACACTTCGATTATGTTGCCGGCAATGCCGCTAGTGGGCTCGCATCCGTACAGTCGGAAACCGGCGTTCCCGTGGCGTTCGGTGTCATCACCACGAACACTGTCGAACAGGCGATTGATCGCGCTGGTGCGAAGAGCGGCAACAAGGGCTTTGACGCCGCCATGACTGCGATCGAGATGGCGAACCTCATCCGCCAGTTGAAATAGAATGCCAGCACGCCACAGATCGCGCCAACGCGCCCTGCAGATCCTCTATCAGGCGGATATCCGCCAACAGGCCGTTGAAGCGGCGATACAGGATTTCTACGAAACGCTCTACTCGGGCGAATCCACAGAAGAGCACGAAGGTGAGCAGCCCATTTCAGATGCATTCATGGAAACGCTCGTCAAAGGCACGGAAAAACATCGCGAATTGCTCGATGCGGTGATCACCACAAAATCCGAACACTGGCGAGTGGAGCGTATGCCGATCGTCGATCGCAACATTCTGCGTATGGCCGTCTTCGAAATGCGCGAGCTCAAAACGCCAGCGCCCGTAGTCATCGATGAAGCGGTCGAACTCGCGCGCCAGTTCTCGAGCGACGAATCTGTGGGATTTGTCAACGGCGTGCTGGACGCCATCCGAAAATCCTCCGGCTCATGAGCCTGGCAGTCGTTCTCGTTTCCGCTCGCAATCCGCTCAATATCGGCGCGGTCGCGCGTGCGATGAGCAATTTCGGCTGTATCGACCTGCGGCTCGTCAACGCCTATCGCAACGCGGTGGAAGAAGCACGTTCCGCGCCGCATTCCGAGGATGTTCTCAAAACTTCGCGCGATTTCGATGACCTCGCCGCAGCCACTGCCGATTGCTCACTCGTTGTCGGAACCGCATCCATCGGCCCACGAGAAGCACGCCACGAGATCGTACGGCTAGAAGCGGCTGCCGATCGTATTCATGAAACGATGGCCGTCGGGGGACGAGTCGCGGTCTTGTTCGGAAGCGAAAAGTCAGGCCTCAGCAACGACGATCTCGCCTATTGCCATTGGCTTCTGACCATCCCCTCGCGTCCGGAACACGGATCGATGAACCTCGGCCAAGCCGTTGCGATCTGCCTGTACGAACTCGCGGCACGCGGACGTGGGATCCCTGAACTCGATGACCGCCGCGCTTCCTTAGACTCTGCTCCTGCAGACGCCGAAAGCGAAGAGCGCCTCATCGGGCTACTGCAGGAATCATTGCAGCTTTCCGGATACGTCAACGAGACGGTTGAGACCTCGACGAGTTTGAAGATTCAACGACTGGTGCGGAGAATGAAGCTGAGCCGCAAAGATGCCGGAATCTGGCAGGGGATGCTGCGCCAGATCCGCTGGAAGCTGTCGCAAAAGAACTAATATCGCTTCATCCGCCCACGGATCCGCTTCACCAGTTTCTCCGCTTCATCAAGCTTCTTGAGTGTAGGAATCGACAACACAAACCGATCGTTCTTCTCGATATCCGCGCTCAGCGCCTCGGTCAATTTAGCCAACGCGCGCGCATCTTCGATGTTCCGCTCGCGGTCCGCCTTGAGAATCTCATCCTTCTGCGATTTTCCATTGGGAAGCTTCAGGTCCTTCTCATGCAGCGCGTCCGCTTGCGGATTCGGAGGCTGCGCGGCAGCAGTAGCCGCAGCCAATGTCAGCAATACAGAACGTCGCCGCATCAGCCTCTCACCTCGCGCAGAATCCTGCGCACACCCAACCACTGCTGCGCCCAGAAACCGTGCCCATAGTCTCGACCCTCCAACTGATCGCTCACGCCCGTCGGCGGATACGCAACCTCAAAGTTCGCAGTGCCAAACACAACATCCCACAACGCAAACACCTGCGCAAAGTTGCAGCCCTTCGCCGGTCCCTCGTGCCCAATGGCCATCGCATGGTGCATCCGATGAAACCTGGGACTCACGATCAACCAACGCAGCCATCCGAAATCGAGCCGCACATTCGCATGAGACAAAGACTCGATGGCGGCCGACGCCAGCGTCACTTCCAAAAACTGCACCGGCGGAACCCCAATCGCCAACCCAATCGCCGCACGCCAAAATCCCGCAATGACATGATCGAGCAGATGCTCGCGATCGTCGGTCCAAAACGTCATCCGCCGTTGACTGTGATGCAAACTGTGAATCGCCCACCAGACGCTAAAGCGATGCTGAAACCGATGCCGCCAATAGTCGGCAAAGTCGAGGATCACCAGATAGACGATCGCACTGAACACCGGCGCATCCTTCAACAACGGAATCAAATCCTCCAGATTCGGCGGAATCACGCCGTTCATTCGCAGGTTGCCGTTGATCCAGTTAAAGGCTGGCGTGAGCACCACAAACAGAAACAGCGGCACCACGCCCAACTTCGCGAGCATCGAATAGAGGACATCTACACGCGTCTCGCGCCGATCCGCCCACGCTTCCACTGGCGCAAAATTCTCCAGTGGACGCAGAAGCACATAAAGCGCCAGCAATTCGATGATTCCGATGAGAAACAACTCAGTGGCCTCATAGGCGCGCTCATCCCAATTCATGAATCCGAATCGATACAACGCCGGCTGCACCAGGCCCTCGAATGTCCACGAGTGCAGTTCCGTAAACTTCTCTGCGATCCAGTCCCACATCCTATTCAATTGTCGCGAAACAAAAGCCCTTCTGTTTCAGGCCCGCCAGCAACGGATCGAGCATCGGCCAGAAAGGATCCCGCCGCGAACGGATTCCCAAATGCATCATAAGGATGTCGCCGTGACGCAACGTGCGCAACGCCTTGTTCAGCAGCGCCTGATTGCTGTAGCGATTGCTGGGTAGTTCGTCGCCCAGAAATCCATTGGGAGTCCACCCAACATGCTTGTAACCGCAGGCCTGGGCGTATTCCAAGGTGCGTGGGGTGGTCGCACCGCCGGGGGCACGCCACAACTTCGCCATTTTCACGCCGGTCATGGTTTCAAAGGCATCGCGTGGCTTATCCAACTCTTCGCACAACTGTTCCTGATTGAGGGTGGCTTTGCCCGTATACCAACCGGTATAGAGCACGCTTTCCCCATCGGGCAAGTCACTCCGAAAATACCAATGACGCCAGGTGTGCGATCCGAACACGTGCCCATCCGCGGCGAACGACTTCCAAAAAGCGCCCCACGAAGCATCGAGCACCTTGTCGTCTTTAAAAGTCTTCTCGTTGGCAAGGAACACCGTCGCCTTGACCTTGTGTTTGCGCAGAATCCCGGCGATCTCCTCAGCCGGCTGCATCGAGCCCGTGTCGATCGTGAGATAAAGCGTACCCGTGCAAGGTCGCTTCGCCTGCGCCAGCAGGATCGTGCCAAGGACAAAGCTAACGGCGAGGCGCATGGGCATACAAGTAAATTCCGTGCGGACTCCGGCCTACCGGAATCTGTTTGACGATCTTCTTGCTCGCCACATCCACAATGGTCACCTTGCGAATCCAACGCGATGTGAACCAGATCTGTTTGCCATCGGCGGTCACCTCCATGCAGTCCGGTCCGCCGGGTGCGGGAATTTCGTCCACTACCGTCAACGTCTCTTGATCCACCTTCGAAATTTTGTTCGACGCCCGGTTCGAAACATAGACGTGCCGCCCGTCTCCCGCCGGGATAAAGTTGTGCGCACCCTCGCCTGTCACCAGGCGCTTGACACGCTTGCGTGCCCGCCAGTCGATGACGTCCACAAAATCCTGCCCCAGAATGCCCACCAGCAGGTGCTTGTCATCGGGAGTCATCCAGATGCCCGCCGGCTGCTTGCCTGTTGGAATGGTCCAAACCACTTCTTGCGTCTTCAAATCGATGGCCGTGATCTGATCGGAATCCTGCAGCGTCGCGAAGACCATCGTCGAGTTCCGATCGAAGACCACGTGGCTTGGACCCTTCGGCGTTGCAACCCGCTTCAGCAGCTTGAAGTCCGCACCGGAATAGATATCGGTGCGGTGCAGACGCAGCGAAGCGGAAACGAAGTACTTGCGATCGGGGCTAAAGGCAATCTGATAAGGATCGCTGATGTTCGGAATCCGGCGTTTCACTTCCCCGGTCTCGCGATCGAGAAAGACCAGTTCATTCGAAACCGCGTTGGCAACGATCAGATACCGATCGTCGGGAGTCGCCATCAGATGATGCGGTTCTTTACCGATGCGGAACGTCTTCTTAACGGTTAGGGACTCCATGTCGATCACGGAAACCGTCTCGTCACCGGAATTGAGCACATAGGCGTTTTTGGCAGTCAGAAGAGGAAGAAACAGAAGAAAAAGAGCGTACACTTTCCAAGCTAGCATCATGCGCCAAGGCTGTGGAAAGCGTTGTGCCCCTTTGTCAAGTTATAATCCAGTGAGTATGCTTGATCTGTTCCGCAATCGCGAATCCGCGATGCGCACCCTGTTGGTTGTCCTGCTGAGCCTCGTGGCTCTTTCCATGGTTGTCACGCTGATCCCCGGGTTTGGAAGCCCTTCCATGAATATGGATGACGATCAGGTGCTTGCCGTTGTCGGCGATGACAAAGTGATGGCCCGCGATATCCGTTCGCGCGTCGAGGAATTGGTTCGTGGCCAGCGCCTCCCTCCACAACTGATCAGCGCCTATGTTCCGCAACTTGTGGACGGTGCGATCGAAGATCGCGCAGGGGCCTTGATGGCGAAAGAGCTCGGCAATCGGATTCCCGACGAAGAATTGGCTCGCGTGATCCAAACCGCGCTGCCGAACATTTTTCAAAGTGGACAAGCCGACAAGAATGCCTATAAAACTGCCGTGGCTTCGATGGGTCTCACCGTCAATAAGTTCGAAGAGGACATGCGCAAGAACCAGCTTGGCATTCGCCTACGCGATCTCGTGGAAGACGCTGCGGTTGTCTCGCCCAAAGACGTGCAAGCCGAATACAATCGCCGCAACGTCAAGCTGAAGATCGACTACGTGTCGTTCAGCGCCGAGAAGCTGAAGGGCCTCGTCATCCCCAACGAAGCTGACATGCGCGCGCTCTACAACAACAGCAAAGACAATTATCCGATCGCTGAAAAGCGCAACCTCACCGTCCTCGTCGCGGACGAAGCACAGATCGCGTCGACGCTCGACATGCCGGAAGCGGAAATCCGTTCCCTTTACGCCAAGCAGATCAACAATTTCAAAACCGAAGAGCGCGTTCATGCGCGCCACATTCTGGTGATGACCAAAGACAAGCCGGATTCCGACAAGGCCGCTTTGCTCGCAAAGGCGCAAGGGCTGTTGAAGCAGGTCAAGGGTGGTGCGGATTTCGCCGAAATCGCCAAGAAGAATTCCGACGACACCAGTTCCGCCGTCAAAGGTGGAGACCTCGGCTGGTTCAAGCATGGAGCGATGGTTCCGGTATTCGACACCGCGGCCTTCGGCCTCAAGCCCAACGAAATCAGCGGCATCATCACTTCAGAATTCGGCCACCACATCATCCAATCGATGGAAAAGGAATCTGCCCGCATCAAGTCGTTCGAAGAAATGAAGGGCCAGATCATCGCCGATTCCAAGCGCGGTAAGGTGGACGAAATGATGAATCGCACAATGGAAAGCGCCCGCGCGGAACTAATCAAAGATCCCACCAAGGCGGAAGAGATCGCGGCCAAATACAAGTTGCAACTCATCAAGGGCGAAAAGATCGGATCGGGCGAAGCGCTCCCCATTCTCGGTCAGGCAGCGGACCTCACCTCGGCTACCTTCGACGTCAAGATCAATGGTGTGACCAACGTCAAGCAACCGCAGGTCGGCAAATTGGCCGGGGCTGTGGTGACGGGCATCACACCCTCCCGCACGGCTGACTTCGAAGAAGCCCGCGACCGTATCAAGGAAGCCTTCCAGAACGTGGAATCCCAGAAGATCGCCCAGCAGAAAGCCAAAGAAGCCGCGGACAAAATGTTGGTTCCCGGTTCCGATTGGCGCGCCATCGCCAAAGGACTCGGCGGTGAGTTGAAGACCTCACCGGAGTTCGCGCCAGACGGTTCCATTGACGGATTGGGCGGAGCCTCGATGCTCGGCGATTTGCTCAACAAACCGGTCGGCGCTTCCGCCGGTCCCATCTCGATCGTTGGTCAGTGGGTGGTTGCTCGCATCGCCGAACGCAAAGAACCAGAGGCTGCCGGCATCGAAGCCATGCGCAAAACCATCCAGTTGAACCTCAAGCAGAAAGCCGCCACCGAGCGCTATCTGCTGATGCGCGACGGTATGCTCAACAGGCTGATCGAACAAGGCAAGGTCAAGAAGAACAAGAAGGCCATCGAGCGCTTGCTCGCGTCCTTCGCAAGTTAAGCTCGCGTCACGATAAGAAAAACGCCCGGACTTGAATCGTCCGGGCGTTCGCTTTTGCGGATGGAGTCAACGGCGGTATCCTTGACCGCGGTACCTGTCGTTGCGGCCGCCCCAATAACCGTTGTAATATCGTCCGCGGTCGTACCGCGGTGCAACCCAGAACGCGCTCATATGCGGCCGGGGAGCCCAGTAACCAGTGGTCCAGGCGTAGCGATTGCCCCGCCAGTTCCAGAAGCCATCCACCCAGATGAAGTTCCGCCCGGGGTTCGCCGGACGATACGAGCGGTAAGCCGGAGAAGGGGGAGGCGGCGGTGCCCGGTGAACCTGCACCGAGACTCCGTAGTCGTTGTTGTTACGACCGCCGTTAGTGCGATCGTCGTATCGCGTGTCATTGCGGCCATCGCCAGGGTTGTCGTACCGGCTATCGCGGGACTGGCCCACCAAAGCCACCGAGCTACCCACCATCGCCACCACAGTTGCCAGGAAGATCTTTCTCATGTCTTGCAGGCCTGCTTGCTGCACCTTTCTAACGGTTGCTTTCAACCATTGCAACGCCTCCGAGTCGTCGCAATGAGTGCTCTCAAGCCGCCGCTAGCCGGCAAGCATCGGCGGTCTGAGTTGGAACCTCACGAGAAATAGAAAACGGCGCCCTGGATTGCTCCAAGCGCGCCGCTGCACAACTCACACCGTAGTTATCGCCGGTTTCCGCCACCGCGACCGCCGTTTCCATTGCCGCGATAGGATCCACCGCCTCCAAAGCCGCCGCGATTACTGTTGCCACC
>CAZCPL010000195.1:0-10563 GCA_964500255.1 uncultured Solibacteraceae bacterium | reverse complement strand
ACTTCGCAACCAATGAAATGCTGGTTTGCGGCGCTGGCAACATTCCGCTCGATTGCGGTACCAAGGTACCGAAGCTGCAGTTCAGTCCACGCCTCGGTGCGGCTTACCGCGCGAACGAGAAGACTGTGATTCGCGCGGGCTTCGGCTGGAACTGGGATCCCTGGAACCTCGCCCGTCCGCTGCGGACCAACTTCCCGATTCTCGCAGCCTTCAACTTGGCGCCTCCCGCATTGGGCTTCGCCACAACGCTCACACAGGGCTTAGCGACGCTTCCCAACCCGGTGGTCGGCAGCAATGGACGCATCTCGGTTCCCACCAACTACGCCGTCAACACCACGGGCGATGAGTTCAAGCGCAGCTACATTCTGAACTACAACTTCATCGTGCAACGCGATCTGGGCAAAAACTGGAATGGTCAGGTTGGCTATGTGGCAAGCCGCGCGGTTCGTGTCAGCGGACGTCTCAACCTCAACGCCGGCCAAGTCATCGGTGCCGACCAGGCGGGTCAGCCGTTGTTCCCGAGGTTCGGTCGCGCGGTGGAAACCAGCCTCATCGGCCCGATGGGTGACAACAACTATCACTCGATGCAGGCCACGTTGGGCAAGCGGTTTTCGGGCGGTCTCCAGACCAACTTTTCCTACACTTGGTCGAAAGCCATGGGTTGGTGCTGCAACGAAGACAACAACGGCGGACCTCTGGTTCCGGCTCTTAACTACACGAGCCTGAACTATGTTCCGTTGAACTTCGACCGCACACACAACTTTAACGTCACCGCTTCGTACGAATTACCGTTCGGCAAAGGCAAGCGCTTTGCCGGTGGCAAGGCACTCAACGCCCTCGCCGGCGGATGGCAGCTCAACACGCTCACCAGCTTCATGACGGGAACTCCGATTCGCGTCACAAGCGACGGTGGCAGCCTGCGTATGCCTGGCAGCACACAACGTGCGGATCAGGTGAAGCAGGAAGTTGCGGTGCTTGGCGGCATCGGTCGCGGAGTGCCTTACTTCGACCCGTTCGCCTTCGCCCGCGTCACAGAACCGCGCTTCGGAAACGCCGGCTTCAACAGCCTCCGCGGACCGAGTTTCTTCAATACCGATCTGGGCTTGTTCCGGAACTTCTCGGTGAAGGAACGCTTCGGTTTCCAGTTCCGCGCGGAAGCGTTCAACTGGACGAATACGCCGAAGTTCAACAATCCGTCGTCCGGCATCAACAACCTGCTGACCAACCCGGATGGCAGCTTCCGCGGCGGTGTGTTCGAAGTTACGAGTACAAATTCGGGTGGTCGTGAACCGAACGGAGATCGCATTCTCCGCCTCGGTCTCAAGATCACGTTCTAGAAACACACGCAGTCAATAAAAAGGCCGACGCCCCAAAGCGTCGGCCTTTTTGTATGTGTGCCAGCATGACTACGAGGAGCTTCACAAGCAAGCCGTGGGCAAAGATTCTACCCACACAAACGGCCGCCCCCGCTCGAAACTCGGTTACAAAATCACGATCTCGGTCTCAATCGTAACCGTCGCGCGCACCTCAAGCGTCCCAGTTTCCACCGGCGTGCCCACCGCGGCCATACCAACGCCCACCGAATCCCGCAAGCTCGTCACCGCCACACTCGTCGCATCGGTAGCAGCGAGAACACGACCGGTGCGCGCACCCAGACCTTGCGCGATCGCTTCCGCCTGCGCACGCGCCTGCTGGGTCGCCAAACGCAATGCCTGCGCACGCACCGGTTGCGGATCCTTCAATGAAAAACGTATCCCGCCAATAGAATTCGCGCCTGCTTTGACGCCCGCGTCGAGAACCCGTCCCGCGACATTGACGTCGCTCATCGTCACCTCAACGCTATTGGTCACCGAATAGCCTACAATCACCGCGGGTTGGCCCTGGGCCGGGGAACGGTAAATTGGCGAAACATTGAAACCCACCGTGCGTATCTCGCCCTGCGCACCGATCACCCTGCGGACCTCCGCCAAAACGTTGGTCACGATCTCCGCATTGCGCTGCGTGGCTTCTTCCGCGGTAACAGCTTGCGTGTTCACCCCCACCGTGACGCGCGCCTGATCGGGCTTGATGCTCACCACACCCTCGCCAGACGCGCGGATGAATGGCGTGCGCTGCGCCGCAGTCTGCGCGAGCAGACTCGCGCCCATCGTCAAAATGATCGAGAAGTGCTTCAGCATGGAAAATCCTCCACTACCTAAGACCGCGCAACACTCGTTCTGACGACAGCTACACGTACAATTCCTGAACGTTCACCGTATCGCCCCGATCGGCATCGTGAGCGATCCGATAGTCGACATGCATGCGGCTGAAGTTCGCATTGAAGAACGGATCCTTTGGAATCCACTCGTCCCAACAATCCAGCAGCAACCCGCGGTCGACCAGATCGTAAAAGCTCTTGCGCGAATACGACTCGTGATGATAAAGCCGCGCCCGTGGGGTAAAGATATTGCGCTTGTTCTTGTGCAGCAGCAGCCTGAGGCAGAAGTCGACATCCTGATAGGCCGTGCGATAGTGTTCGTTCAAGCCGCCGAGTTCTTCGTACAACGATCGCTTCACTAACAGACAGGCGGCGGTGACGGCGGATACTTCCCGTGCGCAGGATAGCGACCCCGCGTAGCCATCCGATGCCGGATTGAAACCGCGCACCAGATGATCGGCCGTGCCGCGAAATCCCAACGCGACGCCCGCGTGCTGCACTGTACCGTTCGGATACAACAGCAGCGCGCCCACTGCGCCAACGTCCTGCTGCTCGGCGTAATAGAGCATCTCTTCGATCCAACTGGGCGTGATCACTTCGATGTCGTTGTTCAACAACATCAGATACTCACCGTCTGCGGCCCTGCGGATCGCTTCGTTGTTGATCCGCGAGTAATTGAACGCTCCACTGCAAACCACGCGGTCGATACCCGGTTCGCGCATCTTGCGAAGCGCCTGTGACTCGGTTGTTTCGTTGTCCGCGCAAACGATCTGATAATTCTTGTACGTCGACTTCTGCCGGATGCTATCCAGACACTTCGCCAGGACTTCAGGCGTATCGCGCGTCGGAATGACGATCGACACCCGCGGATCCGATCCCTTGCGCCCAAGCGGCGTCACCGCCACTCGATGCGGATAAGCGCCAGCCTTGGCCACCGCCTGCAAGCCCAAACGCTTGAGCTGCTCATTCACCGCAAGCTGCTGCAACGGACCGATATTATCCTTCGCGTCACTCGCCGCTGCGATGCTGCCCTCTGCGCGCCGCCAGTGATAGAGAATGCGCGGAATATTGCCGATCCGTTCTGTCTTCTCAGAGAATCGCAGGAAAAATTCAAAATCCTGGATGCCGTTGAAGCGCTGGTCGAAGCCGCCGATGGCTTGCGCGATTTCACGGCGCACGCACAGCAGATGCCCGATGAACATGACTCCGCGAAAATATTCAGGCGACCACGCCGGCTTGTAAAAAGACTCGTCGCGGATCCCTTTTTCGCTGACCTTATCGGAATCCGTATAGACAGCGTCGAGTCCATCGTCTTCGAGTTTCTCGAGACAGACGGCGAGCGCTTCGGGATGCAGCAGATCGTCGTGATCCAACATGCAGACGTACGGTGCGCGGGCCAGTTCGAGCGCGGCATTCGTGGCTCCGCTAATTCCTTCGTTGGCCGGAAGGATCTCATAGCGGAATCGCGGGCAAACCCTGGCGAGCGCCTCGGCGTACGCCTTATATTCGGGCTTGAGCGAGGCGTCGTCGATGACGATCCATTCCCAATCGGAGCAGGTTTGATCGAGCACCGAGACCGCCGCTTCGCAAAACCAATGGGGGCGCGTGTTCCAGGCCGGAGTCAGGATACTGATGCGCGGTTTCGATGCGTCCGCGCTCGCCCGATAGCCGTTCAACCTGGCGAAAACATCCCCCCATTGCTCGGGATTTGTAGCAGTCGACTCGAATCGTTTCGCGAGGACGGTTCCTGCCGGGCTCGATTCCGGCATGGGCGGCGAGACACGGTTCAACTGTGCGCCGGTGACGCGGTCGAAGAGATGAAACCAGCGCGACTGACTGGTGCGCCCTTGCTGCAACCAGACACGGTATGCAGCCGCGAGACGGCCCGCTGGCGTTGCCCGAAGTTCCCCCAGTTCACTCAGAAACTGGCGCTGTTGATGTTCGAGCCTGCGGACCTTCTGTTCGAGTCCGAATATCTTATCGTCGTCCATGTTTTTTGCACGCGTAGAGTTCCCGCATTGGGAGCACCATTTTATTGTCCGTCAACTCACTGGTTTGCGTTGATGGCGTTCGATCTCGACGCAATGCGTGCATGGGCATCCGGGTCAGGAAGCAGCAATTCATTGTCGGTGAGATTCGGATTGAAGCAGGGGTCGCCCTGCCGCAGCATCGAAGCCCAGCGATCGAGAAACCGTTGCCGTTCGGCATAGCGGATGCCGGTGGCGCGGGTCGCCGATTCCGCATGTTGCAATATCGCACGGGCTTCGAGCACAATGCGATAACCTTTGCGCGCGGCGCGCAGACAGAGATCGACATCGTTGTAATTGACTGGAAAGATCCCGTCAAACCCGTCTACCTCCTGCAACACGTCGCGAGGCATGAGGAGACACGCACCGGTCACCGCCGACACTTCGCGAGTCACGGTGAGCCAGGGCCAGAGCGGCGATCCGTGGGAAAGGCGCCCCGGATGCCCCGCACCGTTGGGAGTGCCAATCATGACGCCCGCATGTTGGATACGGCCATCGGGAAAATAGAGCAAGGCACCCACCGCGCCGGTCTTAGGACGCTGTGCCTGCGCCAGCATCCAGTGCAGCCAGTGTTCGTCGAGCGGTGTGACATCGTCGTTGAGAAACAGCAGAAACTCACCCTCGGCATGCTGTGCGCCGAGGTTGCACATGCGCCCAAAATGGAAGACGTCCGCATACTGCACGACGCGCGCCCCGTGCCGCGCGGAAACCTGCAAGAGAGCCTCGCCATGACCTTGATTCATGTGAGCGACCGCGATGAGTTCCAGCGCCGCACCGTCGCATTGCGCGCGCAACGCGGAAAAGCAGGAATCCAGCAAATGCGCATTTCGCGAACAAACGACGACGCTCGTCAACACGCCCGTGTTCTGCGGCATCTCGGCCTCGCGCATTTCGAAGTCCGCCTGTGGCGCCGTCTGGCGATGGAACAACACTCGTGGAACATGCGCCCACGAAGCAGCATCGCCACCCTGCAGCCGCCGAAGAAACGATCCACCGATGTAATCGCAGTTCGCGTTCAATTCAGGAGACCAATCCGGGCGAAAAACGGGACTGTGCCGATGGCCTTGGGCATCGACCCGGTCTTCGTCCGCATAGACACAAGCCGCCCCGGTACGCTCGGCCTCTCGAACCAGCCAATAGACAGCATCCCGAGAAGGGTACGCACCCGGTGCAAGGATCAGGTCGAAGCTGTCGCGATCCAGTTGCAGGACATCGCCGGGACGCTCGTGCGACAGCCACTGCTCGTAAGTCTGGGGTCTCGGTTCTTTACCGGAGACCTTGAGATAGAGAGGATGAAAGGGCGAATGCAGCAGCTTCTGGCCGGCCCAGTAACGGACGGTCTCGATTGTGTTCGATACTGTGCTCACGCATCCCTAGGATACCTTGGCACCTGCCAGCATCTCGGCGATGACCAGATCGAGCAGCGATTTCCAGGGCGTGCGCGTTTCCGGGTCGAAGTCCTCTTGCAATGCCTGCCCCATCGACCAAAGCAGGGCATCCCGCACCGAATTGTAATACTCGGGTTGGACGCCATACTCAACATGGCGCGCACCCATCGCGCGCGGCGTTGGGGTCAATGGCGCCAGGTTGTCTAAAGAATCGACCGCGGCAGCGAGCGTTTCCATGAGCTTTTGCGATTGAATCTGGATATCGTTCTTGAAGAGCGGCCGCACACTGGGTTCTAACTCAAACAAGCGCCCGTAGAACAACATCGCCACAGCTTGCGGCATATCTTTGATCGACTCGTAGCTGCCACGAATCAGCTAAGCTTGTCGGCTCATTATTTGTCCTCGGCAACCGCCTTTTCCAAGGGCGCCATTCTGGCTCGATGCGCTTCGGTGAAATCGGGTTTGGAAGCAAGTGACTAGTAGTCGGTGAGCGCCTTCGCGCGCCATTGGCGGGCTTCACCGGGTGCCGAAGCAAGGCCACACCGAACCCATCGATTCATAGGCTCTTCCGCGAAGCACTTGTGCCGGAACCGGATCGGATGATCCGATCTTTTCCGCTAGTGACAACGCATGCTTGGCCATGGCGACAGCCTGCACGGCATCCCCCTGCTTTGGCGGCTACTCCGCCAATCTTGAGGAAACCGAGATCGCGACGCGTCGTCCGATTGCTACTTTTACGGGCCGTTCTTCAACGATGCGAAGGCTTTCGCGATAGGCCTTCCACCCATCGGCTTGGCGTCCGATAGATATCGAGAGATCACCCATTAATTCCTTATGCGAAGCCAGATTCGATCGAGCTTCACCATTGGCGGGATCGCGCACCAGTGCCTCGGTCAACAAACCGGTAGACTTCTCATACAACGCCAAACGGGTTGCCGGTTCGCTCGTACGCAACCCCGCCGTACGGCCGATCGCCATCGCGGAATCGTACGTCGCACCCTGATCGCCAGGCGTTGCCGCGTACCGCTTTTCCGCAACGGCGAGCATTCGGTTGCGTTGATTCGAATCGTTCTTCGGTCCCTCTTTGCAGAGTTGTTCCAACCGCTCAATTGCAGATTCGATGCTTTGCCGTGCTTCCTCGAAGCGGTCGAGGCCTTGCTGAATCACGCCCAAATTCGACGTGACGCCAGCCAGTTCCGCCCGCAGACCGTTTTCCTCCGGATGGCGTTGGATCAATTCGCGGAACAGATCGTTCGCCAGCAAGGCAAGCTCGAGGGCGCGAGGCCGTTGTTCGGCCATTCGATTCGTCAATGCCGCGGACTGATAAAGCCCCGCCAATCGCTTGCCGATATCGAAGTCCTGTGGGTCTTTCCGATGCAAACTGTTCGCGATCTCAATCGCATCTTCCGCATTGTGTATGGCGTCTTTGGGGGCGCGAGTGTTCAAGACCTGGCGCCTTCAACCCACTCCGATAGCTCTTGAGCGCTCCGTCCGTATCGCCTTTGTTCGAGGCGAGCACACTACCCTGCAACTCGCCCATCCGTCGATAGGCGTCCGCTACTTCAAGCCGCAAACTGGCGTCGCGGCTGCCTTCGGCAAGCATGCGGTCGAGGTAGGTGAGTCCGATTCGGACGATTGCTTCCCGCGCATCGAGCGAACCAGGCAGATCTTTGATGCGGTCGTGGATCTCGAACATCGTCGCGTTGGCGAGCGTGCGCGCGCTGGCGGATTCGCGCGTCGCCACCGCGGCTTGATTGGCGTACGCAAACATCGTTCCGGCTAATGCAACGACGGCAACGGCCGCCGCCGCCGTTTCAAACGTATGGCGGTGCGCGAACTTGCCGACGCGATACATCGTCGTATCCGGACGCGCCAGCACAGCTCATGTTCGAGCACACGCCGCAGATCTTCGCCGAACTGTTCCACTGACTCTTAACGCCGCGCCGGTTCTTTCTGCATGGCCTTGAGCAGGATGGTGTCGAGATCGCCAGTCATTTGAAGACCTCGATCGCGATCAACGGCGGCTTCGCTTGGCTTGGTCACCTCGCGCTCGCATAACGCTTCAGCCACAGTTGTGGTGTGTACTTCTCGATCGCGTGCGGACGCTTGCCGGTGAGCAATTCATAGAGGACCGCGCCCGCCGAACGAATAGATATCGCTGGCGACCGTGATTGGATCCCCACGCACTTGTTCAGGACTGGCGTAATCCGGGGTCACCATGTGCGTCGTTTCGACCGCTTCGGTGTTCCCTCGGCCGCCGCCGATCAGCAATTTGCAAACGCCGAAATCCAACAGCTTCGGCACGCCTGCCGTGTCCACCGGAATGTTGCCTGGCTTGAGATCGCGGTGCACCACGAAATGGTAATGCGCATGCGCCACCGCGCGGCAGACCTGCAAATAGAGGCGCAGAGTGGCTTCGACGCTGAGCTTTTCCGCCTTGCAATGGACGTTGATCGGGCGCCCATCGACGCGTTCCATCACGATGTACGGCGAGCCGTCTTCTGTCGCGCCGCTATCGAGCAGGCGGGCGATGTTGGTGTGTTGCAGGCGAGCCAAAGCCTGGCGTTCGCGCTTGAAGCGCGCAAGAAAGAACTCGGGAATCCATGCCTCGGCGGACGAGTTCGCGGGTCAATTTATAAGGGCCTGCGCGACAATCAACGGGAGCGATTTCCACGGTTTCGAGCGACATCACGCCGTCTTCGACTTGGCGTTCGACAAAGCCCTGGGCCTCTTCGTCGCTTTGCAGCAGGGCCCGCACTTCGGCCAGCAGTTCCGCATCGTTCGCACAGGCCTTCGCGAGATAGGCTTCCCGCTTTTCGCCTGCAAGATCGACCGCACTCTGAAAGACGTCTTCAATCCGTTTCCAGCGATCTGGTGTCATATGGTCTTATTCTTCCGGTTGTGAGGACATTGCTTTGTGGAGCCATGCCTCCGCCATTCGTTGTTCGCGTCCTACGGTCGCGATGGAAATTCCGAGTGTTTGCGCAGTCTCCTCGATGCTGAGTCCGCCAAAGAAGCGCAGTTCGATCACGCGGGATTTGCGCTCGTCGAATTTGGCGAGATCCTTGAGTGCGTCATCCAATGCGACGATGCCGGATCCACGTTCTGGCGCGAACGAGACCGCTTCGTTGAGTGAAACCTTTGCCGCACCGCCTCCGCGCTTTTGGCTGCGATGTTTGCGTGCATGATCGACAAGGATCTGGCGCATGCGCTGTGCCGCGACCCCGAAGAAGTGAGAGCGGCTCTCCCAATCGGGCAGATCCTGCGCGACGAGGCGGATGTAAGCTTCGTTGACCAGCGCCGTGGGTTGGAGAGTCAAAGCCGCCCGTTCGCGCGCGAGATAACTTCGCGCGAGTTTGCGCAACTCGTCGTAAATAATGGGGGTTAGCGCGTCAAGTGCGACTTTGCTCCCGGCGCCCCATTCGACCAGTAACTGCGTGACCTGCTTGCGCACGCCCGCATCGGCTGGGTCCCCTTGCATGAAGTTCAGTATATAAAACCCCGGTCTGGATACCGCGCGGGCTCCTGCGGGTGCACAAACACCGAAGCCCTACTAAACTTAATCATGCCGGTGTCTCAAACCTATCGACACGCGCCGACGACGCGATTTAGACGGCCACCGTAGCAGGCTTAGCAGCCACGAGCCAACCTTTCTCAAATATCATGGCAGCCTTTTCTAGAATCGCCTCTTCCTTGAAATGTGGCTTCACGTCCTGAACGCGTTTGGACAAGGATGGAAGAGTCAGCGATTCACTCTTCCGGTACGCCTCTCGGTCGATAAACACAATGGTGCTCTGCAACTCAAGATCAGCGCTACTTAGACTGGCAAACTCCGCCAAATGCTTCTGTCAACTCCAATTGGCCCACTTTGATGCTTTGATTTGGCCACACCAGCTCCCGCGTCCGGTCCACCACCTCCACATACGACGTTCTCAGCGGGATCCGCTCCCAATGCCGCACCGCCACCCGCGGCCGACTCAACTCGTGCCATTCCAGCTCCCACGTCACGGCGCTCCGCCGCTCCTCCCGGTCCACCGTTCTCTCCACTACCGCGATCGCCGTAGAGCTTTTCTTCTGCCCTAAATCCAGGCCTAAATAGTACTCGCTCGTCACGATTCGGGCAAAAGTCCGCCTCGAAGACGCCTCCGAGGATCAGCTTCAATGCCCCTGCACCACGCGGTCGCGGATACAAGGAATTTGCCGTTGCCTTTCGGGATCTCTACTTTGCGGTTCGGCATGGGTTTGTACCTGCCTGTGACAAGGTCTTCCCGCACCGCCGCTAGAGGCCCAGACCGTCCCGCGGACTCGATGCCCTGGAACCTCTGGCCTTCGCTGCCGGGGGCATTTCTTAGCCACAAAGCATTGCTCGACGTGCTGGACGTTTCAAGCCAAACTCTCGTACACTCTCATGTAGAGGTAAATTAGGTTGCCTGATCTTCAACACACCATTGAGCAACATCGGCTTTTCATCAACGCACTCAATTCTTCGTACGTGAGCTTTAACCAATTGAAGACCATGGTGTACATGGAATTGGGAGATCCTCTCTCGGGCATCGCAAACGGGCTCCCGCTGTCGGAAGGGATCTCAGCAGTTGTCCAATGGGCCAAGGCCGAAGGCAGACTGCAGGAACTCAGCGACGGATTGATTGCAGATCGTCCCAGCAGCGATGCTGTCATCCAATATAAAAACAGCCTCGCCCCGCCGCGCACGATACCGACCAAGAATTACCAGTTCGTCGCCCCGCCCGCGGAATGGTCGGGCAAGGCTGCTGGATTCGAAGCTTTGGTGCAATCTTCAAATCGAATCGTTCCGGCGGATGAGTGGGCCTCGAAGATGAAAGAGGCTCAACACAAGGTCTGCCGGATCGAGATTCCTGAGGGACCCGTCGGCACGGGTTTCCTGGTGGGGCACGATTTGATTCTCACGAATTGGCATGTCTATCGGCAGATC
>CAZCPL010000194.1:10069-10600 GCA_964500255.1 uncultured Solibacteraceae bacterium | reverse complement strand
GTTTAGCGAAGGCATTTACGAAATGGTGACAGGCATTGCACCGAAAGACCAGCAGGAGGCTTTGCGCAACCTGCTCGCAGTCTCCCGAGACTGGAGCAACATCGACCGTGTCTCGGTGATGCATCTCGACTCACAGCATGAGATTCCTGCCGTAGTAGCGATGGGACTGGCGCAGCCATTCTATTCCACTGGGATGTGGACCAAGTTTCTGGCCGACGATTCGGATGCGGCCAAGCGACAGCGCAAGGACTATTACGCGAAGCTCGGCACCAGGCTCGAAGGTGGCAAGACACAGTTCTATGTGGCATGGACGCCGAAGCATCTGGTGCAAACGCACTCGATTCTGCCTTAAGAAATTCCGAAGTGCCCCAACATCGCCCTGGCGACCCGCTCGTGTCCGGCGCGATTCGGATGGTTTACCTGCGACAACAAATCGGTAATCGCACCGCCTCGGCGGATGTGGTCCTGATACAGGCGGTGGCTGTCCGCCAAGGGGAGGCGGAAGTCATCGGCTAACTGGCGGATCTGGGC
>CAZCPL010000194.1:0-10059 GCA_964500255.1 uncultured Solibacteraceae bacterium | reverse complement strand
AAAAGCTCGGCGTCGTCCAGAAAGTTCGCGACTCGTGAATCGCCCGTCGGCGTCAACAACATCACCTGCGCGCCGGCCTCGATGCTTTTGCGGATCATGAACGACCAACAGGCGCGCGCACGATCCAGGCCGATGCCTCGGTCGTTGAGCCCGTAGTCGATCGTGACCAGTCTCGGATTCACCGCCAACACGTCGCGTTCGAAGCGGGCGGCACCGGATTCGGAGTGTTCCCCGCCCTTGGCGGTCACGATCATGTTCAGAACCGAATGCGGAAAGCGCTGCTTCAACCCTGCGTGAAAGAGGTGTGGATAAGCATCGAACGTCCGCACATCGGGCGTTTTGAAGTATCCCGCGGGAACGGAGTGGCCGTGAGCGACGAGATGCAGAGTCTCATTGCGAGGCCATTCCACCTGCATCGCGGAGATGAGCGCGTCGAAGTAGCCAGATGGAGCGGCGGCCCTTGTACAAGCGCCGCTCAGTATACCCAGCATCCAATCCCGTCTGGTTAGAGCCATTTGTAGAAATAGAACAGCAACGGCTCTTTGCCGGTATTCACGATGCCATGCCACTTCCAGGCGGCGCAGTACATCATCGATCCGGGACCGACCGGCACCGTCTTACCCTCGAGTTCGATTTCGCCGTGGCCTTCGGTGACCACCATGAATTCTTCTTCTTCATGCCGATGCGGCGGATGCGGAGTGGCACTGGGATTCACACGGGCGCTGCCGGCCGTCATCGCCTTCAGCAGATCGGTCGGGCCTTCGAAATAGAAGCGGAGTTCGCCCCATTCCTCTTGCGAGAACTTGGCGTCGGCCTCGTGGAACACGATATCGGGGAGTTTGGTCATCATCATAGGTTTGGAATCAACGGATAGCGGTACAGATAAATCCCAGTGTAAAGTTTTGCCGCCGGTCGAGCGGTTCGAGTAGCGGAACCAGCAGTGCGGCTGGCGCGAAGAGCAGCAGCCCGATGAGCACGAAGGGTCCCGGAAAGAACTGCGCGGCGTTGAACAATCGGCGCGAGAGCAGGCGGAAGAAGCCGCCTACCGGCTCGATTCGTATTTCACGGAAGCCCGCGGATTCGAGCAGGTAACGCAAGCCATAGCGTGTGTAACGAAAGTAGTCGTGCGGCTGCTGATGTTCTTCCCACTCGTGCGGAACGATCAGCAGGAACCGCCCCCCGGGACGTAGCGTCCTGCCCATCTCTTCGATGACCCGCGCCGGTTTTTGAACATGTTCCAGAGTGACGACGTTCAGACTCGCGTCGAATGTTCCATCGGCGAAAGGAAGCAGTTCGAGATTGGCGATGGCGCTCAATTGGCCATAGTTCCAGGCTGCGTCGCCGATACCCAGATCCACGCCTGTATAGCGATGCTGCTTGAAGTAATCGGCGTATTGGCCTTCGCCTGCGCCCGCATCCAACACGAGCGACCCCGTGGGAACATCCGCCGCGAACCCCCGCACAGCGTCTTCAATCGCGCATTCGAAGTGCAGCACATAGCGCCGTACGGGGCCTGGCAACAGATTTTGCAAGCCGCTATAGGTCACGGCTTCTTTCGAGCTTCGACCATGATGGTGGATCCGGAATGGCAGATCGCTTCGACAAGCGTAAAGGGAATACTGACGATCACAAGGCCGAGGTAGAGCAGATCCTTGAACAGCTTCATGCGTGGGGATTCGGATGCTCCGTCTCCGCGCACCCGACGAGCCATGGGGTCAAGCGATGGCGCAAGGGTCGTGGCCAATCCAGCCGGGTTATCGCGCAAAGAAAAATGTTTGTGGCGAAGCACCTCAAAACCGCAGGCGTCGAGCAGGCCGTCGAGATCCTTCTGTTTGAAATCGATGAGGTGGCGTGGGACATCCACGCCGTTCCAGGCTTTGCCGAACATTAGAAACTGCCAGCAGGAAGCGTTCGGCACCTGCACCACGAGGCGTCCGTCGGGCTTCAGTAAACGATGTGCGGCTTCGAGATATGCACCCGGATCGTAGAGGTGTTCGAGAACGTGAAACATGGTGATCGCCGCACAGGTTCCGGGTTCGAAGGGTGACTTGGTGAGCGTCGCGCAAACCGTTGGGATACCGTGTTCGCGCCATGCCGTTCCGGCGGCGTCCAGCGAGAAATCGAGTCCGAAACCGGGGAATCCGCGCTCGCTTAGCATCCGTAAAAACAAACCGCCACCGCAGCCGACATCCAATAGAATGCCCTCTTCTTCGCATTCGCGAACCGCGCGGGTGACGAAGTTTACGTGATCGCGAAGCACCAGGCGACGATACTCCTCTTCTAGCCGCGCGGCGGTGGAATCGGTGCCGGAAAACCAATAGGCTTGCGGATAGTAATTGCGAAGCTCGTGCGGCGGGGGCTGGGGATGCAGACGGATGAGACGACAGTTCGAGCATTCGACAACGTAGAATTCGTCTGTGGTCGTGCGATAGAGGCGATCCGTCGAGCGGAACAACGTATGCATTCGAGCGTCGCCGCAGGCTGGACACTCGTCACCGAAACGTTCGTCGAGCAGTGCGTCCGAAGGCTGCGCGATAACGGCTGGCTTATGAGAGCCGGGCACGGCCTCGCCGATCGGAGCTACGTCGACTGTTCCGACAACTCTTTCAGGCGTATCGAGTACTTTCGCAACAACAGCCACAATTCGCGATTCGACAACCGGCGCAGGGGTTGAAACTGTTTTCGCTTGCGGAGCATGGACGGGATCAGCGGCAGCGCCCGCATGGCTCCCCAAATCAGAGCCAAGCCGCTGCGAAGCTTCGGCAACAGCCCCGGAATCTTTCCCGCCTCGCCCTTGCCTCGAGCCGCCGCGGCCACGCCGACGCTGACCCTCAGAAGATAGAACCACCCGTTTAGCCAAACCAGACTCCAAGGGAAATGTTTAAAGACCAGCAGGATGCGATTGCGCTCGATGAGTTCGATCCGGACTGGCGAGAAGACTCCCAAAGTGGAGCCGCGGTGGTGATAAACGCGGGCCTTCGGCATGTAGTAGCTTTGCCAGCCGGCGAGCCGGCCACGGAGTCCCAATTCTGCGTCGTCTGCGTAAGCAAAAAATTCCTCGTCGAAGCCACCGATCTCGTCGATCATCTCGCGACTGTACATCGCGGCGCAACCATCGGGCCAGAGGGTCTCTTCGATTCGATCAAACTGGCCAGCATCGCACTGTCCGGATCCCCGGCCCCGGTTCTGGCCGTCCCAGTAGATCAAGTGTCCTACCTTGTCTATCTTATCCCGTTGTGAATACACCAGGATCTTCGAGGCCGCCATTCCCACCCGTGGACCCATGTCAAAAGCTGCGGCCAACGAAGCCAGCCACTCCGGTTCTGCAACGGCGTCATTGTTCAGGAGTGCGAAAAATCGGCCTTTTGCGACAGCGAATCCTTGATTGTTCGCGGCGCAGAATCCCTGGTTGGAAGCGTTCCGGATGACCTGAATGTTTAAGGATGGAAACAGCGAAGGGACATCCAGCGAACCATCGGTGGAGCCGTTGTCCACGAGGATTACTTCCAAAGGTTGCACAGTCTGATTTGCAAGTGACTGGAAACACTCGGTCAACATTGCGCGACGGTTGATATTCACAACAATCACGCTGATGGAAGTATTCCGTAGTACCGTTTGGTCCAAGAGTTGTTGTATCATACCTAAAGCAGGGGCAGAAAGATTAAGGAACGTTTCATATGCCTTCAGTAGGTCAGCAGCTCCGTCAGGCACGTCTCGCCAAAGGCCTTGAGTTAGCCCATTTGGCGGACCAGACGAAGATCAGCCGTTTCTACCTTGAAGCTCTCGAATGCGATCAACCGGAACGCCTGCCTGGCCCCTTTTTTTACAAGGCGTTCGTCAAGCAATACTGCAAGACGCTAGGGATCGATGCGAATCAGTTCCAGCAGGAATTCACCGAACGCGTTGGCAACGACACTCTTTCGATAGAAGAACTGCGTCAGGCGAAGTTTCCCGCTCGTGAACGGGATCCGATTATGCGCGCCATAAATCCCCAGCATGGCGATATGCGATTTGTGTTCGCCGCTGGCGGGTTGATCGCACTATTGATGGGCGGTTCGTTTATCTACACTTGGATGCAGAAGCCGGAAGTGCAGATGCTGACAGCAGGTGCGGGTTCCGTATCGCTTCCGGTTGGCGTCCGGTCATCGACCAAGATGCCTTCGCCACAGGAGACCCAAGCAGCGCAGGCGGTCGGCTCGATTCCCGATGTGAAGGTCCCGGTGATCCCGAGTGTGGCAGAGATGCAGAACGCATCGGTTGTGAATCTGACGCCGAACATCGGTTCTGCCGACGCAGCGGTCTCGCTCAGCATATCCGCTCAGGAATCCACCTGGATCAATATCAGTTCAGACGGCAAGACTGTCTATGAAGGAACGCTGGAACCGTCGCAGGCCCGAACGATAGCGGGACGTGCCAACGCGGTTGTCAAGATCGGCAACGCGGCCGGGGTTCAGGTAATGTGGAACGGCAAGAGCATTGGTTCCCTTGGGCAGCGTGGCCAAGTGAGAATGGTTATGTTTACCGACAAAGGCTGGCAGTTTGTGAATACTCCCGCGGCCGTTGTGCAAGAGCCCAAGCCACAAGCTACCCAGAAGATTACCGACATTTAGTTTTCGACGGAGTGGACGATGCAGGCAGGGGAGTGGTTCCGAATCGCGAACACGTTCGTCTTACCCGGCTGGATCCTGCTGCTGATCGCACCTCGATGGCCTTGGACACATCCTCTCACTTCACGAATCATCCCCGCAGTTCTGGCCGGTGGATACATCTGGATTCTGGTTTACCACTGGGGCGAAAGTCCGGGCGGATTCTCAACCCTGTTAGGCGTCAAGCAGCTCTTTTCGAATGATTGGCTGCTGCTGGGCGGCTGGATCCACTATCTGGCGTTCGATCTGTTCGTCGGATCCTGGGAATCGCGTGATAGCTTGGAGCGAAAGATTCCGCTTCTACTAGTAGCGCCCTGTCTCATCCTTACGTTCCTGTTTGGCCCGGCTGGGTGGCTTTGCTACCTGACATTGCGTGTCACTTTACAAAAGATGCGCGGGGAATCTCTGATTTTGCGCGGATGATCTCACTGGTCGTAACATGACCTTGGTGGAGTCCGCATATAATTCTTAGATAGGGAGTCCGCGCCAAGCGAGAACACTGTGGATCAAAACACCGCCATTGAAGAGTTGCATAAGCTGGGAACAGAAGTTGACTCGGTCACTGAACTGAGTTCCCTGAAGCCGATCTACTTCCGTTTGGATCAAATTGCGAAAAAGTTCCCCGATGACTTCGACGTTCAGGTAGTAGTTAGCGAACTCAAGCAGCGGTTGGTAGCCCACGGCCAGAAACTAAAGGACTCGGCGCTTGGTTCCACCGGTATGGTTTCGGCAGCGATGGTTTCCGACGAGCGATTGTCGGCTCCGCCTTCGCCCCCTACAGCCCCAATGGGACGTCCGCCGCTGCCTTCCGGACAGCAGACGGCACCACCGTCTTCCCCCGCATCGCCCAAGCGTCCGGAAATGTCGTCGTTTGACTCCAATCCAGCGAGTTCGATGCCCACCAACTTTACGCCCACGCCTCCGACCGCGGCGGTAGCGACGCCTCCATCGATGCAGGCCCGGGTGACAGGTTCTGGCCCCACGAGTTTTCAAAGCAGTATCGGATCCACACAACCACCTCAAAGACCTACGGGTTCGGCTCCCAATCTGAAGCGTGCGCTGCTTGTGGGCGCAGGCATCGGATTCGTCGCCTTCGCCGGCATTGCCTTTCTGTTCGTGCAGATGGCGCGTAACAAGAACATCGAGAAAACCGACGGCGCGGGTTCGGGTATCACGGCGGCAGGCAAGGTTTCGGTGGAATTTACGACCACTCCCGCCGGGGCCACGATTCAGGTTTCCGGCAGCGATCGCCAGGAGAAATGCGTTTCGAACTGCAAGATCGATCTAGCTCCTGGAAGCTATCAGGTAACCGCTACCTTGGACGGTTACAATCCTTCGGCCTCTGGCGTTGTCGTGGATGCGAACAACGCGACGCCTCCCCCCGTTGTATTGCCACTCACTCCGGTAGCGCAATCGGTCAAGATTATTTCGGACATCACTTCGGGCAAGGTGTTCTTGGACGGCGCGCCCGCCGGAGACTTGCAGGAAGGTCAATACATTTTCGATCGTATCGCGCTTGGAAGACATACCGTGACGATCCAAGCTCCGGGCGCGGAAGCGACTTTCGTTTTCAATGCAGAAGCAGGCAAAGCACCCGTTGTCACTAGCCCGGCGACGGCCAAGAACCTGCTGGCACTGCTCGTCGCCACTGCCGGAAACCAGGCCAAGCTCTATACTTCCACTGCCGTGAAAGTGAAAGTGGACGGTCAGGACCGCGGGGAAGTCGGCGGCGCTGGTGCGGACCTCACCGGCCTGAGTCCGGGAGAGCACGATCTAGAGGCTGGCGAAGGCAAAGACCTCAAGAAGCTTGTCGTCTCGATCGGCGAAATGCCGATGTTGACGGCCTATTTGAAGTCTGACGTCAATGCCGGCTTCCTGGTCATTGTCGTCGGCCAGGAAGACGATGTCGCGGTGGCTATCGAAGGACGGACGTATCCCCGCAAAACGCAGCGCGGACAGTTGCGCGTGCAGCTTCCACCCGGCAAGTATCGGATCAAAGCGGCCAAAGAAGGCTTCGATCCGACGGTGGAACAAACTGCCGAGATCAAGAAGGGCGAGGAATCGAAGATTGCGTTTGCGCTAAAGGCCCAGCCTCGTGTGGCGCAGCTTAAAGTGAGCGGAGCGACCCCGGGCGCCACAGTTTCGATCGATCGAAACCCCGTTGGCAAGATCGGCAACGATGGCGCTTTCTCGATGGCTGTCACCCAGTTGGGCGATAAAGTGATCGAGTTCAGCTTGGCTGGTTACAGCTCAAGGCAAACCTCTCGTGCGTTCAAGGCGGGAGAGACAGTGGCGTTGACCAATGAAGGGCTCCTCAGTCCGGCGGCTTCGAACATTCGCCTTGTTGTCTCACCTTCGTTTCCGGAAATTAAGGTAACGATGCGCCGTGAAGGCGATGCGACTAAGAGCATCACCGAAACGAATCTGCCGAACCTGACGCCGGGCAACTATCTTTTTACTGCGACCGCCAAGGGTTACGTGGAACGCGTGGAACGATTCGCGCTCCCTGCGGGCGAGATTCGAACTCTCGATCTCACGCTCAAGAAAGAGGTCGCTATCGTGAAGGAACCCGTGGTTCGCGCCGGTGGTATTGGCGAGCTAGAAGGTAACTTTACCCGCGATGGCGATGCTTATGTCCAGAAGGGTCCGGCCGTCGTGATGTTCCGTTCACCGCAAACGCAAGGAGTGTTTACGTTCACGATCCGCCCGGTCAAAGGCAAGAAAATCCGCTGGATCGTCGGGCAGAAGGACAATCGCAGTCTGGGAATGTTCGAGCTGGAAAAGAACAAGCTGGTTCGCAAAGAAGGCACCGGCAAAAAATTAGCGGATTCCGCTAAGTTCGATTCGCAGGAAGTCTTTCAAGTACGAATCGCCATCGCCAACGGTTCCGTGGTCCATTCGATCAATATTGGTGGCAATTGGACTGTCGTGGACAACTGGCAGGATGCGGCTCGCAACTTCGCCGATGGACGCTTTGGTTTCCAGGTGGACGGCAAAGACGAAATCGCGATCAGCAACTTCAGCTTCACGCCGAGCAAGTAAGTTACTTCTCGGCGGTCCAGATCAGAAACAAGCCGTCCGGAGTCTCCTCTTCCCAATAGGAGATCGGGCGGCTTTCCACTTTACGGCAATGCCTGGAGAGCATGGTTTCGAGTTCACCCTGGCCGAACCACTTTTCCCAGGCGGGAGTATCGAAGCGCCCCCAGTGGTCTTTGTTCTTGTCGACGATGGCGAGGCGACCGCCGGGAACGAGGATGCGGCAGAGTTCCGAAATGGCGAGTTCGATATCCACGGCGTGTTCGAGCGATTCAGTCGCATACACGCCGTGGCATGACTCGGAGGCCAGCGGCAGCGCTGTGAGGCTGCCAGCGCAGCGATCGATGCCTTCTGGAACGTGGCGCAGCATCGCTTCGGCGATGTCGATGGCGATCACCGTCGCGCCGGGGCTGTTCTGCTTCATAAGCGTGGCAAAGCGGCCTTTGCCGGAGCCTGCGTCGGCGACCCGCTTTCCGTTGAGATCGCCCATATGATCGAGCACGGCGCGCACGTGCAGGATCCGAGGATCGATCGTGGACGGGAAGTGTTCCTCGTCTTTCGAAGCCTCATTGAAAAAAGCCGCGATCTCCGTTGGGGAGACAGCGGCTTTTTCCTGTTGCTTCTTGCGAAACATCCGATCGAGCAGACCCATGTCTTTTACGACGGACGGGTGAGAAAGATCGGCAAACCGAGCTTGTCCGAATAGTTCGGACGATACCGGTCAGTGTTGTACATCGTGCCGATTTCAACCCTGCGGGGCCCGAGCTTGGGATCGGGAATGGGCATCATGGCGTACTTGCCGTCGACCAATGCCGACATCAGACCGCTTTTGCCTTCCAGGATCTTATCGAGTGCCATTGCACCGAACGTCGAGGCCACGAGCTTGTCGACAAAGTCCGGATCGCCGGAACGGAGATCGTAGGTCAAATCGCTGACGATGGTCTCTTCCTTCGCCCGCTTCTTAATCTCTTCGGCAAGCGCTTCGCCAACGCTTGCCTTCTTGCGATGGCCGTAGGCGTCAGGCTCGCCGTACTCCATTACCTGATAGCCTTCCCACTCCGCACCTTCGCTCAGAACGACCAGTGAGTAGTTGCTTGGATTCGCCTTTTTGTCTTTGAGCAGCAGTTCGGTGAGCTTATCGACGTTGACCTTGAATTCGGGAATCACGCAGCGAATCGAGGTCACATAGGCCGTATACAAAGCCGTGTAGCCGGCGTCGCGGCCGAAGATTCGGAAGATACCGATGCGCTCGTGCGATCCGACGGTGGTGCGCTGGCGGTTGATCGCATCCATCGCACGGGTGATGGCGGTCGAGAATCCGATGCAATATTCCGTATTGCGCACGTCGTTGTCCATCGTCTTCGGAATGCAAACGACCTTGAAGCCGAGCTTGTCGAGATGCGCGGCGTAGCTCAGCGTGTCGTCGCCACCGATGGCGATAAGATAGTCGAGACCGAGGCCTTCGAGGTTCTTGAGCACCTGCGGACTCATGTCCATCACCTTGGACGTGACGCCCTTCTTGGTCGTCTCGTAAGGCGGGAACAGGGCAGAGCCTTTCAGATATTCAGGAAGGCTCTTCATCTTCAGCGGATTGGTGCGCGAAGAGTGCAGAAAGGTGCCGCCAGTGCGGTCGATGGTGCGCGTGTTCTCGCGCGTCAACGGCAAGACATAGCGTTCCTTGCTGGCGGGATCTTCGAGGTTGAGGTGAGTCAAAGCCTCCCAGCCCCGGCGGAGGCCAATTACTTCGCAGTCGTTCTCGTAGCCGCGATACACAACGCTCTTGATGACAGAGTTCAATCCGGGGACGTCGCCGCCGCCGGTGAGGATTCCAAGTCGCTTTTTCGCCATGGTTTCAGGTTCCAGTGTAGCGAGTTGAGGCGCACCTCGGCGAGTTGCGGCGGCCGCCATAATATTTTCAGCACAATAAGCCGATCGTCTGGAAAATTTTGGAAAACTCTGGAAAATGCAAATGTCCGATACCTTGCCTCCTCTACAATTCGAGACCGCCGAGGGAATTGCCCATGGCCCTGTCTCTTGTTTCAGTTGTTCGAGCCATCTTGGGGCTGAGTATCATAAGTTGAACGGTCAGGCTGTCTGCGGCTCATGCCGCGCCCGCGCGGAGGCGGAATACTCCCGCGACCGGCAATAGACACAGTTCATCGTTGCATCCGTTTATGGCTTTGGCGCGGCACTGTTGGGCGGATTGCTCTATTGGGGTTTTGTCAAAATTACGAGGATCGAGTTGGGCCCGATGGCGATCGGCGTAGGGGCATCACCGGGAACAAGCTATTTCTCGCACTCACTGTTCTGGGTGCGCTGATCAATCTTTTCAATCTGATCCCCATTCTGTTTCTCGACGGATCGCACGCCATGGGCG
>CAZCPL010000193.1:745-10601 GCA_964500255.1 uncultured Solibacteraceae bacterium | reverse complement strand
TGTAGTAGGTGTCCAGCATCGGATCGGTGGTGAGCCGCGATTTATCGGAAACGAGCCTCACTTGCCGCAGAACCAGATCGATCAATGTCGTGTGGCGTTGGGCGCTTGTGCGCGCATCGAGGTTAGGGTCGGCAATCAGGGCAGACCAGGAACCCCTGATCGCCTGCCAGCGCGGGGTGGTGTCCCAATTCGCGCCAACGGTGGCGTCAATACGGTCGACCTTGCCGATGGCGGAAGTCATCATGGGTCTCGCGGCATCCACTGCCCCGCGCAAGGATGCGTCGCCCGACAGATACGCTTGCGATGCATCGCGATGAGTGGTCAGCGCTTCGATCACCTGCCGCAATTCAGTGAGGTATCGCAAGCCGTTGTTCTCTGATTCGGCGGACGAAATCTGCTCGTTACGGGATTCGAAATAGAAGTAAACGAGCGGAGTGGTAGGCAATGCCATCAACATGATGACAATCGAAAGTTTTTGCCAAATCTTCAACGAGGGAAACTTCATCATCCTTCTCCTGCGGTGCCTATCGGACCGCGGTTCCTTCTGTGCAGCCCGCTTCTGCGAGAAGCAGGTCAATCGAAATCAGTCCGAACGTTGTGTTGTCGTGAAGGCAGACGCTCGTGAGCGTGCTGGCCAACGGATACTTTTCTTTGGCTTCTTTGAGCCGCAAGTGGGCCGCAGGAATACCGGACGAATCGGTGTCTAGATGAACGATGCCTTCGAGCGAGTCGAAAATCAGAGCCGCTCTGCTGCGTCCGTTCGAGGTTTGGACAGAGACGATGCGGAGGCCGTCAGAAAAGGTATTCTCCCGATCGGGGATCGTCTCGGATTCAGAAACGCCAACCAGTGTCCTTACGTTCACCACCGGCACAACTTCGCCACGAAAACTGAAGACGCCCTTCACGTGCGATGCGAGGCCCGGAACATGGGTCACTTTCGGACATCTTCCGACTTCGAGCACCGATTCGATGGGTAGGGCGAACTTGAACGTTCCCATCGCGACCGCGACATACTTGCGACCCGCAGGAGAAGTCAAAAGGCTTGGAATACGGTGACGAACCTGCGGCTCTGGGACAAAAGGCGGAGGTGCGATTGGCTCGCATGCCGGCGGGGGATCGAAGTCCGCCAACAGGGAAGTGAGCAAGGAATCCATTGCGGAACCGCTTTCGGCGGTTTCCGCAACTAATTCTGCCGCCAACCCGGCCAGAAGCACACCGAAGGGATCCGAAGGCAGCAACGTATGTGGAGGTTCGATAAAGCTGGACACGAAGGGCTGTTCCGGCAGAACTTGGGTCTCTGGTGCAAGAGACTGCTGTTCCACTACATCCGACTCTTGCTGGGCTTGCGCTTGGACCGGTGCGTTTGGCTCGAGCGCTAGGGCTCCATCCCCGTTTTCAGAGGAAACCGCCAGGGGAGGATGCGTTTCCCAGGCTCGGAGCAAGTCGTCTAAGAGGTTCGGAAGCACCAGTCGGTCCTCAATTCGCGAACGGTCTGCGGACTCGGGCTATTCCACCGCGTACAAAAAACGGCTTACGAGTTTCGCTATAGGTTCCTTCGACGAAAGGACGCTATTTCGTTGCGATGGATCCGTCTGAGTTTAGGCTGGATTTTCCACTAGGTTTGCTGGGGTGTTCCACTTAGAGGTCGGAGTTCTGTCCGGAGCTCGGAAGTGTTACCACCGCCTCGCACCCATTGACGCCTGGGACATTTCGCAGTGCGAGCGACCCACCATGGGCTTCGATAATCTGACGACACAGCACGAGTCCGATGCCGGAACCACCTGGTTTTGTAGTGAAAAACGGGACGAAAAGATTGGCGGTGTTGGAAAGCCCAGGGCCGGTGTCCCGCACGAGAATCTCAATGGTCGCGCCTGGCGCGCGGTTCCATTCCACCACCACAAGCGGGTCGCGGCCTTTGACTTCGAGAGAGGCTTCCGCTCCATTCTTGACGAGGTTGATGAGGACCTGTTCCAACTGATCTTTGTCTGCGGAGATCGTTATCGCCGGTGAGTTTTGGATAACCACTTTGACTCGCGATTCCAGTTTTGCCAAGCGTTCCACCAAAGCTTGCAAGTCCAATGGCGCGAGTTCGGGACGCGGCAGTTTGGCGAGCCTTGCGTAGGCGCCCATAAACCGCGCGAGGGATTCGGCACGTGTCGCGATGACGGAAAGTCCTCGTTTCATGTCGTCTTCCCAATCTTCGGCGCGTGGCGTGCGGGCGAGCATGTTTTCCAGGCTGCCTGCGATCGATTTGATCGGAGTGAGCGAGTTGTTGAGCTCGTGTCCCAGCACGCGGACGAGCCGCTGCCAGGCTTGCAGTTCTTCTTCGCGCAAGGGCCGAGTGAGGTCGGTGATCACAAGCAGTTGCAGCGGTAAGCCACCTTCGCGGAACTGCCCGCGGCTGATGCCCCAGCGTCCGGATGCGCCATTGAAGGTGTGTTGAACGGTGCGAACCGGATCTCCCTCGAGATAATCCGCCAAGCCAATCATCTTGGCGTCGGCGTTCATGATGCGTTCGACGGGTTGATTCAGAAGCCTCTCGCCCGCGCGATTGACGAGCCGTAGTTTGCGCTCTCCATCGAAGGCAAAGACCGCGACGTTGATCTCTTCCATGACTTTGCGGAGCAGCGTGGTGGCTTCGAGCGCACCGAGCCGTTGGGATTGCAACGTCGCGCCCATGACGTTGATCTGTTCGAGAACGTCGCCCAGGGCGTCTTCGTTGGGAGCCTTGCGTCCGCGGATCGAGTAGTCGCCTTCGCGCATGGCTTCGAGCAGATTGGCAATCGTGCGGAGCGGGGAAGCGACGCGTTCCTGGATTCCGGCCGCGACACCGATCCAGAATCCGAGGATCAACAACGATAGGGTCCACTGGACTTTGGCCGTGTATTCGCCCGTCCACAGAATGATCTCGGAAACGAGCACTGCCGGGAATCCCGCCAGTAGCGTGAGCAGGGTGATCCGAAACTCGTGCGAGACGTTCCGCATAGCTAGAGGCCGTAGCGTTGCAGGCGGCGATAGAGCGCGCTGCGGCTAAGTCCAAGGGTATTGGCCGCTTGACTGACATTGCCGTCATAACGCGCAAGGGCTTTCTTGATGAGGTGTGCTTCGACCTCTTCAAGACTCATCTCTTCGAGCTTGGTGGAAGCCTGCGAACCCATGCGCAGCGCGAGATCGGCCGTCTTGATGAGGCGGTCTTGCGCCATCAGGACGCTGCGTTCGATCACGTGATTGAGTTCCCGGACGTTGCCCTGCCAGGCGTTGTCCAGCAGTGCCTGCAATGCGGAGCCCTCAAAGCCGGTGATGGCCTTGCGATAGCGCCGCGAGTGGACGCCTAGAAAATGGGCTGCCAACAGGGGGATGTCCTCTTTGCGCTCGCGAAGCGGCGGCAGATGGATTTCAATGGTGTTCAGGCGGAACAGCAGGTCCTGCCGGAAACGGCCGCTGGCTACTTCGTCGGCAAGGTTCGCGTTGGTAGCGGAGATGATGCGGACATCCACACGGCGGGTCTTCGACGAACCGACGCGTTCCATCTCGCCGGTTTCGAGCACGCGCAGCATCTTGGCCTGCAGGTTCAGAGGGACATTGGCGATTTCGTCGAGAAACAGAGTGCCGCCATCGGCGAGTTCGAAACGTCCGACGCGATCCATCTTAGCGTCGGTGAAGGCGCCTTTGATGTGCCCGAAGAGTTCGCTTTCGAAGATGCCTTCGGCGAGTCCCCCAGCGTTGACGGTGACCATAGGCTTCACCGCGCGACCCGAAATCGCATAGAGAGTCTGCGCGACCACTTCTTTGCCGGTGCCGGGTTCGCCAGTGATGAGGATGTTGGCATCCGAAGGGCCGACACGTGAGATCAGTTCGAGCACGGGTCGCATTTGCGCGCTCTCGGCGATCATCGTGGGCAGGCGATCGTTGCGCAGCAACTTGTTTTCGGCCTCGAGACGTTGGCCTTGTCGCAAAGCGTGGCTGAGCTCGATTTGCGTCTTAACGATGGTCATCATGCGGGCGTTGTCCCAGGGCTTCTGCATGAAGTCCTTGGCACCGCGGCGGATGGCTTCGACGGCGAGATCGACCGACCCCCAGGCGGTCATGACGACGATCGGCAGTGTGGAATCGATGGTTTGGATGCGGGTAAGAAGGTCGAGTCCTTCTTGGCCGGACGTGGTGTCGCGCGTGTAGTTGAGATCCATCACCAGCAGGTCGTACTCTCGGGTTTCGAGAGCGGTGAGCACCGCTCCGGGGGAAGTGGCGAGTTCGGTCTGGTAGCCTTCGCCCTTGAGGAGAAGACGGAGGGCTTCGAGGATGTCGACTTGGTCGTCGGCGATCAGGACTCGCGGGGTATGGGTCTTCATCATGAACGTGCTCCGTTCGAGGATGCAATTGAGGAGCCAGTGGTGAAGTGTAGAGGTACCAATCACCTACGATAACGCAGGTGTCCGATTTTGGGACGCGTTGTTGGGATTCCGGGAACAAATCTACTCGTCTGGCTGTCTTTGGATACACATCGTGCCGATCAATTTGCTGCGATCCGAAAATTCGATGGCCTGCCTCTGTTTCGGGCTCTTTGTGGCACTGGGTTGCCTCGTGAAACCGGAGTCTGCCGGGGTCTCTTCGATCCGTAATTTCCCGTTCGCTTACTTGGCTCCATTCGTGTCTCCGATTGTGTTTTTCGCAGTCTTTGCAACGAACCGCAAATGGAGGCGTGACTACGAGATCAGCAAGTACCTGAAGCGGAGGTCCATTGGGACTGTGAATCGCTGGCCCCGGCGGTTGCCATGGCTCTCTGTGATCGCGGGGGCGTACTTTCTATTCTTTTTGCCGTTGGCATCGCAAATGTTCACGCCGTTTTCAGATTTTTCGCAGCATCGGATGCAAATTCCTTGGAACTACTTGCGGCTCACCAGTCTTATTGGTTGGCACGGCGACATCGAGGGTGTATGGTGCTTGGTGCCGGAATCTAAATGGGGAATGACTCCCAATCCCTTCGATTGGACTCGTCCCGCGTATCGGACCTCAATGGACTTCCGCAGCTACCGGCGGACTGCCGTGCAGAGCGAGTTCGAACAGAAGAGGGGAACCGATCACTCTTTCGACATCGGAAGCGGGCATATCCTGACCTGCGCGGAATCCTGGCGTCAAGGTTATGTGAGCGTGTCCTGTCGTGCGCCTGTCAATGCCCGCGGCTGGGATTTCTGGGCCTACTTCCTTGGCGACCCTCAGGATTTGCCGATGTTCTACAAAATACTGGAAGGCTCTACCGGACGCTGATTGAAAGTGATCGGACCGCTGGGAATCGTGGTAGCTATGCAACACCTCAACAGTGGTCTATGATTGCCTCCAAATCATCTGCGCCTGGAGGCGTCCAACGGTTCAACGGCAGCCGAGAATCGCACCTCGTCATCGAGGTACCAGAACAACATGGGTCACGGGGTTCTCGGGCAATGTTCAAGACCGGCTTGCGATCTGAGCGAGTTGAGGCTGTTGTTCCGGGGTGAATCTGACTTCCATTTCGCCTCCCTCCTTTATTACCCATCACTAGACGAAAGCGTCGGAGTCGTTGAGGACACTGCGAAGAACCGCATAAAAATCTCCCGCGTACGCTCCTTCACCGACGCCAGATTCTCCGGCAGCGACTGCGGACTCCGCTCCGCAGGCAGCCATCGCGACACCAATCCCGCCAATGCCTCGATCTTCACTTCCGCAGCCGGAAGCTTGCCTTCCGCATGGCCGGAATAGAGGCGCAAACCATGGTCTAAAGCGCGATACAACGCCGCCGCCTCGCCTAGAAACTGCGCATCCTCGCGTTCGAGGTGTCCCATCTTTTCGAGGACATCGATGCGCTCTGGCGTGTTCAATACCCTGAAGAAAACACCAGCACTACGCAGGCGAAGATAGAGCAGCAGAAAGTCGATGTCGTAATATCCACCGAGTCCGGCCTTGAGCGGATTCCCTTTGCCTTGCTCCTTCTCTAAACGCAAGCGCATCTCATGCAGATCGCCGCGCGAGCGTCCGCTTTGGCCCCAATGGCGCCAGTCCGTCTCTTGCAATTTGCCCAGGAACTTCGTCGCGCGATCCAGGTCTCCCGCAACGGCTCGCGCCTTCATATACGCGATGCCTTCCCAAGCTTCGGCACGCTTCTCGAAGTAGTCGAGAAAGGCCGACGTGGTCTGCACCAGCCCACCCTCGCGCCCGCTGGGACGCAACCGCGTATCCACCGAAAAGATCGCACCGGCGCTGGTATATGACGCAAGAATCTCAATGATCCGTTCGGCGATACGTGTCCAGGCGAGTAGGTGGGGAGCGGATTCATCGGGCAGAACGAAGAGCAGGTCGGCGTCGGAATCGAGGTCGAACTCGCGCATCCCCAAGCGTCCCAGCGCGATCACCATCATCGTTTCGCCTTTGGGGACTTCGATGCTCGCCACCGCGAGCGCGTAGGCTTTGGCGATGACGCTATCCGCCAAGTCGGACATCTGTCCGAGGGTTTCGAACACGGGCGTCGATCGCACGATACTGCCCGCTTGAATGCGCATGGCAGCGCGGCGATAGTAGCTTCGCAGTGAAGTAGCGTCCGCCGGTGGATCCAATGCGGGAGCTTCCTCCAACAGATCCAGCACCAGCGCCGGATTGCGCGCGAGATGCTCCGCAAAGAACGGACTCGCCTCGAAAACTTCCACAACACTCTGTTGCAGCATCTCACTGTTTTCGATTCGCGCGAGCAAATCCGGCTGGGCTTCGACGCATTCCAGAAAGTGCTCAAAACTTTTTAGTCGTCGACGGTTCACTGCCGCCAGCGCATGGGCCGAAAAACGGGGAGCCTTGAAAGACAGCGCATGAAGAACGTTCGATTGCGGTGGTGCGGTGGAGACAGTACTCTCATCGCGAACCGGTCGGCTTTGTTGGGCGTAAACAACGCGGTCGTAGATGTCGATGACTCCATCGAGGTGCTGCTCCAGGGCCTGGCACAAGCCTGTGGCGGTGGGATCGAAACCGGGCTGCTGCGGCATCCGGCGGGCAACCGATGTGAGTTCTTTGGAACCAACCGGCAGGACGTGGGTCTGGCGGTCATCGTGAAACTGCAGCCGGTGTTCCAGATGGCGCAGAAAAGAGTAGGCGTTGGCGAGCCGCGAGTATTCGGACTCGGAAATGAGGCCCTTGTCCTGTAAACGTGCCAATGCAAGCAGCGTTCCGCCATGACGGACCCAGGGCGAACGTCCGCCATGCAGACGCTGCAGGCACTGAACGAGAAATTCGATGTCGCGGATGCCGCCGCGTTTGAGCTTGATGTCCGTGCCAAGGCGCTTGGCGTTCAGCTTTTCATTCAGCCTTGCGCGAGTTTCGGACATTGTCTCGATCGCCGAAAAGTCCAAAGTTGTCGCATAGGTTAGCGGTTCGATGAACTCCAACAGTGCGGCCCCGATCGCCGTGTCACCTGCCACCGGACGCGCCTTAATCATCATCTGCAGTTCCCAATCGCGGGCTCTATGTTCGTAATAATGGCGCGCGCCTTCGATTGAGATGCAGACCTCGCCGTGTTTGCCTTCGGGACGCAAACGAAGATCGACTCGATAGCAGAATCCTTCGGGAGTATGGGTGGAAAGCAGATGAGCGAGTTGTGAGGCGACCTTCTTGAAGAATTCTTTGTAAGAGATCGCCACAGGGCCTGTGGTCTCGCCGTTTTCTCCATACACAAAGACAAGATCGATATCCGAGGAATAGTTCAGTTCGTGTCCACCGAGTTTGCCGAGCGCAAGTACGCAGATGCTTGATTTGGACTGGCCGTGACGTTCTGCAAGTGCCACAAGAATCTCATCGAGCGCCGTGTTGAGAATCACGCCAGCCAATGCCGATAGCTCTTCCGTTGTTTCTGAAAGTGTGGCGAGCGTCAGGACATCGCGCAGCAAGATCCGCAACAACTGCCGACGTCGAAAGCTCGCGAAGCGCAGCGCCGCAGGCTGCGTGGTTGGCATCCGTCCCATCTCTCGCGCGAAATCACGATCGGAAAAGCTGCGGTTGAGATCGCCGCTGGCAGCGAGATCTTTCAACCAGAACGGGTGCCGGTCGACTTCGGTAGCGAGAAACCGGCTTTGGCGCCCGAGATACTCGCGCAGCCTCTGAAGTTCGACCATCTCTTAAACCGCTTGATCGATCGACTGCACGGGATCGCCTGCGCGGATCGCACCGGCGGTGACAACGGCGGCATAAATGCCAGCCTTGGCCCAGAGAGGCGAAGCAACATCCCCGGCCTTCACCTGCTTGTCGTAGACAGCCTTCTGGATCTTGCCTTTGCCGTAAACATCGAGCGTCCTGCAAGGCACGCGGATCTTAGTGAGTTCCACCCAGGCGCGTCCGATGCGCCAGCGCTGTCCAATGCGGAACTGGCGGTGATCGATACCCTTCACTGTGATGTTTTCGCCGAGCGCACCGTAAAAGAGCGGGAATCCCTGCGCGATGAGATCGTCTACAGCTTCGGCACAGACGATGAGAATTGCTTGATTGGGTCCGCCATGGAACTGAGGGTGCGCGCAGAGATCGCCGTCGATGCCGTGGACCGTGGCGTGGCCTTCGGGGATCGGGCGCTTGGGGACGCCTCCGCGGGATATGTTGACTTGGACGACGGAGCCTAGCAGCATGATGGAAACTTCAGGCTAGCAGAGTTTGCTCAGCTTGCATCTCAAGCGATTGGACTTTTGTTGTAGGTATGACCGTCGATGCAATCAAGTCCGCTCTCGGCAGTCTTTCTGACGCGGAAACGAACGAGATCTACGCGTGGATGGACGAAGTTCGCGAGGCCGCTTGGGACCGTCAAATGGAACAGGATTTCGCCCCTGGGAGGCGTGGCCAATATCTGCTCGATGAGGCGAAGGCGGATATCGGGGCCGGACGTACTCGCCCGCTTGAAGACGTTGTGAGTGAAGCCGTGCGAACCGCAAACCACGCCCCGTTATTGGGCAAGGTTTCGATCATCGCCTGCGCCGATACAGGAAGCCGCCAGAAAACAATACGACCTGTTCCGCATCCATCCAAAACACCCTTCACTTCACTGCAATTGAAACCCGTGGGAGCGTTCTGGTCGGTTCGAATCAGCCGTTCGTACCGCGCACTGGCGTACCGGGAAGACGACATCTTCACGTGGTTCTGGATCGGCCCACACGACGAGTACGAGAAGATCCTTTATCGCCAGTAAACTCGTTAGTTGGTTAGCGCGCTTCGGGCAGCAGGATCAGCAACTCCAGATTCGGATTCGGGAAGTCACCCGGAACATATGCCGCCAGATTCCGAGCCCGCTGAATCGCTTCCCAACAGGCACCCGACTGATTCAGGCTGAAGTACTGATAGTTGACCTTCACCGGAATCGCCGATGGAGGTCGCGGCACGTGCGTCAGCGTCAAGCCTGGCAGTGCGCGTTGCACGAGATGCTCGATGTGGTTCGCTGAGCAGACCTTCACCAGATACGGCACGCCCTGAATTACCTTCGCCTCATCCGCCTCGCATTGCACCGCCAGATACATCTTGGTGTTTTGCAGATACTTGTCGTCCTGCAGCGGAGTGGCGTAGATGGATGTCTGGGTCAGTTTCAGCGGCAGCGAGATGAAGTTGCTGGGGACAACCGTTTCCAGCAGAAACCGGATCATTTCATCGAGTTTGGTGAAGCATCCGCCCAGGTCGTCATGTTCGTACTTCGGCAGATCGCGCGGATGCAAATCTTTCGAGAACGTAGTCAGGCTTCCGGCGAGTGAAAGCATCAGGGAAAACAGCCGCTCCGGATGTCCGTGATGTGTTTCGAACAAATGATTGAAGAGCGGAAAGTGCGAGTTGATGGTGTACAGCAGCCAAAAGCTCGCGATGTCAGCCGTGC
>CAZCPL010000193.1:0-735 GCA_964500255.1 uncultured Solibacteraceae bacterium | reverse complement strand
CGGCTTCTCAGCCAACCCCGTATTTTCGTCGCGCAGCATGGCGATTTCCGACAAATAACGGGTGTCCGCCTGATTGCGCGCGAGCGAAACGTTGAGTCCTTTTTCGCGATAGTGCGGGATGGCGAGATAGACATCGCAGGTGCGCTGATCCTGCTCGAAAGCATCCGCCAGCGGTTTCGGAGGCGGGGCCTGATCGGCGTCTGGAATATCGAACAACAGCCCGTCGGGCAGTATGCCCGAAGCCTCGGAGATCGCAACGTAGCCAGCCGACAGTGCTTCCTGGTTCACAACCAGCTTGTGCACACCGTACCCGGCGTAAGAAAGCGCCTGCAACTGAAACTGCAGAGAACTCTCGATGAAACGGTCTTGAGTCTGCAAATACTGCGGACTCAAGAACGTACCTTTCATCCAAATGACTGGTTGCAGCCGTTTCATGATCTTAGGATTCCAATTTCACAACGTCGACGGAGAGTCCGTTGGGACTCTGAGTAAAGGATATGATGTCGCGACCACCGTTGGCCTCCGCGACGAACCGGTTGATGGGTCCGAGCAATGCCGTTGCCTCGTGGGGCATCAATCCAGGCAGAAACCAGCGTAACAGGTTTGGTTCGTGCAAACGCAGTTGAAACGGAGCGCTGGTTGAGGTGTAGACATTGATCGTATTGCGCAGATGGTCGGTCAGCACTTCCATCCCGGCGTGAGACGAACAGTAAACTCCCCAGTTCTTACCCCAAC
>CAZCPL010000192.1:0-10654 GCA_964500255.1 uncultured Solibacteraceae bacterium | reverse complement strand
GCCATCCTGTCCGAACACGACTTCGCGCAGCAGGTAATAGCGCAATGCGTCGAAGCCCATCACCTCGGCAATCGGCAGCGGGCGAACCACGTTGCCCTTGGTCTTGCTCATCTTGTCGTTGTCGAAGAGCAGCCAGCCGTGTGCCCAGATCTGCTTCGGCAGCGGCAATCCCGCGGCCATCAGGAACGCGGGCCAGTAGACCGCATGAAAGCGGATGATTTCTTTGCCGACCAGGTGCAACGCCGGAGGCCACAGGCCCTTCGATTCCCACTCGGGTCCGCCAGCGCCGGTGAGATACGCGATCAAAGCATCGAACCAGACGTAGAACACGTGAGGCTCCTCGCCCGGAACCGGGATGCCCCAACTGATGCCCGTGCGCGTAATCGAGAGATCCTTCAAGCCGCCTTTGACAAAGGCGACGATCTCGTTGCGGCGTGCGTCGGGCTGAATGAACTCGGGATGCTTCTCGAACAATTCAAGCAGCGGTTTCTCGAACGCGCTCAGCTTGAAAAAGAAGTTCTCTTCGGTGACGGCTTCGAGGATGCGCCCGCAGATGGGACACGGCTCGCCGGGCTTTGCTTCCGTCGCAAACAGATTGTCGGAAACGCAATAAGCACCCGTATAGTGGCCTTTGTAGACGAACCCGTTCTTGCGGCACAGCTCAAACATCCACTGCACCGTACGCCGATGCTCGGGGTCTGAGGTGCGCACGAAGTGATCGGCCTGGATGCCAAGCTGATCCCAATGCGTGCGGAACTCCTCCGCCACAGCATCCACAAAATCCTTCGGCGTCTTGCCCATATTTCGAGCCGCGCGCTCGACGTTTACGCCGTGTTCATCGGTGCCGGTGGTGAATTCCGGCGAGTGGCCCAGCAGTCGCTGATATCGCCGCAGCGTGTCCGCAACCAGGGTCGTATAAGTGTGACCGATGTGTGGCGCCCCGTTCGTGTAATAGATCGGGACCGTGTAGTAGTATTTCATCCTCTTTCTCCCAGTATGACGTGTGCGATCGATGGCATTGTGATAGCCTCGGTTTCTTGATCGCCCTAGTGCTGTTTTGCCTTTCGGTGGAAGACGCCGGAACTTGGCAACGCCTCATCGACAAAAACACGTTTTCAAACTGGCGCAGCCCTTCTGGCAAAACAGATATCGACGGCGCGTGGACGATTCGCAATGGGGTTTTGACGGTGAAACCGTATGTCCATCGTCGCACCGATTTGTGGTCGGTGGAAGAGTATGGCGACTTCGAACTCGAATGGGAATGGAAGGCAACGAAGGGCGCGAACAGCGGCGTCAAGTATTGGGTGCAGAACTTCAGCACGCTGATTATCGTCAAAGAGAATGAGGAATGGCGCGCGGTTTCGGATCCCACGCAGGCGAAGCCCGAGGAACCAACTCTTGAGTATTCTCGTGGTCCTGAATACCAGATGGCGGACGACGAATACGAACCGACTTCGCTGAAGCTCCGCGATTCCCGCGCTGGCGGCCTGTACAGTTTGTTTCCCCCGTCGCCGGAAACCGTGAAGCCGAACGGCAAGTGGAATCGCAGCCGATTGCTTGTGCATCGAGGGCGCTTCGAACATTGGCTCAACGGCGTGAAGGTGCTGGAATTCGATCGGGCAAAGCTCGAAGCGCGGATTGAAAAGGTACAGCCGAACTATCGCATCCGCAAGACGCGCGGTCCGATCGCGCTGCAGTATCACCAGACGCAGGTGGCGTTCCGAAAGATGCGGATCCGTCGTCTGGATTAGCGGTCAGCGCGCGGTGTCAAACGGTGTTCCAATCGAAGTGCCGCAGAGACCCGGTTTGGGAATTCAGCTCGATGAATCGTATCTTGGTAGAGCATGATGAAGTTCACCATCGCTCTTCTAACCGCCAGCCTGATGGCATTCGCGCAAACGCCTCGCTTCACTGACGCCGCGCGTACAGAGAAGCTCAAAGCCGCTTTCCCTGAAGTGGAGAAAATCTTTCAGAAATATCACGACGCTCGTAAAGTCACTGGATCCGCCTGGGGCATCGTGATCGATGGCGAACTCGTGTATACGAAAACGTTCGGCGTGCGCGATCGTACGGCGAACGATGCTGTCACGGCGGATACCGCCTTCCGCATCGCGTCGATGACCAAGAGCTTCACCGCAGCCGCCGTGCTGAAACTGCGCGATGAGGGCAAGTTGTCGCTCGAAGATCGCGTCGATAAGTGGATTCCCGAATTCAAAGGCTACAAGTATCCAACGGGAGACACCGAACCGTTGCGCGTGCGTCAACTGCTCAATCATGGCGCGGGATTTCCAGAAGACAACCCCTGGGGCGACCGTCAAATGGGCGAGCCGCTAAACATACTGGGCCAATGGGTGAAGAAGGGTATTCCGTTCTCGACTCCTCCCGATACCGAATTCGAGTATTCGAACTACGGCTTCGCGCTCGCGGGACAAGTGATCGCGAAAGCATCCGGGATGCCGTACCGCAAGTACATCGAGACTAAAGTGCTTGCGCCGCTTGGCATGACGGCTTCGTCTCTCGAACCTTCCGCGATCGCGGCCAGCGTTCGCGCGCCCGGCTATGGATTGCGCGACGACAAGTATTTCGAGATTCCCTCGCTCGCTCATGGATCCTTCGGCTCGATGGGCGGTATGGTCACCACAACCAAAGACCTCGCCAAGTGGGTTGCCTTTCAGCTTTCGGCATTTCCGCCGCGCGATGACAATGACAAGGGTCCGGTCAAGCGCGCATCCTTGCGGGAGATGCAGAGGCTGCAGCGTTCCAGTAACTTCTCCTCCGACCGGAATCGCGCCTCCGCTGGCGGATACGGCTTCGGACTCGGCATTTCGCAAGACTGCCGCTTTCACCATATCGTCGGCCACGGTGGAGGTTTGCCAGGTTTCGGATCGTACATGATGTGGCTGCCCGAGCACGGCATCGGCATGTTGGCGATGACGAACATGACCTATGCGGGGCCAGCGCAAGCCTTGAGCGAGGCATTCGACGCACTCGCTAAGACCGGCGCATTGACGCCGCGCGAACTGGACGCTTCGCCTGTGCTCGTATCCACACGCGACGCCATTGCAGGACTTTGGAACAAATGGGATGACGCCGCTTTCGACAAACTAGCGGCAAACAATTTGCCGATGGATCTGCCGGGTGCCGCGCGCAAGGCCGAAGTGGATTCTATCAAAAAGATCGCGGGTGTATGCAAGGCACCAGGTGCTGTACGAGCCGAGAACTTGTTGCGTGGGCGGTTCCGCATGGGCTGCGACAAGGGCGAAGTGGAAACGGTTTTCACCCTGGCCCCAACGAATCCGCCTACCGTGCAGTATCTGCGCTTCGAACACCTTGGTCCTCTGTCGGCGGCTATGCGCACGTTTGCAGAAGAGACCGCAACGAAACAATCCTGCAAGCCGGGCGAGATTTTGGGTGGGGATGGCACGAAGGAATCGAACATGCGGATGGAATGCAAGGCCGGTGCCGCCATCGCAATGTTCAAGATCGAAGGCGAACAGAAGACGGTGACTTACAGGCGCGCGCCCGGCTCTGCTTGCATGGTTCCAGGCTTGCCGTAGCTCATAGCTTTTTGAAGTAACGGGCAATCGGCAGGATGCGGAACCCGCTGCGTTCATAGGTGCGGCGGGCGGATTCATGCCCCGCGCCTGCGCCGGTTTCCACCATGGCGATTGCCATTCCGGCCTGTTTCATCCAACCCAGGCCGAACTCTGTCAGTGCGCGGCCAATTCCTTGGCCTTGAAAGGGAGGATCGACAGCGATCATGTAGATCTCGCCGATCCGCGCTTCTTGATTGAGCTTGACGGTGACGAAGCCTATGACTTGGCTTCCGGTAATGGCGATCCAAGCGCTGTCGCTCGTGGCGCAGGCTTCGAGAACAGCGGCGCTCTGGGCGACACTCCAGCCTTCTGGATAGAAGCCGCGATAGACTTCCGGTTCGAGTGCCTCTTCGATCGAGGCAAACACCGGTTCCCAAGCTCGCAACGAAAGTGCGACGACCGCATCGGCCTGCTCCGGCGAGTAGGCCGCGATGCGGTAGTTCACCAGATCAATGGCCTTGGGCTTCGAGAAAGCGCTCGCACTCCATGGCGGCCTTGCAGCCTGCGCCGGCTGCGGTGATCGCCTGCCGATAGATACGATCTTCGACATCGCCGGCGTGAAAGACGCCCTCGATGTTGGTGCGCGCACCACCTTGAGAGACGATATAGCCGTCGGGATCGAGATCGATCTGGCCCACGAACGGTTGCGTATTCGGGATATGTCCGATGGCAACGAAGAAGCCATCGACTTCGCGATCCACTACTTCTCCGGTCACGAGGTTCCGCAGCTTGACGCCGGTCACCTCGCCTTTGGTGACATCGTAAATGTCATCGACAACGGTGTTCAGCAGGAACTTGATTTTTGGATTGGCTCGTGCACGATCAAGCATGATCTTCGACGCACGGAACTCTTCGCGCCGGTGCACGATGACGACTTCGCTTCCGAAGCGTGTGAGAAAGTTGGCCTCTTCCATCGCCGTGTCTCCTCCGCCGATGACCATGATCTTCTTACCGCGATAGAAAAATCCATCGCAGGTGGCGCATGACGATACGCCGTGGCCGATCAGTTTCTGTTCGTTGGGGAGCCCGAGCCAGCGCGCCGATGCGCCGGAGGCGACGATGAGGGTTTCTGTTTCGTGCCACTCGCCGTCGATTTGGATACGGAAAGGCCGCTTGGAGAGGTCAGCCGCGGTGACCTTCGAATGAAGGTACTCGGCACCGAACTTCTCGGCCTGCTTCTTCATGTTCTCGACCAGTTCCGGACCCATGATGCCGTCGGGAAATCCTGGAAAGTTCTCAACCTCAGTGGTGATCGAAAGCTGGCCGCCGGGTTCGTGGCCGCTGAGAACAAGTGGCTTTAAATTGGCTCGGGCCGCGTACACGGCAGCAGTGTTGCCGGCGCAGCCCGAACCTACGATGATGACATTCCGCATGTTTTTAGGGGTTTGAATCCCCATCCTACCACGCAGCGCGAAGACTTACTTTGCCGAGAGGCTCTTGCGGGCGCGCCATCCAGCGAGGATCAATCCCAGGCCGATCATGCCGAGGCTTGCCGGTTCGGGAGTGTTGGTCAGGATGTCGTTACCGCAGGTAGCCGAGGTGAAGTGTATGTACGGCACACCGGTCGATAGGTTGTTCGAAACCACCGAACCCGCAGCGTAATTGAGAACGATCGTTGCCACAAATTCGGTTTGGTTGATGCCGTCGCCCCCGGAAGTGATCGACACGCTTCCGGTCGCCACGTTGCTGATCGACCCGGCACCGTCATTGCGGATCCAAACGATTTCATTGGGGCGGTAGTTGATGTCCGACGCGCCGTTCAGCGCCTGGGCGGCGGTGAGTTGCCCGTTGGCATTGTTGATGGAATAGAGGATGCCACCGGTCACATTGCCAGAAGCGCCTCCGGTGCGGCTCTGCAGCGCGAGGCCATAGTTGAATCCCGCACCGCTGATGAAGAGGTCGCCGAGGCTCAAGACCGTGCTGGGCGTCGCATTGAACGGCATAAGCGACGTATTGGAGAGCCCGTAGTTGAAATACAAGCGGATCGTTGCCGAAGTTGCGCCGAAATCGAACTCACCGCGTTGGATGTCAAAGCTGGAATTGGCTCCGACGACATCGCACGAAGTGCCGCCGCCGGGCGGGCAAACCGCGTTGAAGGGGTCATTGACGGTAAAAGTCGTCGCTTGCGCTACCGCAGTTCCGAGAATGAGAAGAAGAGAAAGATACTTCATAGTGTGCTTCACCTTGAGCAAGCTTGTGATCCGGCCTTGATTGGCCGAATAGAACTGCGGTTCAGAAGGTTCCAGAACTATGCTGGTACGAGTTTGCGTTTGGTCCGGCGGTACTTCGGCGTAATAATCCATCCTCCGCCTCCGTCTATACATCGAACCCAGGGGCGAAGTGATCCTGCCTGCGTGTTAAATTGTAGTGACTGCAAGGATTCTTCGAACTTCAGCAGGCTGAACTTCGTCCAACCCTCTTAGGAGCCATCGATACTCGTGAAGAAGTGGAAGATTTGGTTAGGCATCATCCTCGTACTTGGCATTGCCGGGGCTATTTATGCGTCGGTGAAGATGAACCAGCGTGGAGTGGTCACCGTGCAGACGGGCAAGGCCAGCCGCCAGGACTTGGCGTCAATCGTCACGGCCTCCGGTGAAATTAAGCCTCGAACGTACATCAACATCGGTGCCAACGCGACCGGCCGCATCGTTGAACTTTTTGTAAAAGAAGGCGACCGCGTGCGCAAGGATCAAATCTTGGCTCGTATCGAATCGGTGCAGGCGGAAGCGGAAGTACGCTCACAGCGCGCCTCAGTCGATTCAGCGATCGCGGATTCGAGCGCCTCCGAAGCGGGTTTGAAGTCAATGGACGACAGCATCCTGACGCAACAGGCGGGAGTCGATCGGGCCAAGACTGAACTCGACCGCGCCAAGATCGAATTCGATCGTACCGCGAAGCTCTTCAACGACAAGCTCATCGCCCGTCAGGATTATGACCAGAAAAAGGCGGCCGTCGATGCGCAAGTTGCGGCGGTTCGCGAAGCAGAAGCCCGCGTCGTACAGATGAAGTCGCAGCGTGCGCAGACCTCCGCTCAGATGAACGCCTCACAGCGCCGCGTGACACAAATTCAGGCGAATCTCGCTCGCGTATCCGACATGTTGGCCAAGCACAACGCCACGGCACCCTTGGATGGCGTCGTCACCAATCTGCCGGTTCGCGTTGGTGAGACTGTGGTTCCAGGTGTGCAGAATTCCGCAGCCAGTACCATTATGACCATCGCCGACATGTCGCTCATCACCGCCGAAGTGAAGGTGGATGAAACCGACATCGTCAACGTGAAGCTCAACCAGATTGCTGACATCACCATCGATGCCATGCCGGGCAAGACCTTTAAAGGACACGTGATCGAAATCGGCAATACCGCGATTTTGCGATCCTCCGGTGTTGCGGCCTCGCAGAGCGCGGTTTCGAGCCAGGAAGCCAAGGATTTCAAGGTCGTCGTGGCATTGGACAATCCGCCGGCCGAAATTCGTCCGGGCTTGTCCTGCACAGCCAAGGTCATCACCGCCACCCGGAATCAGGCCCTCACCATTCCGATTCAAGCGCTGACCGTTCGCCAGAAGGGCGATCTGGAAGCAGTGACGGAAGGGGCTCCGAAGGATACCCCGACTTACACACCGGCGCAGGAAAAGGCGCGTAAAGAGGAATTGCAGGGCGTCTTCGTGGTTGTGAACGGCAAGGCGGAGTTCCGCAAGTTGGAAACGGGCATCACCGGTGCAACCGATATCGAAGTGACCACCGGACTCAAAGACGGCGAGGAGATCGTTACCGGCAGTTATAAGATCATCCGGACCCTTCGCAACGAGACTAAAGTAAAAGTCGACAATCGCGCTCCGCAAGCGGAAACCAAGAGCTAACGTCGGACGCCATAACTAGTTCAGTCAGGAGCATACATCAACAATGGCCGCAGTCATGGACGCCCTCGCCGAGCGTGGCGAACAACTCAAGCGCGACGGAATCGTCATCCGGACGTACGATCTGTGGAAGACGTACATCATGGGAGACCAGACGATCAACGCCGTTTCCGGCTGCGACATCGAGATCCACAAGGGCGAGTATGTGGCGATTATGGGACCTTCGGGTTCTGGTAAGTCGACTTTGATGAACCTCATCGGATGCCTCGACACCGCGTCGAAGGGCGAGTACTATTTGGCGGGCCGAGCGGTCAGCCAGATGAACGATGACGAACTGGCGCAGATTCGCAACAAGGAAATCGGCTTTGTCTTTCAGACGTTCAATCTGCTCTCACGCGCCAGCGCCTTGCATAATGTGGAACTGCCGCTCATTTATGCCGGTCTCGCCACCGCCAAGCGCGATGAGATGGCTCGCAATGCGCTGCGCAGTGTCGATCTGGAAAAGCGCATGTTCCACAAGCCCAATGAGCTTTCGGGTGGACAGCGCCAGCGCGTGGCGATCGCCCGGGCGCTGGTGAACAATCCGTCGATCCTCCTCGCTGACGAGCCTACGGGAGCTCTCGACACCGCGACGGGCATCGAAATTATGGGCCTGTTCGATCGTCTGCATCAGCAGGGCAATACGATTGTGCTTGTTACGCACGAACACGACATCGCGATGCATGCACATCGTATCATCCATGTCCGCGACGGCAAAGTGGAACGCGACGAGAAGATCAAAAAATAGCGGTTCGGAATCGCTCAACAAACGACGCAATGTCCTTCTGCATGAGCTGGAACGCAGCGAGGCCGCTGAGTTTGGAAAAATCGGCTATGTGATGCGGAATCAGTCGTACTCGCCGGTGAACTTGCAATGCACTCTTTCGTCTTGCATTGAGACCACTGGCTAGCACGAGTGCCTCGTGGAGGAGCTTCTTCGGATCTGGGATGGTTTCGAGTTTTTTGATGCTCGGCAGTTTGAGATCGACTGCCCCACACGGGTTCCCTGCCGCTTGGCGAATCGCGGAATCGTCCAACAGCAGCCAAGCTTCGGTCATTCGAATTGGCACCACTGGAATGCGCGGAGTCGCACTTCTCCAATCCATTCTTTCAATCTCAGTTCGCCGCAGGCTAGGATCCTGAGCCTCGGCGTCCCTATGAACGAACAGGACATCGCATGGATATAGATCGATGATCGCGTCCAATCGGGCTGATTGATTTGGGAACTTTGGAAGCCGACTGAAATCCACCGATTGTTCCTGAATTGTTTGGACGCCTTGTTGACGCAGCACCCAGGTGAGAATGGGAAGCAACACGGCATCCGATGTCCCGTCCGGAACTAAGGTATAACTTACTCTCATATGTCGGCAAAAGGCAATTTCGTTTGGTAGGCGATCAAATCCTGACGATCAGCTACCCTTCGGGGCTCGCGGTCTGGGTTTAGGTTTGCCGGAGGGGGATTCGGAACTGGGTTTAGGTAAGCCAGCAACTCACCTTTGGGTATGGACTGAGCCCCAGCCGCGATCCGCCATGTGCCCGGAAGGCAATGCAGTTGCAGTGCTTTAAACGAGGACTCCTGAGCCAGTTTGGCGACCGGTGAGGCAATCAATAAACTGTCGTCAGGAACTTGCATGACCACTGCCGGAGAGTGAGTATTGATGATGACTTGCCGCAGTCGACCTTCGGGATTCAATGCCTGCGGATCGGTGGCCAGATCCCTGAGCAGTTTGATCATCGCTGGGATTCGCTTTGGGTGTATTCCGTTTTCCGGTTCTTCCATGCAAATCACGCCGCCAGTGTCTGGCGCGATGGAGAGAACACTCAGGGCAAGGAATCGCAAAGTACCGTCGGACAGGGAACGCGCAGGGTAGGCAGTGCCATCGCTGGACTTTGCGTACAGGGTCAACAACTGGCGGCTCTCGTCCCTATCGACATAAATCGCGCGAACGTCCTCAATCAACTCCGACAAACGATTCGCGACTTCGGCATACACGGACATGGCCACGCCACTGTTCGGCGAGTTGGCCAAGTGAAACAGCATCGCAGGAAGGTGCGCTCCATCGCTCTCGAGTTCAGCCGGCGCACTGAAATTGTCAGGTGTACGAAGTGCCGACGGCTCCAACTGGAGCTGACGCCAAGACTGCATCTCACGCTTCACCAACGTTGCCGTTCGGAACTCGGCTGAGTTGGCGGCAGAAAGCACCGTTCGCGGAAGATTCGCGGCGCGTCTTTTTTGTGGTGTGCCACTGCCTCCACCGTCCTGATGCACGAGAATGTGGCGGTCGGGTCCCGAATCGTCGGTTGAAATGTAGTTTGGGATTCGGCGGGCGTTCTTGATAAACTTCTTTCTCCAGGCCCGAGAAGAACTAAATTTGAGGTGCTCCTCGGATTCGCGCAACGTGATGTGCTTTAGTTCTTCCTTGACTAGCTCCAAAGATCCCAACGCTCTTGAACTCTCATCTTGCCTGTACCGAAGGCTCACCCCGTATCGAACAAAAGTTGCGCTGGCCTCCGCCGATTGCCCGAGGTCATCCTCACCCTCCGCCGGAATGATCATTTCAGCTTCGAAAGTCATTTGATCGGCATAGCGATCACCAACATGATGGAAAAGTCCCCGGATATCTCCGGTCTTCGCGCCCAAATCCCTTACCGAAAGGGCCGCATCCGAAAGTGGTTTTTCCGCCAACGCGCTCAGAAATATGATGGCATCCAAAAGGTTCGATTTGCCAACGCCATTCGCACCAGCGATGCAGGTGAACGGACCAAAGCTGACATCGACATCGACGAGATTCTTAAATCCAGACACCTTCAAGCGCGTAAGCATGACTCTGTTGGCCACTAGAGTAGCATCGAGTTCCGCTTCCAGATCCCAACAAGTGATATCCTGCCCCTCAGACACCCATGAGCGACCACGCAGCCGTAGCAGTCTATCCACCCAGTCCTGAATTCGTCTCCGCAGCCAACGTCAAAGGACTCGAAGGCTACCAAGCCCTTTACAACGCAGCCGTCCAGGACCCCGATGCCTTCTGGGGCAAGTTCGCCTCCGAGAACCTACACTGGTTCACCCCTTGGACCCGCGTCCTCGACTGGGACAACCCGCCCTTTGCCAAATGGTTCACCGGCGCAAAGACAAATCTCTGCTACAACTGTGTCGACCGCCACCTC
>CAZCPL010000191.1:0-10659 GCA_964500255.1 uncultured Solibacteraceae bacterium | reverse complement strand
TTCAGTAACATGTTTTAGGGCAAGCCACCCTAGCTCAGTTGGTAGAGCGGCTGATTCGTAATCAGCAGGTCGTCAGTTCGATTCTGACGGGTGGCTCCATAGTATTGAGATTTGTGAAGCCCGCCACCCCCGGCGGGCTTCAGTGTTTTTGCAATGACCGAACCAACCATCGAGTGCCATGGCGTCCACGTGGTTCCGTGCGATGACAGCCACTGGAGCGGGGATCTCGACAATTCGTATGGGGCACTCGGCCTTCTCCACAACACGGGAAGAATATCGACGTCGAGTAATCTCAATCGTTTTGGTTGAGGTAGTCATCTCAGGAGCAAATAACTCGTTTGGCGTTGGGGATTTCCAGCAGAGCATGGAAAGTGAATGACCGTCTTACTCAACTGGTCCCGTACCAATCTATCTGAGCAAACGGCAATCGAAGCAAAGCCGCCCTGGCATAAAATGAAACAACATGAAGCAAATCATCGCCACCGACCTCGCCCCCAAAGCCATCGGACCCTATTCCCAAGCCGTCACCCATAACGGACTCGCCTACCTCAGCGGCCAGATCCCGCTCGATCCCGCAACCATGCAAATCGTCGATGGTGACATCACCGCACAAACCGAACGCGTCTTCGAAAATCTCAAAGCCGTCCTCGGAGCCTGCGGAAGCTCCTTCGAAAACGTCCTCAAAGTCAATGTCTACATCAAAGACATGAACGAATTCGCCAAGATGAACGAGGTCTACGGACGCTACTTCACCGCCAACACCCCGGCCCGCGCCACCGTCGAAGTCGCCCGCCTGCCTCGCGACGTCAAGGTCGAAATCGACTGTATCGCCGCCGTCACGAAATAGCCAGGTGGACGCTCGTCGCAGCAATTCTCCCTCTGCACGCTCGTTGCCCAGCCAAAGCAGCAGTGAAAACCACCTGAGTCAAGGACCTTGCAGGTGGAAGGCGCAGCGCGAACCTACCTGCTCACCCAGCCAATCCAACGATCGCAAGCCATTCCCGTCGTCACGTCCTGCACGGCGCGGGCGGATCCGACGAACGCGTCGCGCGCCTCACGCGGCTTCGCACCTCGCCGTTCATCCGCTCTGCACTTGTCATCTACCCCGACGATCTCGGCCAAAACAACGATGTCGCCTTCCTCAAAACTCTCCTCGAAGAGCTGCTCAAAATAGACAAGGCCCTCGACCGCACACGCATCTTCGACGTCGGCATCAACACCGGAGGATCGGTCGCCATGCGCCTCGGCTGCGAACCCCGCTTCCAAAATCATTGCAACAAACCTGTAAACCGGCGGATCCTCTGCCATGCTTTACATTCACAGCGGACTCCCAGGGGACGAAACCTTCGAGTTTTGGAGCAAAACCAACCAGTGTTCCGGTTCCCCGTGACTGAAGACCACAACGGCGGCGAAACATCGGCCAAGATCCACATCGCGAAGAAGTGCAAAGAAGGGTCGGAAGGTCCGCGAGATCCGCGCCGCAGCGATGAACAATGGGTGGCAGGCCAAAACCGCGAAAGAAATCGCGACATTCCCTTCTCGCTTCCACCGAGCACCCCGGTTCTGAACGGGATACACTGAAGACGCTGTAACTGATATGGATTCACGCCGCAAATTTCTCGGCAAGGTCACCGGCATCGCCGGCGCCGTCACGACCCAGGCTGCTTTCGCCGCCAACGACAAGATCCGCCTTGGCATCATCGGCATCGGTGATCGTGGCACGGAACTCGTCCATCAGGCGATGTCCGTCCCAGGCGTCGAAATGGTCGCCTTCTCTGACGTCTATACGCGCCGCCTCGAAGCCGCGAGACGGATCGCGCCCAACGCTACCACCTATCTGGATCACCGCCGCCTGCTCGATGACAAGTCCATCGACGCTGTGCTCATCGCCACGCCGCAGCACCTGCACTGCGACCACTTCGTCAACACGCTCAGTGCCGGTAAACACGTCTATCAGGAAAAGACGATGGCCTTCAGTGTCGATCACGCTAAGCGCATGCGCAAGGCGTTTCAAGCCGACGCGGGCAAGCACCGCGTCCAGATCGGACATCAGGGCTGTTCCAGCGGCCAAGTGACAGATGCCCTCGATTTCCTCAAAGACAACAAGGTCGGCAAGATCACTGCGATTGCCGCGAACATGTTCCGCAACACGCCGCATGGCAAGCCCCAATGGTCGCGTCCCGTATATCCGGACATGAATTCCGAGAACGTGCTATGGCAAAGCTTTCTCGGCGAAGCCCCCAAGCGCGATTTCGACGCCAACCGCTTCATCAACTGGCGCTTCTTCTTCGATTACTCGGGCGGCAACGTTTACGAGAACATGTGTCATCAGGTCTCGTTCTGGTACAAAGTGCTGAACTTGCAAGTTCCCAAAGCAGTGACGATGACCGGCGGCGTCTATCTCTGGAAAGATGGCCGCGAGGTTCCAGACACGATGAATGTCGCCATGGAACAGCCCGAGGAACTGATGTTCAACTGGGTTTCCGGATTCGGCAACAACCAGCTTGGGGTTACAGAATCGGTTCTCGGAACCGATGGCACCATCAGCAAGGGCGCGCAGATCCGCTATCAGCCACAGAAGGTCAACCGGCCCGATGGCTCAGAGCTTGTGGGACGCAGCACCGCTCCGGCAACGGCCCACATGCAGAACTTCTTCGATGCGATTCGTGACTCGAATGTCCAGCCCAACTGCCCGTTCGATGTCGGATTCAGGGTCTCCATCGCTTGCAGAATGGCCGTCGACAGCTATCGCCAAGGCCGGACTTTACGCTGGGATCCAGTCAAAGAAGAGATCGTGTGAACTTCGAGTACTCAGCCGAGCAAGAGCATCTGCGCAAGTCGGTGCGCGAGTTCGCCGAAGCGGAGATCAAGCCGCACGTCCGCGTCTGGGACGACGGTAACATCTTTCCGTTGGACGTTGTGAAGAAGTGCGGCAAACTCGGCTACCTTGGCGCGATCTTTCCTGAAGAATACAACGGCGCGGGGCTTGGCTATATCGAGTACGCCATCATCATCGAAGAGCTTTCGCGAGTCGATCCTTCGGTCGGCTTGATTGTGGCCGCACACAACTCTCTCTGCTCGAATCATATCTACCTGGCTGGCGATGAGGACCAGAAGCAGCGCTATCTTTCGAAACTGACGACAGGCGAGTATATCGGCTGCTGGTCACTCACCGAACCTGAGGCAGGTTCCGATGCGGGCGGCACACGGACACAGGCTTTCCGCACCGACGACGCCACCGGGTGGATCCTCAACGGTGCGAAAACCTTCACCACCAACGCCCACTATGCCGACGTTTGCGTCGCCATGGCGGTCACCGATCGTGCCGCACAATCGCACGGCATCTCGGCGTTCGTCCTCGAAAAAGACACTCCTGGATTTCGCACAGGCAAGAAAGAAGATAAGCTCGGCATGAGAGCTTCCGATACTGGCGAAGTGATCTTTGAAGATTGCCGATTGCCCGATTCACAAATGCTGGGCAAGCCGGGCGAAGGCTTCGTGGACTCATTGCGCATTCTCGACGGCGGCCGGATTTCCATCGCCGCTCTCTCTGTGGGAACCGCACAAGGCGCCTATGAGGCGGCGCTCAAGTACGCCAAACAGCGGAAGCAGTTTGGACGCCCGATCTCGGAATTCCAGGCAATTCAACACAAACTGGCGGACATGGCGACAAACATCGAGGCCGCTCGGCTGCTCACCTATCGCGCAGCCTACCTCAAGAATCAAGGCAAACGCATCACACGCGAATCGGCCATGGCCAAACTTTTCGCGAGCGAGATTGCGGTGGATGTCTGCAACGAAGCGGTCCAGATCCACGGCGGCTACGGCTTTACCAAAGACTATCCGGTGGAAAAGTTCTATCGTGACGTCAAGCTCTGCACCATCGGCGAAGGAACCAGCGAAATTCAGAAAATGGTCATTGCTCGCCAATTGCTGAAGGACTGATACCAGCAAAGATGAAGATCAGGAAGGCGACCAACCGCATCGAAGGCATGGCTGCCAGTTGAGCGCACGCGCGAAGAGTGCCGGTCACAACTCAGCGGTTTTGGACCCCAAAACCGAGAGATCTTTTCTGAAACAGGCAGTGTTGAAATGAGCAATACACCAAAGCACGAATCGATTGAGTCTTATATTCAGGGTTCCGAACAATGGCGATCCAGATGCCGGCTCCACGCCTATATGTTGAAGGAATCGAAGTCGCGGCCTGAGATTCGAATCTGATGACTTTTGACACGGAAGCGCGACGCGACAATAGGAACAAACGACGCGACATGCCCCTTGATTTTCTGGTGCAGGCATACCGACGGCTGGAATCCGGAATACAAGGACCTTCATCAGGGCGAAATGGGGAACGTGAAATTTTTCAGATTCGAGCGCAAACCTGTCGGGCAAGCCTCGATAGCAGAGCTTGCCGTGACCTCCGCCTGAATGACGACCATTAGAGCGATCCTCAACCGCGATCTCCGATCCATCGCCCGCGCGGCCACACTCATTGAGCGCCGCCAAGCCTCCGCTCTTCTCAAAGACCTCTTTCCGCATACCGGCAAAGGACTGATCCTTGGCGTCACCGGTGCACCCGGCGCAGGCAAGTCCACGTTAGTTGACCGATTCATTCGCCTGCTGCGGGCGGAATCGCTCACCGTCGCCGTCCTCGCCGTCGACCCCACTTCCCCTTTCACCGGCGGGGCAATCCTTGGCGATCGCGTCCGGATGCTCGACCATTACCGGGACGAGGGCGTGTTCATTCGTTCCATGGCTACCCAAGGCCAACTCGGCGGACTCGCCCCAACCACATCGGACATGACCGTGCTTCTCGATGCCGCTGGCTTCGATGTCATCCTGATTGAGACCGTCGGGGTTGGCCAGGATGAAGTCGAGATCGCCAAACTCGCCCATGTGACGATGGTGGTTCTCACGCCGAATACGGGCGACGACATCCAGGCGATCAAGGCCGGCTTGATGGAAATCGCAGATCTTTTTGTGATTAACAAGGCCGATCTGGACGGCGCGGCTAAGCTGGAACGCGAAATCAAAGGCGCGCAATGCGAAGCCCCTGTCTTTCTCACCAGCGCGCAAGATGGAACCGGTGTGGCGGAAGCACTCGCCGCTGCCCGGCAATGCGAACGACGGCCCGTTGTACAACTCTGGGCCGGACGCCTGCGCGAAATGTTCCGCGAAAAGCTGTTGGAACAGTTTCCGCAGCAGATGTTTGAAACAGCCGCGCAAGCCATCGCTGAGCACAAGCAGGATCCCTACACGGTGATCGATCAATGGCTCCAGTCGTTCATGCAAAAATGAGAGCACGCTCCACAGGACCGGAGTGGCGGAAGCACTCGCTGCTGCCTGACAATGTGAGAAGGCCCGTTGCACCGTTCCGGGCCGAACACCTGCAGTTTCCTCAGGAAATGTTTGAAACAGCCGCGCAGGCCATCGCGGAACAATGGCTCGAAAGGTTTATTCAGAAGTGACAGCAGCAGCAAACATCGGAATCATCGGCGGCAGCGGACTCTATTCCATGCCCGGCTTCGAAGCCCACGAAGAAGTCGCGATCGAGACGCCCTGGGGCGCGCCCTCGGACAAGTACATCGTCGGAACGCTCGCCGGCAAAAAGGTCGCGTTTCTTGCGCGCCACGGCCGCGGTCACAAGTTCTCGCCCTCAGAACTCAACTACCGCGCGAACATCTACGGCATGAAGAAGCTGGGCGTGAAACACATTCTTTCGCTCAGCGCTGTGGGATCGCTCAAAGCCGAACACGAGCCGCTGCAGTTTGTGCTGCCCGATCAGTTCGTTGACCGCACGATGGGCCGCGCCGCCACGTTCTTTGGCGAAGGCATCGTCGCCCACATTGGATTCTCCGATCCCGTTTGCAACCCGCTCGCGGACCTTGTCCACGAGACCTCGAAATCGCTCGACGGCATCACAGTGAAGCAAGGCGGAACCTATCTCTGCATGGAAGGTCCCGCATTTTCAACGCTTGCCGAGTCGAACCTCTACCGTAGCTGGGGCATGGACGTGATCGGCATGACCAATCTCACCGAAGCGAAGCTCGCGCGTGAAGCCGAGATCTGCTATTGCACGGTCGCCATGGTCACTGACTATGATTGCTGGCATCCGGAACACGACGCCGTGACCGTCGCCGACATTATCGCCAACCTCACCCAAAACGCCGAGAACGCTCAAAAACTGGTGCAGGCCGTGGTCGGCAAGATCGGCGACGATCTTCAATGCAAGTGCCATTCGGCCCTCAAGCACGCGCTCATCACCAGCCCCTCTGTGATGCCCGAAGCCACCAAGCAGAAGCTGGACATCATCATTGGAAAGTATCTGTAAGCGCCTCCTCACGCATTGTTGCGAAGGCTCCGCATGGTCCGCTGCCCTGATCGATGAGATCCGCAGCGGACTCGCTTCCGATAACGGTAGCCGGATCTTCTTCCGCGAGGTCATCGAACCACTCGGTGATCTCTTTGAACCGCGACTTTGCGATGCCTACGCGCGGTTGATGAGCGATATTCTGAGCGAGCCGTCTCATCTTGCACGCTACGAGCGAGTGCGGAAACCGCGTGCTGTGTTCCAAACACCGACAGTGGTTTATGTTCTGTCGCGCATCACGCTCGGGGCGGACGTCGCAGTGACAAGCGTCCTGATGGATGCCGCCAAAACCCGGTTTCCCGACGCCCGCATCGTCTTTGTGGGACCCCGCAAGAACTGGGAACTGTTCGCCGCCGACACTCGCATCGAACATCGCGACTTCCAATACGGTCGTAGCGCCAACTTCGCCGACCGTATCGCCGCGAAGCCTTGGATCGACGACGCAAACGCCATTGTCCTAGACCCGGATTCGCGCCTGTCACAGTTGGGTCTGCTTCCGGTGACGCCGTCCGAAGAGAACTACTATTTCTTCGAAAGCCGGGCTTATCGTTCGGAATCTCCGGATTCCCTGCCCGAACTCGCAGCACAGTGGTGTGTGGAAACGCTAGGCGTGCGAGGGCGTGCCTACGTGGCTCCAAAGCCTGCTGGCGCGATCCCGCGCGCAAGTGTGACAGTGAACCTGGGAGTGGGCGAGAACGCGTCCAAGCGGCTCGCAGACCCCTTTGAGCTCGATCTCTTGGCTGCTCTTCCAGAAGACACCCTCATCGACCTCGGCGGATCTGAGAAAGAGGCGCAGCGCGTCAGGGACGCCGCAGGTGCGGGCAAACGAATATTCCAAGGCTCGTTTGCGGACTTCGCCTGGCTGATCTCACAATCGCAGCTTTATGTCGGCTACGATTCCGCCGGTATGCACGTCGCGGCGGCGTGTGGAGTGCCTCTGCTTTGCATCTTTGCTGGCGCGCTTTCTGAACGGTTTTATCAGCGTTGGCGTCCGACTGGGTCGGGGCGGATTCACATCGTCCGGCCGGGTCCTGAGGCTTACGAAAAGGCTCGACAGGCGATCCAAGACATGTTATATTGATTGTTATACCGCCATGCTGAAGCTCAAAGTCACAACCATCGGCAACTCCACCGGAGTCATCCTCAACAAGGAAGCACTCGCCAAGCTCAAGATTGCCAAAGGTGACACACTCATTCTTACCGATTCACCCGAAGGCTATCTGGTAACTCGTCACAACGAGGATTTTGAGCATCAAATGAAGATCGCAGAGGACTTCGTCCATCGTTATCGGGACACTCTGCGCGAACTTGCGAAATGAGACGTCAGGAACCCTCTTGGGTGTCGATTGGTGTGGTGAGAGCGGTCCACCGATATCAATTGGATGCATTCGGAGGGGCGGCAGGTGTGCGAGACGACGGCTTGCTGGAATCCGCCTTGACTCGACCAACGCATCTGCATCGCTACAATCCAAAAGCTTCAATCTTCGAGCTTGCTGCTGCCTATGGATTCGGCATCGCCAAGAATCATCCACTGATCGACGGAAACAAAAGAACGGCGCTCGTGGTGATGGGTATTTTTCTTGAGTTGAATGGTTGGAGGTGGACCGCGGCGCAAGTGGAGACCCTACTCAAGACACTTGCCTTAGCCGCAGGCGAGTTGTCCGAGGCGGATCTAGCAACATGGTTGAAGACCGCCACCGTGAGAATCATCCACTCAAAGAAGCTTTGATGGCACGCAGGGCAGCCTCATTCTCATGCGGCTGCCCAACGGTAATACGGAATGAATAGGCGTCCAAACCTGGATATCCGGCGAAATCCAGAATGTGAATCTTCTGCTCACGCAAAGCCGACACGATCTCCGTCGATGTCTTGCCTGAAGCCTTGCAATTGACCAACACAAAGTTCGTACGCGTCTCGTGCGGATGCAGGCCCATCTCGCGAAGTGCCACCGCAATGCGATCCCGCTCGGCACAGATTTCCGCAATCTTCACGCGAGCCCATTCCACATCGTCCATCGCTGCAATCGCCGCGGCGTGCGCCATGCGGTTCACCGAATACGATTGCGCCACGCGATGCAGATAGTCGATGTGCTCCGCGCTCCCCAGGGCGTACCCCACGCGCAACCCCGCCAGTCCGAAAGCCTTCGAAAAACTCCGCAAAATCAGCAGGTGCGCATACTTGGGCAACAGATCAACCACCGTCTCGCCCAGAAACTCGAGATAGCACTCATCCACAACCACCAGGAAATCCGCGCGTTCGAGAATCTCGACGATCTGCGCCCTCGGCGCTGGCGTACCAGTCGGATTGTTGGGATTCGCAAGGTAGAGAATCTTCGTTCGCTCCGTTACGGCAGCAAAGATCGCATCGACATCCAGAGTGAAATCCGCCGGATTGCGATCCACATAAACCGTCACGCCACCGACCGCACAGGCGCAAGTGTTGTAGTAAAAAAAGCTCGGCTTGGGCACAACGATCTCGTCGCCATTCGCCAAAAACGCACGCGAAAGCCATTCAATCAGTTCATCGGACCCATTGCCGACAGCGATCTGCTCAAACGCTACACCCATGTACTCAACGATGCGGCGCCGCAATGCTCCCGAGAAAGATTCTGGATAGCGATTGACATGAGCCGCGGCCTCGCGAACCGCTTCCACCACGCGAGGCGACGGCAGAAAGGGCTGCTCGTTGCGGTCCAAGCGAATTTCCCCAGGCACCGCCGGGCCACTCGGACGCCGCACGCCTAGCTTCTTCACATAATCGGGAACCAGGTCTCTCATCGCAGAGCTCGGGGTATTTCCAAAACAGAATCAAGGATCGTTGTGCAACCGGCATCGGCCAGCCTCTGCCGCCGCGCTTCGCGATACACGCCTACGGGCAGCGCCGTCAGAATCCCGATGGGCCGCACGCCCGCGCGTTCCGCAGCTTGAATGTCTGAAAGCGTATCGCCTACAAAAACGGTCTGAGCAGGCGCAAAATCGGAGCCCATCGCTTTGTGGACAATGAACGGATCCGGCTTGCCCAGGCTCTGCCCTGGATGCAACGCCTCCGCGGCCACGACATCGTCGTGCGTCACGATACGCCGTTGATCGAAATACGAGAGAAGCCCGGCTTTCGCTAACGGCGCAAGCGCCTCAGGCAGCGGACGCCCCGTCGCAACGGCAAAAACAGTATCGGACTTCAATGTTTCAAACATTGGTTGCGCATCCAGCAAAACCTCAACCGGCAAACGCGTATCCTGAATGCGCTGACAAGCCGTGTGGATGTCACGCCACACAGCGCCGCGATAGCCAGGGCAAGCGGCCAGCAGTTCTTTCCCGGTCAGATGATCATGCGCGCTCCGGAACCCGGCGTAATCGCACCGCGCCGTCAAAGCCACAAACGCAAGATCCCAATTGTGATTCACTGCGTGGTTCTTCACCCAATAGATGAATTCGAGCGGAATCTCAGATCCGATGCCTTCGCCTGCCGTGCGCCAATAGTCGGCCTCGGAGGTGATCACGCCATCCAAGTCGAAGATCAAAAGTCTCACAGGTCCTCATTGCCGGTCATCACGGCGTGCGCCAGACCCAACACAGAAACATTCGCGGGAAACTTCGCGCGATCGCAGAGATTCATCGTCAGCAACGGACAGCAGAAAACAGCCGCTTGCAGGTACTCACGCCAGTCTTCACGCAACCACTTGCGATCCGCCAACTCAGCAACAATCGGCAGCAAAACCAGCTCTTTCTTCGAATCGAGGATCCCCTGCCGAAGCGAGTTCATTCGATAGTCGTGCTCAACGATCACGGCCCCACCGCGAACTTCAGCAGTGAGTTGCAAAGACGTCTCAAAAGGAAAGTACATCCACTGCGCCAGCGTGTTGTGATACAGCGGCTTCGTCAGATCGATCAGTGGATGATGCGCGCCGGCAAAGGCCGGATCGAAGTACAGCAGATCCACATCCGCCCCACGATAGAACACATTGCCGTTGTGCGCATCGCCATGCCCCACCACCGCGGGACCCGCCTGCGCAGGACTCAACAACCGTGCAGCGTCCACCACCAACTCGCCCAACGGCTTCGCGAAACGCCGCCCGTTGATAACCCAAGGCAGTGCCGCAATCTCTTCCCACGGCCGCTCCAGCAATGGCACGATCTGCCCGCGATAAAACTGATCGAAGCGTCCGCCAACCAGACGGTGATAGAACAACTGAAACACCGGGCTCGCCGCATTCTCGTCCGCCGTCTGCCAACGCAGCGACCGATGATAGAAGCCGAGCAAGGTCGTGTCACTCAGGCGCTGTGCGGCAA
>CAZCPL010000190.1:0-10724 GCA_964500255.1 uncultured Solibacteraceae bacterium | reverse complement strand
TGCTGCGCTTCTACGAAGACGGCATGAACGGCTACACGTATCTGGAGAGCTAGCGAGCAGCGCGTTCCCGCCAGGCGCGCCGCTTGCCGTCGAGTATGGCCTTATCGAGCGGACTCTCGCTCAGTGCAACGGCTTCCACCATTCTGGTCACCAAGTGAAGCCGTAACACCCCCGCCGGCTCGGCGACGCCGGTGCCCAGTTGGTGGACCTGCTGCGCCGTGTATGCGTAGAGAACGCCATGGATGACGTTCTGTTCCAGCCGATACAGGTAAACCGATCGCACGGCGGCTGGAAACTGGAACGGGGTTTGCAGTATCGGGTGTAGCGCCGCTTCCAATTCCGAGGGTTCGAAGTTGTCCGCGGCCAGCAGCCCTCCCGATTCGAGGAAGCCTTCGATTGTATAGATATTTGGGTCCGACCATTCGTCCTGCCGCGGGCCAACCTCGGTTGCGAGCGACGCCAGGCCGGATCTCTGGGGCTCCGACGGCGCTGCCGCGGTCGTGGCTTGTAGCCTGCTCGACGCCAACGCCACAACCGCCTGAATCGGGATCAGCACAAGGGCGAGCATCAACCGGAAGCCCGCCGCAAAGCAGAAGCCGAAGATGCCGTACAACCAGCTTCCGGACTCTCTCTTGCCAACGTCGTTCATTCCGAAACTCGCGCCGTGGGATCCCACGACTGCCACCGATTGGATCTGAAATACGGCGTACGCAAAGGGATTCAGATACCAACTATGCGCTCCATGCGAACACCCGGGATGCTCAAGCGCCCCAAAAAACTGGACGTTGAACCAGCCCTCTTGGCCACAGAACCTGCAGCAGGTCAGGCAGTGGTGCGGTAGGCGCTGGCTACGGCCGTCTTCCAGCGTGAGAAATTTGCGGTTGTCCATTGGAAATTCTCTCCTTCAGATCAACGAGCGTGGCTATTGAGCCATCCAAGCGACCGATCAATCGCCTCTTGCATGTCATAAGCTTTGCCTGCGTACTTCCAGGTGCCCCAGTTGACGTAAACTTGCTTCGAGATGGGATGCCAGCTCACACCGTGATCGCCACCTTTCCATGTCACATAGCTTCTTCGGACTTCTGACATTGTGTTCTCCTTATTCCAATCCAAATGTGTAGATTTTCCCTGTCGTGCCACTGCTGACCGAACCCAGTGCACCCGGGGAAATAAAGCCGTACTCGCCGCTGGGGAGCCCGGCGCAAGTCACGCGATACGTTCTCGAGGCGACCTTCTCGTGTTTGAAAGGCACCTGATGTGGCGTAGTTCCGGTCGATGCTCCAGAAATGCCCAACCTTGCCATTTCGAACTCTCGACGGGAACTGCGCAGGTCCATCCTGACAAACTGATATTCAGTGATGCCGACACCTTCGGCCACACGGATGACCAGATCCACAGAGCCCGATAGTTGCAGGCGGCTTCTCGGGCCTTCCACCGCGCCCTTGATCTTTGCCTTCATGATTCCAGCGGTCAGCGCGTATTTGAGGACACCCGCAGTCCGCTCTGTGACCAGTTCGGGCTCGACGGAAATCAGTTCGCCCTTGCGAACGACATAGACACCGACATCTTCGGGAAGCATCGGTTTATCGGCTTGCGCGACCGCGGTAGGCGCCTTCCGGTTGATCAGCGCGGCGATGACAGCATCGCCAAAGCCAGCCTTCTTCAGGTGGATCAAAGCCGTAGCCGAGGTGTCGAATTGCGACCCGCCACCACTTTCCTGGACGGCTTGCGTGATGATGGCGTCGCTCAGTCCGGCTTGCTTCATCTGAATCAAGTCGGCATTGCTCAAGGTGTTCGCCGCAAAGGCGCTCACACCAAAAACGAGAGCCCTCAACATGGTAGTTTTCATGTGGTTCCTTGCCCGGCAATCACAAATTGGAGGAGGAGATTGCTCCGGATGGCCGGGGTTATGAATTCTATCGGGATGGAAGTTTCAACGCCGCACGAGCAGCTATGTGCGGAAGTACGCGGAAATACGCAATTCGATGATTCTAAGGGTATGATTTTGAAGCGCAGCCTTGCGACGATGCGCTAGACTGGGCAATTCCGCGAGGTGAATATGCCGGATTTGGATCGCCGTCTGGATGGGTGGAAAGAGATCGCCGACCACCTGAAGCGTGCGCCGAGAACGGTGCAGGGTTGGGAGCGCGACTTCGGATTGCCGGTCCACCGACTGCAGGGCAGAACCTACGCGCAGACTTCTGAACTCGACCGCTGGGTGAGCGAGAATCGGACCCTTGCCGCGACAATGGCTTCGCCTCCGCTTGCCGATCCGTCGCCGGTCGATTTACCGCCAATCGTCATTCCGCAGGGCAAGCGACGCTGGGATTCCACTGTCCGCTTCAAGGCGACAGTGGCGGGCTTGATCGTCCGATTCCCGGCAGCGTGTTTCATGGCTTCACCAACTCGCCACGGCACCTCTTGAGGAGGAACGCGCTGGTCCGGGGCGCCTTCCCGAACTGCGTGGATACTTCCGCGATCTTCACGACAACGGCCAGAACGAGTTCCTTTATCGTTACTTTCCTTCCGATCTCGGAAAACACAATTCGGAGCTGATCTGTTTCAGAAGCGACGGTTCGGTGCGATGGGCGTTCCAACCAGGTCGGCCGCAATTGCAGCTCGAAAGCGGCAAAATCATCGGCGGAACCTACACTGTCTCGCATGTGGCGTTTCTGCAGAAGCCGCGCCCCGACGGTGGAAAGATCGTGGTAGCCAGCCATCATTCGTGGGACTGGCCGCAGCAAGTAGCCATTCTCACTTCTAAAGGCAAGCTCGTCGATGAGTATTGGCATCCTGGATGGTTCTTTGCGCTCGAACTCGTGGACCTCAATCGCGATGGCCGAGAGGAGATCGCTCTCGGTGGCGTCAACAACGCCTACGGCGATGGGCAACACCGTGGTGCGACACTGGTCGTGCTCGATTCACAAAACATCCGGGGCGCCAGGGCCGCGTTCCACCGGGATACCGGATGCAGGTGGCCGGACTGCCGCGCGGACGCGAAACGCGGGTGCTGTTCTTTCCGGAGTTTGCGCCGAACCCGAATCCGAATTACTACTGTCACGTGGACCGGATCTCGAATCCGAACGAGCAGGAGATCGATCTACTCATCTCGCAGGGCTTCGGATCTGAGGTCTTCGATAAGCCCTACGCGCACGTCCAGTTGAACGCAGCGCTTCGGGTGATGCATGTGCAGCCCGGAGCGCGCCTCGCGGAATTACTGGAGACGCGCACCGGCCATAAAGTACGATCGCCTGCCGAAAGAGCTGCGCTCTTCGCCGAAGCGATTGGCGATGTTTCCGAACTCACGCGATGAGGTCATGCAGGACATGCCCAGCCACGTCCGTTAGCCGGAGGTCGCGGCCGCTGTAGCGATATGACAACTTGAGATGATTGATCCCTAAGAGAGGCCTTGAATCCGAACCCTTCGCCGTGCATGTCGAACACCTCATGCGATTTCTTCATTGGCAACATCTCTAGCGATTCCGACGGCAAGATCGATCAGTTCATTGACCGTTGCGACGTCAAGAAGTGCCCCACCTGCTCGAAGACATCAACGCGGTGCATGTCAGCGTCGGCGACAATGGCGAGACGGTTCTCACCACTGTCGTGCAGGGCGACACTGTACGCGGGGTGCTCGATTACGTGGAGTACAACAGCAAGGCGCTGATCGATCAGTTCCGCGACGACGTGGAAGCGGCTTTGCGATTGGGCAAGGTCGGATACGAAGAGGCAGGGCGGTTGCTGCGCTTCTACGAAGACGGCATGAACGGCTACACGTATCTGGAGAGCTAGCGCCCGTGTCTCTCATCCCCAACGAGTCGCCGCGGAGACGGCGATGGATTCGCCGCTAATGTAGCTCGCCCGTTCAGAAGCCAAGAACACAGCCAAATTCGCAAATTCCTCGGGAGTAGCCACGCGGCCCATGGGCAAGCGAGCGGAGATCTCGGCCAAGTTGCCGGCTTGCTGCAAGCGCTCGGTTGCCGTGTATCCGGGGCAGAGATTGTTGATCAGAACGTTGTCCTTCGCGTATTCGACGGAGAGTGTTTTAACGAGTCCGTCGACGGCCGAGCGGATCGAGTTGGATAGCACGAGTCCTGCGATTGGCTTCAACACGGAGACTGAGGTCACGGTGAGAAAGCGCCCCCAGCGGCGTTCGCGCATGCCCGGCAGAACCAGGTGCGCGAAGTGGACAGTGCTCAACAGAGACATGTCGATGGCGCGCCGCCAGTCGTCCATTGTGGTTTCGGCGAAGAGTTTGAACGGGGGTCCGCCGGCGTTGGTGACGCAGATGTCAATCGCTCCATAGGCGGCTGTGACGTCGGCGACGAAGGCGGTGACTTGCGCGGCGTCGGTGACATCCACGGGTCGCGCGAGCACGGCGACGCCGCATTCATTGCGGATCGCTTGTGCGGCTGCTTCGATTTCCGCGGGACGGCGTGAACAGATGGCAAGGCGTGCGCCTTCGCGGGCGAGCCCGAGGGCGGTGGCGTAGCCGAGTCCTTGGCTGGATGCGGCGACGATGGCGGTGCGTCCTGCGATGCCGAGATTCATGTTTGTTCCTTTCAACACTTTCAACAGAGGTGCGGTTTTGAATCCCGATCGGGCGCGGCGATGGCGAAGACGACCCGTGCGGCGAGTGCCAGTGAACTCAACCGCGCCGAACACACAGTCGATACGAAGAATGCGAAGAGGAAGCGCATCTAGGAAAGCCCTTCGCACTGCAGCGCGGTGACAATCGCGGTGACGTAAATGTCCTCGGCGGAACAGCCGCGCGACAAATCGTTCGCCGACTTCGCAAGGCCTTGCAGGAAGGGTCCGAAAGCGGCTGCGCCTCCCAGGCGCTCGACAAGCTTATAGCCAATGTTGCCGCTTGACACATCGGGGAACACGAGCACATTCGCGCGACCGGCAACTGTGGATCCAGGGGCCTTGGATGCTCCCACACTCGCTACCAGCGCCGCGTCGACTTGCAGATCGCCATCGATATGCAACGACGGAGCGCGTTCGCGAGCGATGCGCAGAGCCTCCTGCACTTTATCCACCAAAGGATGTTTCGCGGAACCCTTGGTGCTGAATGACAACAGCGCGACGGATGGCTCGGCACCAGCGAGGATGCGGTACGTAGCCGCGGATGCAATGGCGATTTCGGCGAGTTCCACCGGGTTGGGATCGACGACAATCGCGCAATCGGCGAACGCGAGCACGCCTTGGGATCCATAAGCCGGATCGCCCACGCATAGGATCATGACGCTCGAAACCGTCTTCACGTTGGGACGCGTCCCAATGCAATGAAATGCCGCGCGGACTGTTTCCGAGGTCGTACTCGCTGCACCGCCGACAAAGCCGTCCGCCTTGCCCGCGCCAACCATCAGAGCTCCGAAAAAGAGCGGCTTTCTGGCGATTTCCGAGGCTTCGACTTCGGTGACACCTTTGGCGCGACGGCGTTCATAGTAAAGTGCGGCGTATAGTTTTGCGTCAGGGCAGGTTGTGGGATCGATGGTGGCGCAGCCTTCGAGCTTGGGTCCGCCGAGCAAGATGGGATGCAACAGGCCTTCGGAGGCGAGCCTGGTTGCGGCGGCGATGACGCGTGGATCTCCGCCTTCTGGAAAAACAATGCGCTTGCGACGGAGCTGCGCGCGGAGGCTCTGCTTGTGTTTCTCGAGAAACGCGTTCGCCGATTCTGGAAAGGCCATCGTTCCTATTCTCGCGCTTCCGCGTGATCCAGGGAAACGTGGGCGTTGCGAACGTCCAATCGTGAAAAACGAAATCCGGAACCGGCTGCGGAGAGGCGGCCCTCTCGTTCATGGTGCGCAGGCGCTCTTTCACCCGTTCGTTGGCCTCGGGCCGGTGTTACCAGATCGTTGCGCAATCCCCGATCTTCTTGAGTCAACCGGTTGGGGCACCCTTCACCAGACCTGTTGCCGTGCACTCGCTACGGTTGCAGCGGTAGCCGGGTAATCCGGCGCGGACCGCAGCAGAGAAAAAGACATGGATCCAGTGCCCTTACGCCGATCCGAAAAATAGCGGTTGCAGTATGTCTACTACAACGGCACTGGCACGAAAGTCCCCGAAGAGAATGTGATTGGCGAGGCTAGATCACCCACTTCGCTATTCTGGATCCTGCGGAACTGGCGCTCTACGGCGCTGTTTGCGGACCGGCTGCGGTGCGGACTGGAGCCGCTCTTCCAAAGCCCGCAGGCGCTCTTCCAAGCGTTCGTTGGTCTCCCGCTGGCGTACCAGATCGTTGCGCAATCCCCGATTTTCTTGCGACAAACGGTTGGTTTCGATTCCGGTCTTCGCTTCCGCCACGAAGTTTACCGACTCTTCCACGCGAGGAATCAGCATGCCTGTCACGGTGAGACGGATCGAGACATCGCCTCCTGAAATCGGAAACAGATACGACCCGGTCGCCAGTTGTTCCGGGGACAGTCGAAGATCGCGGGTACCGCCGGCGTCGCGGATTTCCAGTATGCCGCTCGCCGACCTTCGAACCGTCGTCGATGCTCGATCCCACTCGATCCGAAGGTCGCCGCTTTGTTCGGCGACCCGCAACAGCAGAGGTGCTGGCGACCGCATCGCCAATAAAAAATAGCCCGCAGCCAGCAGCGCGCAGATCCCGAGTGCCCACGCACCCAGCCAGCTCCAATGCTTTTGGCGTGGATTGTTCCACGGTTGCGGCACCTGCTGAAAGCGGTTCCGAAGTGAGTCGATGGATTCCGCTACCTGATAGGCCGGCGCTACGGCGCGCCCGTTGCGTCCACCGGTTGGATAGATGAGCGCACGGCCGGGATCGTCGGCAGGCTTTGGCCACGCAGCCACTCCCGGAATGTGCCCTGACGAACCAAACTCCGGTGTAAATGGACTCTTCGAGAGCGCGGGGGCAGCGGCTGCACCACTCCGGCTTGCGGCAAAAGCGTACTGCGGATCCGGCGTTGTGCCAGGGGCAGCTCCGCCGCTATCCAAAGGCATACGGGCCTGGGCCATGAGCGCGGCGGCCTCAGCGGGAGAATTGGGTGGATCGAGTTCGAATTCCTCGTAGCTCCGATCGCCATTCAATTCCCCGCCAGCCTCACGGGCGAAGAATCCAGCCCTGACCGAACCCTGGCGCGCCGGGCTGAGAATCAGCAACAACTGCCAGGAATGGGCGAAATGGGTATCGTAGACGGCCAAATCGCGCTCGGTGGCGCGAAGGTCGTCTTTTGTGTGTGAAATGTAGAGTCCAACGGGAACCAGCCCCGCGAGTTCGGCTTCCGGTTCCTGCAATTGGTGCACCAGCCGGAATCGGTCGGCATCCGAGAGCACGAACGATGGTCCAAGCTTGTACTCGCATCCGATCTCGCGAATCTGTTCGATCGTGACGCGACTGCCTTCGCGACGGCCGTAGAGGATGCCTCCGCATTCGATGCCGCGCTTGGCGAGGCGGTGAAATCCGACAATGACGTGATCTCGAATCTGCGCCATCAGGCCGAGTGAGTACTCGACCGTTACCGGGCTGCCCTCGGGAGCCCATTGGACAATCTCTTTTGATTTGCTAGTTGTGGGGTCCGACATTAGATTCCATTACTGTTCGATCAGTAAAGCGCTCTGCCATCGGGCATGCGCATTTTTAGGACGTTCTCCCGGTTGTGCCTGCCCCTGCAAAGGCCGCCGTCTCCTCTGGAGCCCCGTCTTCCAATCCATCGTTCTCGTGCACATGATAGTAGTAAGTTACGGAAGCCATAGCAAGGCCCAGTACTACTGCCAGGGCCAACCAAGCAACCGTTTTCATAGACCAAAAGTTCTCGCCCGATACGGCGGCTGCCGTCATACCCACGATGCTCACGGAAAGAAGTAGCGGCAAAATCAACTTCCAGTACCAAACCATAATATCCAAATGTCCCTGCCCTCCGGCTTGGGGCCACACGACATGGATGCACAGCAGCACCAGCCAGAACTCACAGACGTAGGCGACTCTCAGATAGGCATTTGTCACAAGGCTTCTCTCAATTGTATGCGGCGCGTTGTATGCGGCGCGGTTTACACTGGGAAAGAACACAACTTGCCTTCCGCAGCCGCTATGATCGTATCCCAGCAGATCGCCCACTTTGCCGAATTGCGCCTCGATTCGGGCGCGGTGTTGCAGAGCCTCGATGTCGCGTATGAAACCTACGGCACCCTGAATGCCGCGAAAACGAACGCGATTCTCATTGAACATGCATTTTCCGGCGATGCCCATGCAGCCGGTATGAGCGATGACCGCAAGCCCGGCTGGTGGGACGATATGATCGGCCCCGGCAAAGGTTTCGACACCGATCGATACTTTGTGATCTGTTCGAATGTGCTGGGTGGATGCCGTGGCACCACGGGACCGGGATCGATCAACCCGGCAACCGGGAAGCCGTTCGGTATGGCATTTCCTGTGATCACCATCGGCGATATGGTGCGTCTGCAAAAACTGTTGATCGACTCGTTGGGAATCCGCAAGCTGCTTGCGGTGGCCGGTGGATCGATGGGTGGCATGCAAGTGCTGGAATGGGCGGCTGCGTATCCGGATTCTGTGGCGGGCGCTTTGCCCATCGCCTCCACCTGGCGGCACAGCGCGCAACAGATCGCCTTCAACGAAGTCGGCCGGCAGGCGATCATGTCGGATCTGGATTGGGCCGAGGGCAATTACTACGGCAAGTCCCGCCCGGCTCGCGGACTTTCGGTGGCACGCATGGTCGGGCATATCACCTATATGAGCGATCATTCGATGCGCGACAAGTTCGGGCGCCGCTTGCGCGAAAAAGACGGCTTCGGGTTCGACTTCGGCGTCGACTTCGAAGTGGAAAGCTATCTGCGCTATCGCGGCAGCCAATTCGTCGATCGGTTCGACGCGAACTCCTATTTGTACATCACCAAGGCGATGGATTATTTCGACGTGACCCAAAATCGAGGCTCACTGGCGAGCGTCTTCGAGAATGTGGACACGAGGTTTCTGGTGATCAGCTTTACATCCGACTGGCTTTACCCGACGTATCAATCCCTGGAAGTGGTGAAAGCACTGCGCAGCCGCAATCGCGATGTGGCGTTCTGCGAGTTACAAAGCAATTACGGACATGACGCGTTTCTGGTGGAAGTCGACGAACAGCGCGATCTGATTAAAGGATTTCTGGCCAGCACCGCGAAAGGAATCCGCTAACGTGGCGTTCGTACATGCTCTTTTCGGGCGTAGCGATTACGCCATCATCGGGGAACTCGTCGAACCCGGGCTCAAGGTTCTCGACCTCGGCTGCGGCGAAGCCGAATTGCTGGAATGGCTGGTTGACAATAAGAAGGTGCAGGCCCGAGGCGTCGAGTTGCTGCCTGCGAAAGTGCAGAAGGCGATCGCTCGTGGCGTGGCGGTTTACCAAGGCGACATCGAAGAAGCCATTGCCGACTATCCTGACGGCGCATTCGACATGGTGATTCTGAGCCAGACGCTGCAGGAAACGCGGAATCCGCTGCAGGTGCTCAACGATATGTTGCGCGTCGGCAAGCGCGCCATTGTGGCCTTTCCGAACTTCGGACACTGGCGTGTTCGTGTGGCGCATCTGTTCAGTGGCCGCGCTCCCAAGACCAAGCTCTTTCCCTACGATTGGCACAACTCTCCGAACCTGCATTACCTAACGGTCGACGACTTCGAAGAAACCGCCGCAAAACAGGGCTGGATCGTCGAACGCCGCATCTGCCTGGCTGGCACCCGCAAGACCAGTCTCTTTCCCAACCTCACCGCCGAAGTCGCAGTGTATCTGATCAAAAAATAGACGGCGAAGTTCGCCGATGGATCGCAGTGGACCCTGTTTTCATCCGCGCACGAGACCTGGAACTCTCGGTGGGCACGGCCTAGTGCTTTGTTGCTTTCCGCCTGGAATCGCCCATGATACTGTAGTGATTCATCCCTCGTAGGACCTACGTACCGAGGGAGTTTGAGACTTAGGCACAATGAACAAGAACTTGAAGGCCGAGCCGAGCAAGGCGGCCCCATCCGAAAAGCCCTTGCAGGAGCACCGTCGCCACCGTCTGGCCGATCACTACGATGCCAAGGCGGCCAATTACTATGCCGGTGACAGGGCGGATATTCGCAAAATCGTGCCGCAGAGCGTGAAGTGTCTGCTCGATGTCGGTTGTGGGAATGGCGCGTTTGGACGCAGCCTCAAACTGGAACGGCCTGGCATCCACGTTGCTGGTATCGAACTGACAGACTGGGCCGAAGTCGCCGGCGAACATCTGGATGCCGTCTATCAAGTGGATGCTGAGCGTGACGATCTGGCCGTGATCGGCAAGTTTGACTGCATTACGTTCAATGACGTGCTGGAACATCTCTTTGACCCCTGGAAGATGGTGAAGAACCTGTCCGAACAGTTGGATCCCGGCGGCTACGTCATCGCATCGTCGCCCAATATGCGCTTCTTCCACGTGCTGAAAGCGCTCGTGTTGAACAAGCGATTCGACTACGAGGAAGCCGGTGTGATGGATCGCACCCATGTCCGCTTTTTCACCATCAAGACGTTTCCCGAACTCTTCCAGTCGGTCGGGCTCAACGTGTTGGATTCCGGCGGACACGGCGATGACGGCAAGTTTCCGTTTAAGCTCAATCTCATCAATAAGCTCTGCGGCAACGCCCTGGACGACACCAGGTTCCCTCAAGTCTATTGCATCGCACAGAAGCCGAAGCTGTAGTTTTGCTCCCGATCGCCTGGCATTCGTTCCATGTTATTCAATAG
>CAZCPL010000189.1:0-10799 GCA_964500255.1 uncultured Solibacteraceae bacterium | reverse complement strand
ATCGTAGCTCGAGTTCGCGTAAAGATCCTCGATCGAACCCTGTTTCAAAGCTGGACGCAGACTGGTGGTGATGCCAACATCCGCATAGTCGATGCCAGACGACAGATACACGGGTAGCGCGCCGCGCACCTGCGCGAGGCCCGCTAGCGAGAAGCCGCCCACAACCATGTCGAGAGCCTTGGGCATGTTGGCGCCGATGCGATGCCCGCGGCCCAAGGGGACCTCGACGACATGGCTGATGGCGAGGTTGTGGCGGATGTCGAAATCCGAGACGCCGCGCTCGGCGGGCATCGGCCGCGGCACCCAGCTCTGCGCATCCCCTTGAAAGCCCGCGGCGGTGCTTCCCTTCACATTTATCAAAGAGGGAAACTGCGCCAGGCCCGGCGCGAAGTTACGGATGGAGTTGTCGCCGACATCCTGCGAATAGGTGTTGATGGATTGGCCATAGGTGTACGAAACAGTGAAGTCGACGCCTTTTGAAAAGCGATGTCGCGCGAAGGTCTGCAACGAATGATAGGTCGAGTCGGCGCTGTTGTCGGTGTAGCGGTAGCGAGCGAAGCGCTGGTCTGGACGCGCGGCCTGCGGGACGCTGCCGAGTCCGTTGGGCTCCGTCCAGCGGTAGAGGCTGGTGGCGCGCAGCCCCGCGTAGGCGACGGTCACGCTGGTTTGCGCCGCGATCTTACGCTCGATGGCGGCGCTGAAGCGTTGCGTGGAAGGGTTGCGCAAACCAGGGTCGACGAAGCGCTGCTGCGGGGGCGTATCGGTGCGCAGTGCGATCTGGCCGCCCTTCGGAAACGCGATGCCGTTGAAGATGCTCGAATGCGCATAGGGCGAGTTCAACACGCCGAAGTCGAAGAGGCGCTGAAAGAAGCGATCGGTGTACATGCCCCAGGCCGCACGCACTACAGTATTACCCGAGCCGCGGATATTCCACGCGAGCCCTAAGCGGGGCTGCACATTGTTGCGATCGGCATTGAAAAGCGGGCGATCGGCGGCGACACTCAAGGCCTTGTTCGCCGTCGGCCCGTTGCGAAACGGGCTCACGCCGGGAATCGCTTTGCCGGAGCTGTCGACCGCATAGAGATTACCCATGACGTTGCCGACGACCGAATAAGCGCCGCCGGGGCTGTAGCGAAGCCCGGCGTTGATGGTGAGGCTGCGAGTCAAACGGTAGTCGGCCTGCGTGAAGTATTCCTGCTCAGTCGCGCGCCATCCGCGCAAAGGCGTTGGAGGTCCGCCGTTGATGCCGTAGAGCGTGGTGTTGAGCTCGGTGACGATGGTTTCCGGTTGGGTGGGGCTGGCGCCGAGATAGCCTTGCGTCCCGACGAGTCCGGTGAACTGCATGAAGGACGCATTGCTCACGAGCAGGTTATTGATGAGCAGCCGGCGGATGTCCATGCCGGAGCGTAGCGAGAGGCGTCCGCGGGTCCAACTGTGCATCAGCGAGCCTTGGGGGACGGTCTGATTGTCGAGCAGCGCCGTCGTGCGCGGAATGACCAGCGAACTGAGGGTCGATCCGTTGGCGCGGATGGTGAGGCCGAGTTGAGAGTCCACGCCAAAGTCGAGCAGGGCCTTCGAGAGCGGATCGCGAGGCGCGTCGGCGATGCGGGACCGCAGCAGGCTGGCGCGTCCTTCGAGAGTTTGAGACGGGCTGAGAATGTAGACGAACTGGGCCGTGCCCGATTGCCAACGGCGGCGGCTCTCTTCAACAACGCCTGCCACGGCGCGCTGATTCGTACTGGCAAACGGCTGCGCGAAGGCATAGCGGGCGCTCGTCGAGAGCTTGTTGGTGAGTTGATGATCGGTTCGGATGAGAAACGATTCCTGCGAGATGTTGCGTGTATTCGATGTCGAAAGCAGAATGGTGCCAGCCTCGCCGTCAGCGGCGCTTGCGTTAAAGAGCGCGGCTGGGAATCCGGCGGCGGTGGCGGCGTTGCGATCGGCGGCGGAGAGCGGACTGAACGAGCCGTTGGCGGGAAGGCGGGTGGATGGGACAACGCCGCCGTCGATGTAGAACAGGCGAAAGAGCGCGCCCATCTGGCCGGGGATGAGCCGGATCAGATCGCCGTTGGGAATCGTCGCCGACGCTGTCTGTTCGAGCTTTTGCCGGAACCCTTCGTAGCTGCCGAAGAAGAAGTGTTTGTTTTTGACGATGGGTCCGCCGGCGGTGGCGCCGAAGAGGTTCTGCTTGAACGGTGGCACGATGCTGCGACGCGATCCGTCTTTGTCGAAAAAGGGGCCGTAGTTGAAGAAGTCTCGCGCATCCAGTTTAGCGTTGCGCAGGTAATGGTAGGCGGATCCATGCAATTCGTTCGATCCGGACTTGGTGATGACGTTCACCTGTCCGCCAGAGCCGCGGCCGAAGCTGGCGTCAGCGTTCGAGGTGACGATGCTGAATTCCTGAATGGCCTCGGTGGAGATCAGATTGGGCGAAGCGCCGCTGAACTCCGCCGCACCGCCGCCGCCGAGTGAGAGCCCGTTCGAGCCGCGCTCATCGTTCGACGAGGCGCCATCGATCGTGAACGAGTTGGCGACCGGACGCGCGCCACTCACCGAGGGATTGTTGGGACTGCCGCTGGCGACGCCGGGTACGAGCAGCACAAGCTTGCCGAAGTTCTCACCGTTCAACGGCAGTTCGCGAACGCGCCGCTCGTCGACGCGGCCGGAGATATCCACGCGCTGGGACTGCACGATGCTCGCGTCACTGGAGACGGTGATGGTTTCGGAGGTCTCACCGAGCGCCAGGGCGAAGTCGGCGATGGAATCGCCATTCAGGGCGACCTCGACACTTTCGCGAACCGTTTTGCGGAAGCCGGTCTTTTCGATGGTGATGCGATAGCGGCCTGGGATGAGGCGCGCGAACTGATACTCGCCGGACGCGTCCGTGCGAGTCGACGCCGCTACGCCAGTGGCGGTGTTGGCCAGGATAAGCGATGCATCGGGCACGCCTGCGCCAGCCGGATCGAGCGCACGCCCTCGCAGCGAGCCGTGAATCGAGGTTTGCGCGAACGCGACAATAGAAGCCAAGCACAGCGTAGCAATTCTGAAGAGGGTCATTCTAGGAGCTTGCGCGAACTGCGGCGAAGTGCAAAGCCTCCGACCGTCAATGCGCTGTTTTCGCTTGTGAGCGGACGCTGGAAGGAGATGGCCGGAAGCCGGCTGAGCCGAAAGAAGCGGGGTCCGCCCGTCGGCTCTTTGAGTCCGCTCACCGGCGGATTCATAGCATTGACGAGTTCAGGCTGCGTGATTTCTCCGGCGTGGCGTATAACGGTAGACATGTTCGAAGCCATCGGCCTTTCGAAAACCTACAACGGATCCGCCGCCCTCCATCCGCTTAATTTAAAGATCGAGCCGGGCGAAATCTTCTGCCTTCTCGGTGCCAACGGCGCGGGCAAGACCACGACCATCAACCTGTTTTTGAATTTCATCGCGCCCACTGGGGGCAAGGCCAGGATCGGCGGACTCGATGTCGTCGACCACTCGCTCGAATCCAAGAAGCTGCTCGCCTACATTCCCGAACAGGTGATGCTTTACAGGAATCTGAGCGGCATCGAGAACCTCGAATACTTCACTTCGCTTGCGGGCGGGCGCCATTCGAAAAGCGAGCTGGCAGGCTTTTTGGAAGAGGCCGGCCTTGCGCAGGCGGACGCTGAAAAGCGCGTCGGCGCCTATTCCAAAGGCATGCGGCAGAAGGTCGGCATCGCGATCGCCATCGCCAAGAAGGCCCGCGCGCTGCTGCTCGACGAGCCGACGTCGGGGCTCGACCCTAAGGCTTCGAATGAGTTTTCCGCGCTGCTGAAGAAGCTGAGCGGATCCGGTGCAGCCATTCTGATGGCCACCCACGATCTGTTCCGCGCCAAAGAGACCGGCACCCGCGTCGGCATCATGAAGCACGGCCACATGGTGGCGCAGTATGCGACATCCGAGCTGGGCCACGCCGACCTCGAACGCATCTATTTAGAGCACATGCACGACTGAGGAATCCCAATCATGATCTTTCGAATCGCACGAAAAGAGATGACAGAGATGATTCGCGACGGGCGGTTTCGCGTCTCGGCGGCGATCGTTTTCGCGCTGCTGGCCGGGTCGCTTCTGCTGGGCTGGCACCACTATCGCGAGATTCGCGCGCAGCACATAGCGGCGCAACAGGCGACCCGTGAGCAATGGCTGAAGCAAGGCAATAAGAATCCGCACTCGGCGGCGCACTACGGCGTCTACGCCTTCAAGCCCACGGCGCCACTGTCGCTGGTGGATCATGGCACGGACCCTTACACTGGCGTCGCGGTCTGGCTCGAGGCGCACAAACAGAACGAGTTCAAATACCGTCCGGCGCAGGACGCCACCGCCGTGCAGCGCTTCGGTGAACTCACCGGCGCGACGGTCTTGCAGTTGCTGCTGCCGCTGCTGATTGTGCTGTTGACGTTCAACGCGTTCGCGGGCGAGCGCGAATTAGGCACGCTGCGGCAGTTGGTGAGCTTGGGCGTGAAGCCTTCCGATCTCGCCTTGGGCAAAGCGGTCGGCGTCGCCGGATCGTTGCTGCTGCTGTTGATTCCCGCCACGATCGCTGGATCGATCGCGATCACGATGGCATCGGGCGGCGAAGAGACGGCCGCCGCATTGCCGCGCGCTGGCTGGATGTCACTCGGCTACCTGCTTTACTTCGGCGCCTTCATCGGCGGATCACTGGCGGTGTCGGCATTCGCTTCGTCGTCTCGCGCGGCGCTCATCGCGCTGCTCGGCTTTTGGATGTTCAACGGCTTGATCGCGCCGCGGGCGGCTTCGGATATCGCGAAGTCGCTGCGGCCCACACCTTCGGCTTTCGAGTTCGGCCAGAAGATGGAACTGGCCTTGAAGAACGGCGTCGACGGCCACGACCCGGCCGATGCCCGCAACAAGAAGCTCGAAGAAGACCTGCTCAAGAAATACAAGGTGGACAAGGTCGAGGCGCTCCCGGTCAACTTCGCGGGAATGCGATTGCAAGAGGGCGAGAACCACGGCAACGAGGTCTTCGATCATGCGTATGCGGACCTCTGGTCTGTCTTCGCGCAGCAGGACGCTGTGCACCGCGTGTTGGCCCTGGCCGCGCCGGGCTTGGCCGCGCGGTCAATCTCGATGGGTTTCGCGGGTAGCGACTTTCCGCAGCACGCGCACTTCGCCAAGGCCGCCGAAGATTACCGCCGGATGCTGCAGCGCACCATGAACGCCGACCTCATCCGCAATGCCAGCAACACCGCTCCATACTTTGCAGGCGATGATCTGTGGGCGAAGGTTCCGGCGTTTGAGTACACGGCCCCCGCGGCGAACTGGGTGGCGGCGCAGCAGACTTCCGCGTTCGGCATCCTCGCGCTGTGGTGCTGCGCAGCGGTCGCGGCGGCAGTTTGGACGGCGCGCAGGATGCAGGTTTACTAACATGTGGTTGCGGTTGATGAAGCATGAATGGCGCAATCTGAGCGCCGATCGCGCGCCCCTGGCGATCTCGCTGCTGTTGGGAGCGGTGATCGCCTATGGCGCGTTTAACGGGTCGCGCTGGGTGAAATTTCAGCGGCAAACCATCGCCTCGGCGCTAACCGAAGAGCGCGGACGCTACGCGGAGATTCGCGAGGAGATGGTTCAGGTCGAAGCCGGCGAGAAAAAGGTCTCGGCCTTTGCGGATCCGCGATTGCCGCAGTCGTTCGGACGCAGTATGGGGCTGCGCTATGCGTACCTGCCTCCGGCGGCGCTGGGGTCGCTGGCGATTGGGCAGTCCGATCTCTACCCTTACTATTTCAAGGTGTCGACCGGCAGCAAGCAGTCGTTTCTGAATAGCGACGAGATTGAGAATCCCGCGCATTTGCTGGCCGGACGCTTCGATCTGGCGTTCGTGATTCTGTTTCTGTATCCGTTGGTGATTCTGGCGTTCAGCTACAACATTGTGTCGGGCGAGAAAGAAGCGGGGACATTGGCGTTGACCCTGTCGCAACCGGTATCGCTGCGGACACTGGTGCTGGCGAAAGTCGCTCTTCGGTCGCTCTTCGTGGTGGCCCTCGCGGTGCTGCTGTCGATCGCGGGGGTGCTTGTCGGCGGCGCGGATCTCAGCGCCGAAGGATCTGGGCTTCGGCTGCTGTTCTGGATCGGCATTACGGCGGCCTACGGGGCGTTCTGGTTCGCGCTGGCCATCGCGGTGAACGCCGCCGGGCGTGGTTCGGCAACCAATGCCATTGCGCTCGCGGGCCTATGGCTGCTGTTTCTGGTGGTGATTCCGTCGGCTTTGAATGCAACGGTGAAGTCCTCCTATCCGGTGCCTTCGCGAGTCGAGATGATTCAGGCGATGCGCGTGGCCGGCGAGGATTCGACGCGCCAGAGCAGCCAGCTTTTGGCGCGGTATCTCGAAGACCATCCAGAACTCGCTCCGAAGAGCAAGGATGCGCCGCCAGACTTTGGGACTTTGCTGATCGCGGTGAACGAAGCGACCGAACGCAGTGTGCAGCCGGTGATCGACCGGTTCGATTCGCAGGTCGCCGCGCAGCAGCAAATGGTGGATCGTTTCCGCTATCTGTCACCGGCGATCGTGGCGCAAGCGGCATTCTACGATCTTGCCGGATCGAGCGCGCACCGGTACGCGCACTTTCTTTCGCAGGCGAGCACGTTTCACGCGCAATGGCGCGGGTTTCTGACGCCGCGTATTCTGAAGAAAGAGAAGCTTACGCCCGCCGATCTCGACAAGCTGCCGACGTATGCGTTTCGCGAAGAAGAGACCGGCGCGGTGTCGGCGCGCCTGCTGGCGGCACTGATTGGATTGTTGGCACCGGTGGCGCTGGTGCTGCTGCCCGCGCTGCGATGGATGAGCCGGTATCCGGTGGTGGGCTGAGCAGGGAATATGAGATGAGCACCGGTTGCATCTGCTGCACCTTGCGCGATGAGCTATTGCAAGAAGTCGCGGGGCTCGCAGCGGGAAAGCGCTTCGACTATCTGCTCATCGAATCTACCGAAGTGGTTTACAAACGCGTAGCGCGTATCGCCCGACTGGCGCATCGAACTGCCGAAGTCGCGGCCGTTCTGCAGCGGAAAGTGTTCTTCGTTGAAGTTCTTGCAGCGCCACCGTTAGGGAATGCGAACAGGTCGCCGCTGTCAAAAGCGCGTAAAGTCCGTCGGCGTCGACCGACGGCTTGGATGCGGCCCGCGCGACGCGATCACCGGTTTCCTGCGGCCGCGACGACTCGTACGTCCTTCGCCAAAGCTCGCGCCCCGACTCGAGGTCGAGCGACAGTACATGCAGTTTTTCTTTTTTCAAGTCCTCAACGGCGGTCAGATAGATGCGACCCTTCCAGACGACCGGCGTCGATTGCCCGAAGCCAGGCGTGGCGACCTTCCAGGCCAGATTGTGGCGGTCGGACCAAGTGAGCGGCAGGTTGCGCGCCGACGTGTGGGAATCGCCGGTGCCGCGGAATCCCGTCCATTGAGAGGACGGTTCGACGATTTGCAGAATGAGGGCCGGAAGTAGAAAGCTGGTCATGCGTGGATTCTGCTCAAGTTATGGGAAATCGCTTCGATTTCCCATAACCTTCTGATGACCGGCACAGGCTACAGGCTTGGCGGTGATCGGGCAATCCATTGAAATGAGCGGTAATCGGGATTTCGAGAATCCCGCTACGCCGCCACGAAGACGTTGCAAGAACTCGATCAGCATCTTTCATGCGGCGAGTTCCGGCGTATCCACCGCAACGCGTTGGTGAACCTGCACCACATCCGCAAAATGAGCGCGACGACCAGCCAGAGGTGGATCGTCACGCTCAGCAACGACATCGAACTGGTGGCGAGCAAACGCCTCGCGCACCGCGTGAGAAGGCTTTTGCGGAGCCGTGCCATGGACTGACCGGGCCCGGCCGGCCGCTCACCCGGGCAGAGCCAGACCGCCCCCAAGACTTCGCGAGATTCGTCAAATGTTGCTCCGACTGGCTCCCTTGCCTGGCGGGTTCTTAGGAGGAGCCGCAACGGAACCGGCCCTGCGGTTCGACGGTAACCCAGTAACGCTCTACGCTGGTTCCGTTTTGCGCGTGTTACTTAGGAGACCAAGGTCAAGGTGCCGTGATGGTCGCAATGACCGTTGTGGGGATGATGCAGGTGGCCGTCGACAAAGTAGTCGACGTGGTCGCCATGCGGAACTGCCTCGTGTCCGCAACTCGCGCCGTGGACATGATCGGCGGCATGCGCGCCGCAGGCGTGATCGGGCGTACAGGCTTCCGGATTGGCGGGGCTGACTTCGATCACGTGCTCGTCGAAATGACCGTCGTGCGGGGCATGCAGGTGGCCGTCGTGCAGGTAGTCCACATGGTCGCCATGGCGGATCGCGGTGTGGCCGCAGCCCGCGCCGTGGATATGGTCGTGATTTTCATGAATGGTATGAGTCATTATTCTTCTCCTTCAGGTTCGGACGCCTCGGACGGCGCCCCACTTTCACTGGCGTGGGCCAAGGCGTTGAATATCAGGTCGACAATGTGCTGGTCGGCCAAGGCATAGTTGATGTGTTTGCCTTTGCGGCGGCGCACGACGATGTCCTCGGCCCGCAGGACACGCAGGCGCTGCGAAATCGCGGACATCTCTTCGCCTTCGCTGAGCGCCAGTTCGGTCACGCAGGCTTCTCCCTGCGACAGCAGCGCGAGCAAACGCAGCCGCGACGGCTCTCCAATAGCGCGAAAGATCCGCGACGCGCGTTCCAGAGCTGCATTGCTCACTGATGGCACCCGCCGTCGCGCGCCGCCGTGGTCGGATCCAGAGCAGGCTGGATCGATCTTTTCTAGTTTCACTTGCACAACTGTTCAATTGAAGAATACACCGAACTGCGATCCGCCGTCAAGTACAAGTTCCGCAGAATCGGAAGCAGAATTCATTCGCCTGCATCTTCAGTCCGCTGGCGGCTTCCAGCGGGGTTCTTTGGAGTTTCGATGCGAATATGTGGCTGTTCATGGGGCTGACACGCATTGCGATCTGAATTCCGGGTTCACGGCATGGATTGCGCCGAAGAGGTGACCGTATTGCGCCGCGCGTTGGCCAAGCAGCCGGGCACCGCCGAACTGCGGTTCGATGTCGCGGCCGGGCAAGTTTGTCGTCGAGTACGACCGGGAGCAGATCGAACCAGCCGCCATGAGCCGCTTGGTGGAACGCGCGGGGATGGGGCTCGAGACCTGGACGGGCGACCTTCCCCCAGTCGACACAGGCTGCCTCGAACCGCCGGGTCTTCCAACCCGCGCTCTCGGCTGCGGCCATCGTCGCGGCGATGACGGTGCAGGTCGACAGCCCGTCCAGACTCGTCCTCAACATCTTTGCGCCGCATGGCGATCATGACTCGGCGAACCAGGCCGCTATCGCCTGTTATGCTCTGGCGATCGTTCTTGGGCTTTGGCTGGTGGTTCCCAAAGCGATAGCCGCGCTGCGCATGCGCCGCGCCGAAATGAACCAACGTCAGACCCTTCAGGGTCCTACAGCGACTGGTATCAGCGAGTGGCCGACACGCCGGAGACGTTACGCAAGGCGTCCACCATGGTGTTGGCGCCCTGGGCCGAGAGCGTTTCGGCGGCGACCGTTTGCATGGCGCGAGCCGGTGGCGCGCCCGCATCCGGCTTCCACCGTGACGGCGGTCGACGATTCGGAGACCTTGAGAACGATTTCGATTTCCAAATCGTTCGAAGATGCGCCGTCGAGGGTCACCTGCCTCGAAGGCGCTTCCAAATCCTTCGTGCGCGACTTGCAAACGATAGCGGCCCGGCGCGAGGCCGCGGAACTCGAAAGTTCCGGCTTCGGAGGACGCCGCGCCCGATGTCGTCGACCCCGGCGACATCAGCTACACCGAGGCCCCTGGAATCGCGGACCTGCTTTCGTCGAAGACGCGCCCACGGATGGAGGATTCCCCCAGCAATGGCAGCGATGCGCCAGAAACGGCAGAACAAAAATAAAACACTTCATTGTATGAGGGTAAGCGCGAAATCGCGACTTTCCAGCATAATTGCTGCGACTGGGGGAAAGATGTTCGCGACCGGGCCGGATCAAGGCGCCTGCGGATCGTACGGCTTCACTTGCTGGCCGATTAACTGAAAAGAAACATCGCCGTATTGCGTAAGAGTTTTCGCGATTTCGAATTGGCCGGTGACCCACACGGGATTCCACATGTCGACGGTCACGGAGCGATTGCGAATCATCGCGACGCGCACGATTTGATTGGGCGGAGGAGGTGGGGTGTGGATACAGCCGCCGAGGTAAGGGACCAAGAGAAACTCCGAGGCGTTTTTCATCTCGTCCTCAAGGGGAACCATAAAGCCCGCGATGCGAACGGTCTTGCCGTTCAGCGGTAGCAGGGTTTCACCGATGATTCCCGAGCGATAGTTGTATTGGCGAAGGTCCGCCCATCCGACGGTGGCCGCCACCTGCGGGGCGTCGGCACCCGCGACGGGGCTGTCTTCAGTGCCGTCTGGGCGTGAGACCGCGAATCCAATGGCGAACAGCGTGATTGCGAACGCCGCGATGCAATGCTAGGAAATCAGCGAGTGACATTCGTGTTGAAAGTCCGCGACGGCCTTTTTTCAGCGCACCACCCAACCCGGCCCACGTCTCGTCGGTGCCCTCAATGGTGCCTGAATGCTTGTTAGGCCACTTTCCGGTCAACTCGTGATATTGATCCACCCAAACAAGAATTTCATTGACGGTCAGCGGTGGCGGAGCCGCCGGGTTTCGAACACTTCGGTGTTCCGCCAGCAAATCTGCCAATGAACTCCTATTAGCCCGTATTTCCCAGATGACTTCCCCGTAGTGGCACGCGATTTGCGCCA
>CAZCPL010000188.1:1246-10860 GCA_964500255.1 uncultured Solibacteraceae bacterium | reverse complement strand
GGCACCAAGGGCGACACTGGCGCCGATGGGCGTGACGGGGATGCAGGCCGAGACGCTGCGCACCTGGACGTGCTGGATGGCATCGACTTTACGAAGCGTTACCAGCGGGGCACCTATGCGGCTTTTCGAGGCGGGATGATCCGGGCGGAGCGCGCGACGGACCCGTTGATGATAGCGAACGGGGACTTGCGCGCCTCGGGCTGGCAAGTCGTATTGCGTGGGATTTCGGACGCTGCCGTAGAACTCGGCGATGACCTCCGAACGTGGTCTTTGAAGCTCGATTGCACCGACGGGACTACTCTTACGAAGTCAATTCGCGCACCCGCACTCCTGGACCGTGGTGTGTACAAAGCCGACGAGCGCTATTGTGCTGGCGACGTTGTGACATGGGATGGGTCGTTGTGGATTGCGAAAGCTGATGGCACGTTTGACAAGCCGGGCACCTCCGAGGCGTGGCGTCTTTGCGTCAAGCGTGGACGCGACGGACGTGATGGCTTAAAGGGCGAGAAGGGTGAGCGCGGCGCGCAGGGGAAGGCTTAAACATGGCCCGGTGGACAGTGCCCCGTTGTTTTGAAGGTGGCACTGTCGTCGTCATGGCGAGCGGGCACGGGATGACGGCCGAGGTGGCGGCGGCGGTGCGCGCCTCGGGCTGCCCAGCCATAGTCACCAACAGCACCTTTCGGCTCACCCCCTGGGCGTGGATGCTGTACGGGGCGGACCCCGAGTGGTGGAACCATCCGGCGAATCGCGACGCTCGTGACTTTGCAGGCTTCAAGGTGACGTGTCAGCCTGGTGCGGGCGTGTTGCAGTTGCGAAGCACTGGCATTGATGGGTTCGATCCCGCGACAGACGCTGTCCGCACTGGTGGCAACAGCGCTTATCAGGCTCTGCATGTGGCGGTTCACACGGGCGCAGCGCGGGTAATCCTCTGCGGCGTCAACGTGAGCGGCGCACACTGGCACGACAAGCATCCGCCCGGGTTGCGCGAGACCACGGACGAAACCTATGCGACATGGTGTAGACGCTTCGCAGACGTGGCCCCGGTGCTGTCTAAGCTCGGCGTGGACGTCGTGAACTGCACCCCGAACAGTGCGTTGACATGCTTCCGGCGCGCGACCCTGGGACAGGAATTGGCATATGCCTCGCGCGCTGAACTCACTGCGTCCTAGCCAGCACTACGAACGCGAGGCGTTTGACGCGGGGCTGTCCGCGGTGGGCTACGACGTCGTTCAAAACCTCCCAGGCCCCACCTCGGGCGACGTTTTGCTGATCTGGAATCGCTATGGAGCGTGGGCAGAGCAGGCGATCCAGTTTGAGCGTTTCGGCGGCCGGGTCTTGGTCGCGGAGAATGGCTACCTGGGCAAACAATGGCGCGGAGGCAAGTGGTTTTCGCTCGCTGTCGGACATCACAACGGCGCCGGCACATCCCCTTATCGCGGCCCGGCGCGGTGGGATGGATGGGGCGCAGAACTTTCCCCTTGGAGGTCAGGGGATGGCAGCCTGATTCTTGGGCAGCGGGGCATCGGCGAGGTTGGCCTCCGCAGCCCGGACGGGTGGGCGGAGGCCACACAGGCCCGCTACGGTGGTCACATCCGGCAACACCCGGGAACTGGCGCGGCGGCGCTATTGGAAGACGAGTTGCGAGGGGTTGCCAGGGTGCTGACGTGGAATAGCGGCGCGGCGGTGCTGGCGCTGGCGTTTGGCGTTCCAGTGTGGTACGCCGCGCCGGAGTGGATAGGCGCGGGCGCTGCCCGGACCTTGTCGGGCTGGCCAGGACAAGACCTACGTGACGACGCAACGCGACTGGACACGTTCCGCAGGATGGCGTGGGCCGTTTGGAATCTTGAAGAAGTACGAACCGGAGAAGCCATTGAGAGCATCCTCGGAGGACGAGCGTAAGTGAAATTGCATTAGGCCCAACCACCATACAAACTTTTTGGAGAAGTTGAAATGAAGAAGACGAATCAGTCAGGATTTACGCTTATCGAACTTTTGATCGTTGTTGCGATCATCGGCATCTTGGTGGCCGTTGCGCTGCCCGCCTACAGCGGCTACGCTAAGCGTGCCAAGGTCTCAGAAATTGTGCTGGCTGCCTCTGGGTGCAGGGTCGAGGTAACACAAATATTCCAGGCCGGCGGCACCCTCCCCGCGGCGGGAGGCTGGGGGTGCGAGATTGTGTCGCCTTCAAAGTACGTCGCCCTCGTTGCGACGACCGGCGCCGGCACGATCGTCGTGACGGCCGGCACTGGCATTGATGCAAGTGGAGTAGACGGCAAAGTGCTGACACTAACGCCCCAGGCGGCGGTCGGCACGCCGATGACGGCGGCCAATTCCGGCGATTCCGTTTACGCATGGGTGTGCGGAGGCGCAGGCACAACCATTGAGGCGAAGTACCTTCCCTCTAGCTGCCGACCCTAAGGATGACGGTGCCGCCGCCCCGCGTCGTGCTTGCCCAGAATGAAAATCCTTGTGACTGGCCGCGGCAAAAGTGGCTCATGGCGAATTCGCGGCGAGCAGCTGGGCGGGGCCCTTGGGGCGACGGTCGCCCCGAGGGCTAGCGCAGCGCTGGGATACGACGTCGCTGTCTTGGTAAAGAGGCCCGACGCGGCGCTGCTCGGGGCGTTGCGCGAAGCGGCCGTGCCGATCGTTTGGGATGTGGTGGATGCGTGGCCCCAGCCTGCCGGCAATTCTTGGGACCGCGATGGGTGCTTATTGTGGCTGCGCGCGGCGCTCGCCACGATTCGCCCGGCGGGGATCGTCGCCGCAACGGAGGCAATGGCGAACGACTGCGAGGAATTCGGAGTGCCCGCGCTGGCCCTTCCGCACCACGCCCGCGCCGGCGCCATGCGAACGCCGATTCGGCCGTTGCGCGTGGTGGGCTACGAGGGTGCGGAGCAGCACCTCGGGCGGTGGGGGCCGTGGCTCGCGGAGGAGTGCGCCAAAAGGGGTCTGGAGTGGCGAATCAACCCGACATCGCTTTCTGAGCTGGACATTGTCGTGGCGTTGCGCGACGCGACGGGCTACGCACCTCGGCGTTGGAAGTCCAACGTGAAGCTGGCCAACGCGCAGGCCACCGGCACGCCCATTATCTGCGCACGGGAGGCCGGGTACTTGGAGACTGCGAGCGGGGGCGAGTGCTGGGCGGACACCCAAGCGGAAGTCGCCGCGGGGCTTGATTTGCTGCACTCGGCACGAGAGCGCAGCGCGCGGGCCTGCACCCTCGCGGCGGGCTCGCTGCGGCTAGATTTTGTCGCGGCGAAGTACCTGTCCTGGCTGGAGACGCTGTGCTGCACGACGGCTGCGAAATACTGATTGACGCCCCGATGGCCAAGCGAGGGCGGGCGATGCTTTGCGCAATGGCCTCGGCGAACCAGCGCACCGCAGCTGTCACCGACAAGTATGCAGGCCGCCACGGTCTCTTGATGCTGTACGGAGCAGGGCTGGAATCGCGACGCGCAGCCACCCTCGCTCACCTCGGCGCGGGCGGGCGCGTCGCATCTTGGGATTTAGGCTACTGGGATCGCGAGGTTGCGCTGCGGCTCTCTTTGGACGGGCTTCACCCGGACCCTGGCCACCTGGCGATGGCGCCCGCCACCGGCGCCCGCGGCCCGGCCCGCACGTTGCGGGAGGATGCGAACCCAGCCGGGCCGATCCTGCTGGTGGGACTGGGAAAGAAAAGCGAGGCTCTTTATCGGCTGGGTCACCTGGAGTGGGAGCGCCGAACGCTCGCCGCCCTGCGGCTGCGCTTCCCCGGGCGAGCGATCGCGTGGCGCCCGAAGGGCAAGCGGCCGGAGCCGCTGGAGGGAACTGTGTCGCGTTGGGATATGCCGATCGAGCACGCGCTGTGGGGGTGTTCGCTGGTTGTATGTCGGCACAGCAACGTCGCCGTTGACGCGGCTATCGCGGGCGTGCCGGTGGAGTGCGAAGGTGGCGCGGCGGCGGCTTTGTTCGGCGATAATCCACGGCCCACCCGCCCCCAGCGCGCCGAGTTCTTGCGGCGACTCGGGTGGTGGAATTGGAGCCCTTCGGAGGCGGCCGATGCTTGGGTATGGATTCGGAGAACGACGGCATGAGACTTAATATCGGGTGCGGCGGCCGGCGGATTGAAGGCTACACCGGCATTGATGCGGTCGCGCGGCCCGCGGCTGACATTGTTGCGCCCGCGGACTCCGTGCCTTTGCCGGACGGGTGCGCTGACGAAATTCTGGCCATTCATATTTTTGAGCATTTCTATCGCTGGCAAGTCGACGGCGTGCTGGTGGAATGGAAGCGCCTTCTGGCGCCGGGCGGGCGGCTGGTAATGGAGATGCCGGATTTGATGAAGGCTTGCCGCAATGTGCTTAGCGGCACGGTGCAAGGGGGGAAAGACCCGGACCAATTGACGCTGTGGGCGCTCTACGGCGACCCGCGGCAAGCAGACCCCTACATGTCTCACCGCTGGGCGTGGTCCCCCAAGAGCCTGCGGGCTCTGTTGCAGGCGCACAATTTCGACCAGATCGGTGATGAGCCCCCGCAATTCCACCCAGCCGGCCGCGTGCATCGGGACATGCGCGTGGTGGCGAGGAAGCCGCTGTGATACGCCTGTTTTGCGGCTTTGACGAGCGCGAAGAAGCCGGGTATCACGTCTTCGCGGGAAGCGTTATTCGGCGCGCGTCGCAGCCGGTGGCGTTCATGCCGTTGACACATATGGGCATGCCGACAGGCACGAATACGTTTACGTTTAGTCGCTTCCTGGTGCCTTGGCTGTGCGGACGCAAGGGCCGCGCCATATTTGCCGATGCATCGGACATGATCATGTTGCAGGATGTGGCAACGCTTGACAGTACGTTTGATCCGAAGTTTGCGGTGCAAGTAGTGAAGCACAAGGCATACGAAACGCGCCACCCGATCAAGTATCTTGGGACGCCGATGGAAGCCCCAAACAAGAATTATGAGCGCAAGAATTGGGTCAGCCTTATGGTCGTGAATTGCGAGCACCACGCGTGGGACGCTATCACTCCGGCTTACGTCGCCCGGGCGGCGCCGTTGGACTTGCTACAGCTGCAATTCCTAGAAGACAGCCATATTGGCGAGTTGCCCCCGCGGTGGAATTGTCTTGTTGACGAAGGCCAAGCGTGCGACGAGGCGGCGATTCTGCACTGGACCACTGGCATTCCGGCGTTCAAGCGTTACCGTAGTGTTCCTCGGGCGGAAATGTGGTTTGAAGAGCGAGACAAAATGATGGGAGTGACGTGATATGGCGGACAACATCAATCCGAAGGAGCGCCCGTGAATGTCACGATCATCACCCCTCCCGCTTTCTTCCCGATTACTCTGGCGGCGGTTTACTCGCATCTGCGATTGACCCCAGACACAGCGGCAGACACGCACCCCGACGACGCGATGCTTACGGGGTTCATCGGAACCGCCACAAGGCAGGTGGAATTGATGGCGAGACGTTCTTTGTTGCAGCAGACACTTCGGCTGTCGTCGCCCGGATTCTCGGCGCCTTCTTGCGCAACCACGCTGCCCAGGCCGCCGCTGATCCGGGTGATGTCGGTTAGCTACTTCGACGGGAGCAACGCGCCCGCGGCGATTCTTCCCGGCGACTATTACGTCTCCGACGATGAGGCGCCCCAGCTGCGCTTCTTGGTCGGGTACGTCGTGCCGTCGCACTATGTGCGGCCTGACGCTTTGCGCGTTGAGTACCAGGCTGGCTACGCCCCCGCGGGCTCACCCCCAACAACGCAAGCAGAGTTCGCGGCGAACGTGCCACAGCCGCTCAAAGACGCAATCCTGCTCGGCGTCCAACTGCTCTACGATCAGATAGACCCGGCGCAGCGCGAGGCGATCGAGCGCATGCGCGAGGCACTTGTGCAGCCCTACCGGGTGCAGTTGGCGTTATGAGCATCCGGGCCCACGTCGACGCTAGGCGGCTAGACCAGCTTGTACGCTGGGAGCGGAACTTCGCCACCGACACGGCCAGCGGCGGGCGCTCTCCGGATGATTGGCGCGCGGTGGCTACTACCTGGGCCGCGGTGGACGGCGCGAAAGCCAGCAGCCCGGAGCCGGTTTCTGACGGTGGCATCAGAACCCCGCGAGCATATACGATATGGATTCGCGCCGACGTGTTCAAGCGCTTCGGGCTGACGGCGCTAGATCGAGCAATCTGGAAGGGGTCGATTATGAACATCTTGGATATGCCGGACCAAGGTTTGCGAGGGCGGCTGATCGCCGTGATTTGTAGGACCGGACTCAACCAAGGCTGATGTCAAACGTGGCTACGCAAACAGTTCGAGTCGACGGCCTTCGGGAATTGGGCGAGGCGATGCGCGGGCTGAGCGCGAAGGTGGCTGAGCGCATCGCGGGCCAAGCCACCGCCGCCGCCGCGAAGCTCGTCAAAACCACCGCGCAAAGCAACATCCGCCAAAGTCCGGCCATCGATACGGGCTCTCTGCTCGGCGCCATCATCGTCAAGAAACTTCCCAAGGGACAACTAGCTGGGCTGACGGTCGCGCACATCGTTACGGTTCGCGGGCGCGGAAAGCCTGCGAACAAGAAAGGCCAAAAGATTGACCGCGCCCCACACGCGCACCTGGTTGAGTTCGGCACAGTCAACATGCCGGCGGAGCCCTTTCTCCGTCCGGCATACGAGTCCGAGAAGCGAAAGGCGGTTGACGTGATTGCGGAACGGTTGCGCAGAGGGATTGCGAAGGCGAAGCGATGAACGTCGGACTCGTCATAAAGCCAGCCCTCTCGGCGCTTGTTGGCGGCCGAGTGCATGCGGCCACCTTCCCGCAGGAGCCGCTTGCACCAAGCTGGCCCGCCATCAGATTTACTGTTGTCAGCGACACCCCTTTCCCGGATCAATGTGGCAGCGAAGACGAGCCCACCGACGACGTGCGGGTCCAGTTGGACGTCGTTGCATTGACATACGATGTCATGAAGACGTTGAAGTCTTCCGTCATTGCTGCCATGGCCAGCGTCACGCCGGGATGCGAGCGCACAGGCGGGTTTGAGACGTTCGATGCCGAAACTAAAACGCATCGCGCTATGATTGAATATGTGTTTCACCCTTCTTCAACGTGAGTTCTTCACCCGCCGCAGTCTCGCGGCTTAATCTGTAAAACGAAAGGGGCCCAAAATGGCCGGCGGAAAACGCTTCAAACTTCAGGGGTCCACGATCCAGTTTCTAACTGGCTACTCGGGGGACTCGCCCAGCGAAACCATCAGCGCGATCAGCAAGGCTGCGGTCGCCGTTGTCACCAGCACGGGCAGCAACCGCGCCACGAAGGACGTAATCCGCGTCCTGGGTGCGCTCGGAATGACGGAGGTGAACGATTCGCCGTTCGTCATCGAGCGCATCGACGTCAACAGCTACAAGTTGCTCGGCGTCAGCAGTACGGATTACGGCACATATACAGGCGGCGGAAAGGTCGATCTTGCACAGTTTTCAACGCTGTGCGAGCTGACAGGCTGGAACCGGCAGGGCGGCAGCTCTCCGGAAATTGACGCTACGACGCAATGCTCGACGGCGCAGGAGTTTGAGATTGGGCTCCCGGACTTCGGCACCGTGCAGGTGGACTTCAACTACGCACCGAACGTCGCCATCCAGGCCGCGATTCAGGCCGCGTACCTCGCTGGCACAACGCTCGCCGCGAAAGTGATCCTGCCTGGATCGGGCGGCACCATCATCGTGTTCGGCTTTGTTCAGCAGACGAGCGAAAGCGTGCAGGTTGGCGGTTTGTGGACGGCCAGCTTTACGCTCCGCGCCACCGGGGCGCCCTATTACTTCGCGGCGGGTTGATGGACCGGGTCACGCAGCGCAAGGCGTGGGAAGTGGCGGCGCAGGCGGCCGTCACACCCATCAAAGTCAACGCGGGCGTCCTGGGGGACGTCTATGTGCGGCGGATGACTGTCGAGGAGGTTGACGCATCTACGGACGATGCGGTGGAGGTGGACAAAAAGCGGCGACTTGCAAGGTCGGCAGCGCGAGTTATCTACAGCGAAGACGGGCAATTGCTTTTCGACCCGGCCAATGCAGAAGACCTTACGCTGATCGCGAAACAGCCGTGGGAGTTGCTGCACCTGATCCTGGCCGCAGCACGCGCGGATGCAGTCCCAAACGCGTGACCCCGCGCCGAGAATTCGTCATGGACATGGCCCTTCACTTAGGCATGACGGCGGCCGGGGTGTCCAGTTCTATGACTGAGGGCGAGCTGCGCCGGTGGAGCGAGTATGCGTCCCGGCGCATGCTGCCCATGAGACGCATTGAGATGTATCTAGCACAAATCGCTTACGTCGTGCAGACGTCTCTTGGTGGCGGAAAGGATGTTAAGTTGTCGGATTACTTGTTTGATTCGGACGACGATGGAGAGGGGGACGAAGATGATGCGGCGTCGTTCTTTGGCGCGGTGACTGTGGGAGGGCAACGTGGCTAATTCGCTCGGCGCACTCGTCGTCAGCCTGGGCCTTAATGCGGCGGAGTTTGTGACCGGCCTCACCAAGAGTGAAGCTGAAGCAAAGAGGTTCGCCCGAGCATTCGACAAGAACGTTGCCGTCGCGATAAATGCCGCCACCATCGCCATCACCGCGCTAATTGCGGCGTCAGCAGTCGCAGCGGTGGCGTTCCAGAGGCTTGTCAACGAAGCTGCAAAGTTCAAAGACCTCGAAGAGACCACTGGCGCTTCGGCCGAAAGCCTTGCAGCCCTGGCAGTTTCTGCCGCGACGGCCGGTGTCGAGATTAGTTCCGTAGCCGGCTCTATGAACAAACTGACCAAGAGCCTGGTCGGTATAGATGACGAGAGCAAGACGGCCGGTGCGGCACTGAAGGCTATCGGCATCAACATAAAGGAGTTTAAGGCGCTCGACCCCGTGGAGCAATATGAGGCCGTCGGACGTGCGCTCGCTGGATTCGCTGACGGCGCCGGAAAGGTCGCGGTCGCCCAGGCGCTTTTCGGTAATAGCGGCGCGGAACAGCTAAAGGTTTTCAAGGCGTTGGAATTGCAAGGCGGTAGGCAAGCCACCCTCACAAAACGCCAAATTGACCTCGCAGACGAGTACGCTGACAAGCAAGCCAAGAGCTTAGCGCAGTTGCGCCTCTACGCACAGGCGGCGGCAACAGAAGCTCTCCCAGCTATCAACGATTTGGTGGTGGCTGGCACCGAGTTAATTAAGGGCCTTATCGGCGTTGACGCCGAGACAGGCAGACTCGCCGCGAACAACGGCGTGGCGGAGTTCGCAGAGCGCAGTGTTGATGCCTTAGCGATTTTGGCTACGGGACTTGACGTGTTTGCCAGGACATTTGTTGTAACCGGGAAGACCATTGCTTCCGTAGCAGCTACCACAAAGTCTTTTGTTTTTGATGATCCGAAAGACATCATAAACAACATCCGGGCCATAGGAAAAGCGTACGCGGAGGACGTGGGCGCTACGCTCAGTCGCCCTTACTTGACGACGCTTGTGGCGCAGGCCCGTGAATTGCGTAAGCTCGCACAGTCGCAAAGTTCCGTCAACGACAAATTGCAGCAAGACCCTAGAGAGCCGGCTAGGCGCGGCCGTTTGCCAGCGGCTTCCACGCCGGACCCGCGCCCAGCTCTTGTGTTTGACGGGGCCTTAGGGGCAGCAGCCGCAGC
>CAZCPL010000188.1:0-1146 GCA_964500255.1 uncultured Solibacteraceae bacterium | reverse complement strand
CCGCAGCCGCTGCCCGGAAGAAGGAACTCGACAATCAGGTGCGTGCGATCCGGGACTTCGCCGACGAGCAGAAGGCCACATTCGAGTTTGCTAATCAGATTGTGCGCAGCACATACGAAGACGGGCTGGTGGACCTTCGCGGGTACTTCGCCGCGCAGCAAGTCATCCGTGCCGCCGCGCTCAGCTCCCAGCTCGCCTCAATTGACAAGGAAATTGCTGCGCTGCGCGCGGCGAAGCCAAAGGACGACGCCGAGCGAAGCGAGCTAGGGGGCAAGATCGTGCAGGCGACGCAGCGGCGCGGGGAAGTGGCCGTCCAGGCGAGCCGAGACGCCGCCCTGGCGTCGCTTGATGAGGCGCGGGCGCTACGGGCGCTTCAAGGTCGATATGACGAGCTGCGCGCGAGCGTGCTGCAACTCGCCGGCGACAGCGCGGGCGCGGCGCGTCTCCGAATCGCAAGGCAGGTAGAGGAGGCTCGTGCGTTGATAACGCAGCAAGGCGGGGACGCAGGGCTGGGCGATCAGTACGAGGCCCAGCTACGGCAGGCGCAAAAGCTGGCCGACATCCAGACCGACGCATCCTTCGTCGCAAAGCAACTTTCCCTCGACGAAGAACGCCTCGCCATCGCGCGCAGCACCGGGGCGGTCAGCGAGCTAGAGACACTGTCCAAGGTTGGCGAGGCCCGCCGAGCTGCCGTCGCGCAAATGGAAAGCATTGTCTCTGCTCAGGAGGCTATTGCAATCGCTTCAGCCAATCCCGCACTGATCCAGAACGCCGAAGAGGCGCGGCTGGCGTTAGAACGGCTCCGCGCGTCGGCGGACCCACTCAACCAGAAATTCCAAGAGATATTCCAGGGATCATTTGCCGACGCTTTCGTTGACTTTGCCACAGGGGCCAAGAGCGCTAAGGACGCTTTCGCCTCGTTCGCGGACGACGTCGTAAAACAGCTTATCCGCATCGCCGCCCAGCGCGTAGCCGAGGCGGCATTCGGCGGCGCGTCGAGTGCGGGGGGCGGATACGGGGCTTTCTTCTCCGCCATTGCGGGCATTTTCGGGGGCGGAAAAGCGATCGGCGGCCCCACCATGCCGAATAAGATGTATCAGGTCGGCGAGCGCCGGCCGGAGGTCTTCAGCGACGGCAGCAAGCAGT
>CAZCPL010000187.1:0-10920 GCA_964500255.1 uncultured Solibacteraceae bacterium | reverse complement strand
GCTCGGGATTCATGTGAAAGTCGCGGCGCTGTTCCACTAGCGCGTCGTGCATCGCCTCGGCAGCGGCCTTGACCCTCTGATCGCGAGCAGTGTTTTGCGCAAATCCCAAAGCCGAGAGGAAAAGACACAAGATGGCAAATCGCATGGATCGAAAGTAGCATGGTGCTCACCGCGCCTTCTTTTCCGATGTGGCCGGAACTGTCCGCTTCTTCGCCCAAAGAGGGGTCGCGCCGGATTCAGATCCGCCATATCATGAGGAATGCCTGAAACAAGCCTGCAAGCCTCCGCTGAACTGATTTTAAAGCTTTACGAAATGCGCCGCGATCCAGAGATGCGGCTCGCGCGCCAGTGGTTCTCGCGCGAGTTCCGACCTGTTTCCGCACAGGAGATCCTCGGGCTGATTCTGTCCGACGAGCGAGCGAGCGCAGAATACCGCATGGTGACAACCTACTGGGAAATGGCAGCCACAATGGTCAATCGTGGTGCCATTGACTTCGAACTCTTCCGCGAATCCAATACCGAGCATATCGGCTTCTTCTCATTGATCGAACCATTTCTCGAGGAGTTCCGCGCCGTTACCGGTGAAACCGACTACCTTGTCAACTGGGAAAAACTGGTCCGCGAAACACCGGGAGCGATGCCCAGACTCGAGGCCCGCAGAAAGCTCTTCGCAGCCTGGACTCGGAAAGCATCCTGACGATGCGAGTCTTGATCCTCATTCCCGATGGTTCGCAGTTGCTCGATGTTGCTGGCCCGGCTCAAGTCGTAGAAACCGCACGGCTCATCGGCGCTCCTTACGATCTCCACTTTGTGGGCACGGCGGAACAACGGCGCACCAAACTCGGGCTACGCTTCTCAGGCATCGAGAAGCTCCCCAAACCGCAGGAAAACGATTGGATCGTCGTCGCTGGCCAAGCTTCTTACGATCCAGCCACGGGATGCGTAAACGTCAGAGACCCATTCGCGTCGGAGGAGGAACGCCACTGGCTCGCCCGTGCCTATGCAAAAGGTGCGCGCCTTTCTTCAGTCTGCGCAGGTGCGTTCGCCCTCGGCGAGGCCGGCATCCTCGATAACCGCAAAGCCACCGCGCATTGGCTCGGACTCGATCGATTCCGCAGGCGATTCCCGCTTACAAAAGTGATTGAAAACGTTTTGTTCGTCGACGACGGACAAGTGATCACCAGCGCCGGTGTCGCCGCCGCCATAGACATGTCGCTGCATCTTGTCGCGCGCGACTGCGGCGCAAAGATGGCCCTCAACATCACCCGCGGACTCGTCCTCAACCAACGCCGCTCGGGAGCGGACGATCAACTCAGCGCCCACCTCAGTCACCGTGGCCACCCGCATACAGGAGTCCACCGAGTGCAGGATTGGCTCAGTCAGCATGTCGAGGATTCGGCCACGCTCGACGAACTCGCACGCGTCGCGCGCATGAGCATCCGGTCTCTTACGCGCGAGTTCCGCACAGCCACAGGACTCACAATCCTCGAGTTCCGCGAAAAGCTACGCCTCGAGAGCGCCCAGGATCTCGCCTCGCGCCACGATCTGACACTCGAAGAAGTTGCCTACCGTAGCGGCTTCGGAGGGTCGCGTCAGCTTCGCAGGGTTTGGCGGAAACATCACGGCGGACAGCCGCTGCGGCGAGCCGCCAGCGTTTAGACCAGTGCGGATCCCGCGGTGATCAACCGCGCGATCTCTTCTTCTGTGAACGTCCGTTCACGGAAACTCGCGACGCCCAGGCATCCCACCGCCGCGCCCGCCGCATCACGGATCGGCAACGCAATCGCGCCCTGCAAGCCTGTCGCGCGGGCACCCGAACGAACGTCGCCGCTCGTGTCCGTCTGAATGTTGCAGGCCATCACTGGCTCGTTACGTTGCACAGCAAGCCCGGCCATTCCCTTCCCTACCGGAACCAAGCGCACCGCTTCCAAAACCGTTGGCGGGATCCCTGCGGATGCCGCGCGCAAATGCAACCCGCCATCGTCGCCCATCAAATGAATTGTGCCGCTATCCGCGCCAAAGTCCGCGAGGATTCGCACCAGTGCTTCGTTGAGATCAGCCATGCGGACCCATCTTATCGCTGTCTTCGGATATCATGAGTCGGTTGCACCTATGAAGAGAACACTCGTCCTGCTTTCACTCGCCATCGCGCTTCCACTTGCGGCTCAACCGCCCGCCGCAGACGCCCCTGCGCGGCCCCGTGGCCCACGCACGCCCCAAGGACCCGAGGCCGTCCCCCTCGAAGACCGCACCGGCTTCGAATCCATCTTTGACGGAACGCTCAAGAATTGGGATGGCGACCCGGCCTTTTGGCGCGCCGAAAACGGCGTCCTGATCGGCGAAGCTACGAAAGAGAATCCTGTCAAGAAGAACACGTTCGTCATCTGGCGCGGAGGCGAACCGTCTGACTTCGAACTCAAACTCGAATACCGCATCGACAGCACCAACAGCGGCGTGCAATACCGAAGCGTCCTGCTGCCCGACGAAGGCAAGTGGGTGCTGAAGGGCTATCAATCGGATATCGATTTTCAGAACACCTATACCGGCTTGCTCTACGAAGAGCGCGGCAGAGGCTTTCTCGCCCCGCGCGGCGTTATGGCAACGCGCAAAGACCAGGACCCGAAGGGCAAAATTCTTGGCAACATCCACAGTTCCGACGAACTGCGCGGCTTCCTAAAGATCAACGACTGGAACACGATGCATGTCATCGCCCGCGGCAACCTGCTCATCCACATTTACAACGGCAAGGTGATGTCGGTGTTTCTCGATGACGATGCCAAGAACCGCATGATGAAGGGCCTTCTCGGATTCCAGATCCACGTCGGGCCACCCATGAAAGTGGAGTTCCGCAACATCTTCATCAAGAATCTCTCCAACTAGAGCCCTACCCTGCTAATCAGCACCCAATGATCTGAGGTCCCGCCTGACTGCGTGGACCTCCGTAGCTTGAACATCCGCGCCTCTCCTTTGCGCCCCTGCACTTGTGTATCTCCATACGCATCCCCGACAACGCGATATTGCCGCCAGGAAAGCCCTTTCAGACTCGAAGCTGACTCACAAACCTCGATCGTATCTGCGTATTTCGCGTGAACGATGCGGATGTGCTGCGGCGACCCCGGCGTGAGCAGAATATCGTGGGCACGGACATCGTCCCACGTCTCTCGCGCGATCCCGCGGGCAGCGAACGTGCTCGGCTCCGTGGATGGACCGAGGTGGCCATCGGCACCGGTTACGCCACGTTCAAATGCATAGCCGCCGACAAAGCCATTGCAGTCGAGACCCATCAGTTCAAGGTCCCCGTAAATCGTATCCAGATTCATCACCCCTGTCGAGAGGCCACAGGTGATCGCGTTCGAGATCGTAGCTGGACGTCCCTTCCCGGCAAAGGCCGCGACGATCGCCGTTTTTTGGATCACAAGGCCAATGCCCTGGAACCAATCGGCGGCGCTAGCTTCGGGAATCACGATCAAGTCGCCATTCTGATGTTTTCCCGTGATTTTCTTGTATCTCGAACGAAGTGCACCAATGATCTTGTCTTTGAGACGCATGCCTTCGTAAGCGCTGGTTTCCACCTTTCCCGATGAGTGACTCAGGTTGCGGTACCGGTGAACCGAAAACGGACCGATCATGCCGTATGGCTCGGCAAAGGCGGATATCTTGAAAAATCGATCGTAGTAGTCTTTGGGAGTGAGCATAGCGGTGTGTTCTAGAATTTCAAGCGAGAACACTTCCGAGTTTGATTCAGCCGCAGCTTATAATTTCGTATGGTGCAAGCTTCGTCCGCCATATACGTCTCGGAACCATCGTGGCTCTCGCGTCAGTGGTGGCTTCTGCGTCAGGCCTTCTGGAACGCCTATGGTGACAATTGTTTCGGGATCGCAAAAGGCGCGGCCTATTCAAGCCTGCTCTCTTTCTTTCCGGTGATGACCTCGCTGACGACGATTCTAGTGCAAACCAACGCGTCGTCCGTGGCCAACCAGATCACGATGTTTGTCTTCGATGCCGTTCCACCGGGCTCGCAAGAACTGGTGGAACGCTTCTTCGCCGTCCGTGGTGGAGAGCCCGTCTACCTGATCGTCGTCGCGTTCTTGCTGTCACTCTGGGCCGCGTCCGGTGCGATGATGAGCCTCATCGAAGGGTTCAACGCCGCCTATCACATCCCTCGGGGACGCGGTCCCGTGAAAGAACGGCTCATCGCGGCACTGCTTGTTTTGTGCGTTGCTTTGCCAGGCGTCGGCGCGTCGGCTCTGATCATCTTCGGTAATCAGACGGAAGCGACGCTGCTTTACACCATCGGCATCAGCCACAACGGTGCGGAGCTCACCACTTGGATCGCGCTGCTCGGCAAAGCGATGCGGTTCCTGCTCGCGCTCGGAGGCATCGTGCTTGGCACCGCGCTGCTCTATCAGATCGCGCCGAACCGTAGACTCCGGTTCCGCGAAGTGTGGCGGGGTGCGATCGTTGCCTCGGTCTTGTGGTTGCTGACCACGGCGGGATTCAACTGGTACGTCCGCAACGTAGCAAACTACAGCGTCCTCTATGGATCCATTGCGGCGGTGATTGCACTGCTGGTTTGGATGTACTTGCTGAGCATCATTGCGTTCGTGGGATGCGAGTTCAACGTCGCGCGCGAGCGCCTCGATCAGATCGCCAAGCAGGTTGCTGCATGAATCGTTGGATCGAGAGTGCGGGATTGTTCGCCGTTGGACTCTACCTTTGTGGCCTTGAAGTATGGAGAAAGGTCATCGAGACCATGCGCGCGCAAACAGACGCGCGACTCCAATGGAGCCCCAATGGCCCCATTGGAACAGACTCTGCCAAAGTCGGGTATGTTGAAAATAACAGGATCAACATCGAAACGAGAGAGCATCCGGATTTAGCATTCTGGATCCGATTCGCCACCCGTAATCCGAAGGAGTTCGCTCTTTGATTCTGCTCAAATCGCGCTGGATTTTGCCGCTCGTCTTCACGATCCTCGGCCTCGTGCTTTCGATCTGGACGGTGAAAGCGCTGCCTTCCGCGACCTTCATCACTTCGGCGCAGCCGAGCGACATCACGATCGCAGTCCAGCAAGCAATGACCGACGCTAAGCTTACCGCGATCATCGAGAAGCGCAACATCAAGCTCTCACTCGACGAGGTGAAACAGCGCATCACGACAACACCGGTCAAGCCAGACGAAATCGTCGTTAGCTTTGACTATGGCGAAATGCTCGCCGCGAGGCAGGTGGTGGTGGATCTCGTGCAAGCCGTCGGAGATACCGGCAAGGCACCCATCATGGCTTTGGAACTCGGAAAGAAGAAGCCGCAACCTTCGCCGGTCCGCATTGCTCTCGGCATGGTCGCCGGCTTCCTACTAGGATTCACATTGCGGCACATTGCAGCCACGCGACTCCAGTAGTCGTTACTTCTGTGAACAGGGTTTCTGCCCTTTATACACCGGCATCGCCGACGAGAGGGAAGGCTTCACGGTCCGCCGGGATAGTGACAATCGCCGAACAATACGGCTGGCTCTTCTGCATTGCCTCCATGGCACGAACAACGAAGGGCCGTCTTCGTGACCGGTACCAATATCCCATCAATTCTGAATCACGCGGCGGCCATCCAGATGATAGTCGCCTTTGATCACACGCCCAATCGCTTCGGGATAGATGCGATGCTCTTCCGCCAGGATCCTCGCCGACAATGTATCCGCCGTATCGCCATCCAACACCGGCACCACAGCCTGCTGCACAATCGAACCCGAATCCAGATTTTCGTCCACAAAATGCACCGTGCATCCGCTGAACTTCACGCCATACAGCAACGCCTGATGCTGTGCGTCCAGCCCTGGAAACGCGGGCAGCAACGAAGGATGGATATTCAACACACGCATGGGAAACGACCGCACAAAGTAGCCGCTCAACAACCGCATGTATCCCGCGAGGCAAACCAGATCCACCTCGTGCTCGTTCAACAGTGCGACCAACTGCCGGTCAAAGGTCTCGCGATCGATCCCTTTCGACGTCAGTCCCACGGCCTTCAAGCCGAGCGATCGCGCGATCTCCAACCCCGGCGCATCCGGCCGATTGGAGATCACCACCGCGATTTCCGCATCGAGTGTGGCCGCCGCCACAGCACGCGCGATCGCCTGAAAGTTCGAACCTCGCCCTGAAAGCAGGACCCCAAGTTTCTTCATTCGTAAGCAACCCGCGCGGCCTTGGGCTTGACCTTCACTACCTCGCCGATCTGATGGAAAGGCTCTTTCAGCTTCTTCAGCAGCGCGGTCGCCTTCGCCAGATCTTTCTTCGAAATGACAAAGATCATGCCGATGCCGAGATTGAACGTCCGCCGCCAATCGTCTTCTGGAACATCGCCGATCTTGCGCAGCATCTCAAACACCGGCAGCACCGGCCAAGAACTCTTCGCGATCCGAACGCCCAAGCCTTTGGGCAAAACGCGCGGCGTATTGTCGGTAATGCCTCCACCGGTGATGTGCGCCGCGCCGCCCAGCAACTTCGCATCGTGCAATGCAAGCAGCGGCTTCAGGTAGCTGCGATGCACCTTCATCAATTCCTGCGCGAGCGTTGTGCCGAGATCGGCAACATGGCTGTCATGCTTGTATCCCGCCACTTCGAACACCAGCTTGCGCGCCAGGGAATAGCCATTCGTATGCAGGCCAGTGGAAGGCAGCCCCAGCAACACATCGCCTTCCGCGATGTTCGCGCCGGTCAACATCTTTTTCTTTTCGACAACACCAACGATGAAACCCGCCAGATCGTATTCGCCGTCCGCGTACAGTCCAGGCATCTCGGCGGTCTCGCCTCCGATCAACGCACAGCCGTTGGCCTTGCAACCGCGAGCCAAGCCGGAAACGACCGATGCGGCAACGCGCGCATCGAGTTTGCCGACCGCAAAGTAGTCGAGGAAAAACAGCGGCCGCGCGCCTTGCACGGCGATGTCGTTCACGCAATGATTGACGAGATCTTCACCGATCGTGCCATGCTGGCCGGTCATAAACGCGAGGTTCAACTTGGTGCCAACACCATCCGCGGAACTCACCAGGACAGGCTTTTTAACGCCTTCGAGCAGGAATCCACCGCCAAAACTTCCAATGTCGGTGAGCACGTTCTTCGAGAACGTCTTGCGCGCGATGTCGCGGATGGAATGGACTGCGCGATCCGCCTCGTCGATGTTGACGCCAGCGTCTTTGTAACTTATTTGCTTCGTTTTCGCCATGATTAGGGTTCGAACCCTTTATAATAACCGTTAACCCACATGCGAAAGATCTTCACCCTCCTTCTTCTGTGTTGGGGATTCCTCATGGCCCAGCCGCCATCGGGAATCGCTATACGCAATGCACGAATCGTCACAGGCTCTGGCCCTATCATTGGCAAGGGAACCGTCGTTCTGCGGAACGGCCTCATTGAAGCGGTTGGCGAGAATATCAGCATCCCTGGCGATGCGTGGATCATCGACGGCGAGGGCCTCACCGTCTACCCGGGCTTGATCGACTCGATCAGCACTTGGGGCATCGCGGAGGCAACGCCCACGGCCGCGCCTGCCGCAGCGGCACCCACGGGAGGCCGCGGCGCAGCACCTGCGCCCTCAGCAGCACCGCCCGCCCGCGGACCCGAAGACCGGCCGTTCACCACCAGTTGGCTACGCGTAGCCGATCAGATCAACACCAGTGATCGGCGCATTGAATCCGCACGCAATGCCGGATTCACCACCGCCATCGCGTGGCCTAAACGTGGCATCTTCGCCGGTCAGGGCGCAGTCATCAACCTCGGAGGCGAAAAGCCGACCGACATGATCATCGCCCCTTCCGCCGGTCAATACATGACGCTTTCGAATGGCGGCTTTGGCGCGGGATTCCCGGCCTCACTGATGGGGTCGATCTCCTACATCCGGCAAGTAATGATCGATGCAGAGCGCTACACCAAGGTCAAGAAACAGTACGCCGACAATCCGCGCGGCATTTCACGTCCGGAATACGATCGGGCGCTCGAAGGCGTCATCGAATCGCCCCGCCTTCTTTTGCCCGCGAACCGCGCGGTGGAAATCACCCGCATGATCGCGTTCGCAAAAGAACTGAAGCGCCCCACAGTGCTCTATGGCTTGCATGAAGGCTATCGTGCGGCCGACGCGGTCAAGGCTTCAGGACTCCCGGTTTTGCTCAATCTCCGCTGGCCCGAAAAAACTGCCAATGGCGACCCTGATGAGCTCGATTCGCTCAAGGCTCTTGAGATGAGGGACAGATCGCCAACCACGCCCGCTGAGTTCGCCAAGCGCGGCATCCTCTTTGCGTTCTACGGCGACGCGGTGGAACAACCTCGCGATATCATCCGCGCAGTTCGCAAAGCAATGACCAACGGCCTTTCGGAAGCCGATGCGCTGAAGGCACTCACCATCAACGCTGCGGAAATCTTTGGCGTCTCCGATCGGCTCGGCAGCATCGAAAAGGGCAAGATCGCGAACGTCGTCGTCACCAAGGGCGGCATCTTCGACGATCGTCCGCAGGTGATGCATATCATCATCGACGGCGTGAAGTACGAGCCGACACCGGACGCCCCCACGCCTGGCGGCGCTGGCTCCGGTGCACCATCCATGAATGCCAGACCGAGGACGAACTAATGCGATATCCAATTCTTCTTCTCATCGCGGCTGCTTTCGCAACGCACGCCGAGACGTTCGTCATCCAAAACGCCACCATCTGGACGATGGCAAAAGGCAAGATCACCGGCTCAGTCGTCGTCAAGGACGGCAAGATCGATCAAGTCGGCGAAAAAGTGATGGTGCCGCAAGGCGCAAAAATCATCGACGCCGGCGGACAGCATCTCATCCCTGGCATCATCGATGCCCACTCGCACATCGCCGCCGAAGCCATCAATGAAGGCAGTGTGTCGGTTTCCTCAATGGTTGGCATCGGCGACGTGATCAACGCCGAGGACATCGCGATCTATCGCGCGCTCGCTGGCGGCGTCACCACAGCCAACATCCTGCATGGCAGTGCGAATTCCATCGGCGGCCAGACCAACATCATCAAAATGCGCTGGGGCAAGGATGCGCAAGCTGTGCTGTTCGAAGGCGCGATGCCCGGCATCAAGTTCGCTTTGGGCGAGAATCCCAAACGGGCTGGAAATTCCGCACAGAACGTAGGCGGTGCGGGTGCGCGTCCGTTACGCTATCCGGCAACGCGGATGGGTGTTGAGGACGTGATTCGCCAGGCTTTCATCGATGCGAGCGAGTATCGGAAGACTTGGCAGGATTATCGTGCACGCCTCGCCAAAGGCGAACGCATCGCGGAACCTAAGCGGGATCTCAAGCTGGATCCACTGGTGGAAGTCCTCGAAGGCAAGCGCCACGTGCATGCACACTGCTACCGCGCGGACGAGATTCTGATGCTGCTGCGCGTCGCCGATGAGTTTGGGTTCAAGATCAGGACGCTGCAACACGTACTCGAAGGCTACAAGGTCGCCAAAGAGATCGCGGCGCACGGCGCGGGCGCTTCGACGTTCAGCGATTGGTGGTCGTATAAGGTCGAGGCTTTCGACGCCATCCCTTATAATGCCGCGATCATGCACAAGAAGGGCGTGCTCGTTTCGCTCAACAGCGACTCGGCGGAACTGATGCGCCATCTCAACACCGAAGCAGCCAAGGTCGTGAAGTATGGCGGCGTGACGGAAGAAGAAGCGCTCGCCATGGTGACCATCAACCCGGCCAAACAGTTGGGAATCGACACTCGGGTCGGCTCGATCGAAGTAGGCAAAGACGCCGATCTCGTGCTTTACGACAAGAATCCGCTGTCGAACTACGCGAAAGTACAGCGCGTTTGGATCGACGGTTCGCCGTACTTCGATCGCGACAAAGACATCAGCGATCGCGCGGCGAAAGAGGCTCGCAAGAAGGGCCTCATGGAGAAAGAGAAACAGCAGGCGCAGTCGCAAATGCCCCCGATGAAAAAAGAAGGCGGCGCGGCAAGGAGACCTCAATCATGGTAATTCGCGGCTTATTGCTCACAGCGGCGCTTGCCTTCGGCGCAGCGAACGACTCGTTTCTGATCCGCAATGCCACCGTGCATCCGGTGACAGGACCCAAACTCGAAAACGCCTCCGTCCTCGTTATCGACGGCAAGATCGCCGATGTCACTACCGGCAAGTTCACACCGCCGAAAGGCATCCGGATCGTCGAAGCTAAGGGAATGCATGTTTACCCGGGCATGATCAATTCGGCAACGGAAGTCGGCATGTCTGAAATCGGCGCGGTGCGCGAAAGCGCCGATACCGGCGAACTGGGCGACTTCAATCCGCAGTTGCGTTCGTCGGTCGCCGTCAATCCATCGAGCGAACACGTGCCTGTGACCCGCGCCAACGGAATCACCAGTGTGATCGTGCTGCCCGGCGGCGGATCTTCAGAACAGCGCGGCTTCGCCTTCGGCAGCCTCAACCCGATCATCACTGGCCAATCGGCCCTGATGCATCTGGACGGCTGGACTTGGGAAGAGATGGAACTGAAGCGCAACGCTGCGATCCAGTTGAAGTTTCCGGTGATTCAAACGATGTCGGCGCGCGCCATGATGATGGATCTGCCGGCCTCGTTTCCGCGCACCAGCTTCGCCGATGCCAAACGCAACTTCGAAAAACGCATCGCGGAAATGCATGAGTTCTTCGAAAAGGCCCGCCGCTATCAGAAGGGCAAAGCGTCAAAGGAACCGGGCCTTCGCACCGATCTCAAGTTCGAAGCGATGATTCCGGTGCTGGAAGGCAAGACGCCGCTCATGATCGTCGCAGGAAAATCCCGCACGATTCGCGAAGCCATCGAGTTCGCCGATCGCGAGAAGGTCAAGATCATTCTTGCGGGGCTGGACGAACTCGGCGACAACGGCCCACGGATCAAAGAACGCGGCATCCCCGTGATCCTCGGACCAACCCTGGAGTTG
>CAZCPL010000186.1:339-10968 GCA_964500255.1 uncultured Solibacteraceae bacterium | reverse complement strand
GTTGATAAGTGTCTTCGAACGCGATATCCGGCTACTCGAATATCTTGACGGCATTGGTCTCGCGCCCGGCAAGCACTTCGAAATCGTCGCACGCAACTACGACGACACCATGAGCCTGCGGGTGGACGGCGGGTTGGTTCAAATCGGTCGCCCGGCGGCCGAAAAAATTTGGATATTTCCCCTGGAAACGTAGACTTGGATCTCGAAACTCAACTGATGTATGTGAAGGGCGTTGGCCCGGCGCGGGCGAAGATGCTCGAAGCCAAAGGCCTCGTCACCGTTGAAGACCTGCTCACCTATTCGCCATTCCGCTACGAAGATCGCAGCAACGTGAAAACCGTTTCGGAGTTGGCCGTCGGTGAGACGGCGACGGTAATCGCCGAGGTTCGCAGCGCGAAGGCCGCAGGCTTTCAACGCAAACGTCTCGGAATGTTCGAGGCCGTTTTTCGCGATTCGTCGCCGATGCCGCTGGTGGGCAAGTGGTTTCACGGTGGATATCTTGCCGATGTGCTACAGCCCGGCGTCCGGGTGGCGCTTTTCGGCAAAGTCGAATTCGATGGCTATTCCGGTTCGATCTCGATGATGCATCCCGAGTTCGAGATCCTCACTGCGTCCGAAGACGATCCCGAGACCGCGGGTCTGCATACGGGCCGTATCGTACCCGTGTATGAGGCGGCGGGCAAAGTGACCACCAAGATTCTGCGCGGCATCGCTTGGCGAGTGCTCGAAGCCTTGGCTCCCGTTCCGGATCCTCTGCCGGCAACGGTTCGCGAGAAGTTGAATTTGCCCGATCGCTGGCAGGCGATTCGCGATCTGCACTTTCCTCCCGCGGGCAGCGACGCGCGACTGCTCAACAACTTTCGGTCGCCCGCTCAGCAGCGCATGATCTTCGAAGAGTTCTTTTGGCTCGAATGCGGCCTGATGCTGAAAAAGAATCAGGCGCGCTTTCAGCCGGGCATCGAATTTCAGTTGAACGATCGCGTGCGCGAACAGATCAAGGCGATGTTGCCGTTCCGGCCCACGGGTGCGCAGAAGCGCGTGCTCAAAGAAATCGCTGAGGATATGGCGTTGCCGAGCCCGATGTATCGTCTGTTGCAGGGCGACGTTGGCAGCGGCAAGACTTTAGTGGCTGCCGAATCCGCCATTATTGCTATTGAAAATGGCTATCAGGTGGCGATGCTCGCGCCGACCGAGATCCTCGCCACGCAGCATTATCTCTACTTGAAACGGCTGTTTCAAAAGCTGCCGTACACCGTGATTCTATTGACCGGTTCGAACACGGCCCGCGAAAAAATTGGACTCAAAAAACTGCTGGCCGCGAACCTCGTGCATGTTGCCGTGGGCACGCATGCCTTGCTGGAACCGGATGTCGTTTTCGCAAAACTCGGGCTTGCGGTGGTCGACGAACAGCATCGGTTCGGTGTCGAGCAGCGGCAGAAGTTGCTCGAGAAAGGCGGGAATCCGGACGTGCTGGTGATGACCGCAACTCCGATTCCCCGCACGCTGGCGCTCACGATGTATGGCGATCTGGATGTATCGATCATCGATGAACTTCCCCCTGGACGCAAGCCCATCGTGACCAAGCACGTGAAGCAGGACCGCATCGAGCAGGTCTGGAGTTTCGTCCTCTCGGAGATCGAAGCCGGACGCCAGGCCTATGTTGTGTATCCGTTGATTGAAGAGTCCGAGACGCAGGCCATGAAGGCCGCGCAGAAGATGCACGTGCATTTGAAGGACGTCGTGTTTCCGCAACTGAAGGTCGGGCTGCTGCATGGCAAGCTTCCTCAGGATGAAAAGGAAGCCGCCATGGATGCGTTCAAGCGCGGGGAGACACACGTTCTGGTTTCGACCACCGTGATCGAAGTCGGCGTGGATGTTCCCAACGCGAGCGTAATGGTGATCGAGCAGGCGGAACGGTTTGGACTATCGCAGTTGCATCAGTTGCGCGGTCGTGTCGGGCGCGGTGCCGAGCAGAGCTATTGCCTGCTGGTGACCGAAAAGCTCGGAGATATCGCGAAGGAGAGGGTTCGAACAATGGTCGATTCCAACGATGGCTTTCACATCGCCGAGATGGATCTGAAACTGCGCGGTCCGGGCGAGTTCTTTGGCACCAAGCAATCCGGACTTCCGGTGTTCCGGCTGGGGAACATCGTGCGCGACAAGGAACTGCTCGAAGAGGCTCGCATCGAGGCGGGGCAGTTTGTCAATCAACCCCCAACGCCGCAGGAACTGCAGCGGGCCATTGCCTACATTCGCGATCACTGGCAGCGCCGATATGGTCTCGTGCAGGTCGGATAATGAAGCCGATGCGACGTCTGTTTCCATTGGTTCTCTTGCTTGCGGTGGTTGCCGCGAACTCCCAACAATCCACATCCAAGATCGAGCAACTGTTGATTTCCAAGTTCGGGGCCAAGCCAGCCGATCTGTCCGCCTTTCGCCGCGGCGAAGCGTTTGTTACCGCATCGAAGGCAGTGTGAAACGCGAGGTGGCTGTGGCGGGAGTCATCCGCATCGACGCACCTCCGGAACGCACGGTGGACCGCCGGATTTCAGGTCAACAAGAGTGACATCGCCGCACTCAAAAAATGCCCCCCTGGAAAGTACGGCATCAAGCTGGGCAAGGGTGCTTTCGACTCGCTGGCAAAAATCGATTGGAACTCGGCCGACGTTGCGACAAAGGTCAGTCAACTGGCTCACCGCATGGCGCTTGAGTACATCGAAGCCTATCGTCACGGCGGCAACAGCGAACTCGCCGTCTATGTCGATTCCGACCGCCCACAGTTTATCGCCCAGGAGTTTGCGGAGATGTTGCAGCGCGCGGATATGCTTCCCGACGCTGCCCCGGAACTGCAGAAGTTTCTACTGGACTATCCGGCTGCACCGCGCGCCAAGGGACTTGAAGACTACTTCTATTGGTCGGAAGCTGCTTTCGGTTTGAAACCCGTCTTCCGGCTCAATCATGTGGCGGTGCATCCGGTTTCGCAATCGCTCGGGACGAAATATCTGATCGCCACTTTCAGACGGCCTTGGAACTGCGGGCGCTGATCGACGATGAATCGCAGCCAGGCAAGGCGCATCATCTGCTGGTGTTGAACATGGCCCGCTCGGATGGTCTTACCGGGGCGTTTGGCGGCTTGGTAAAGTCCAAGGCGCGCTCCGGATGGCGTGACGGACTTTCGTCAAGCACTGCGCATCACGAAGCAACTGGTGGAAGCCAAATAAAGGTCCTCTTGGCGTTTGTTTGCGTTCCGCAGCGCTCGTTTCGAAAAATCCAGTCGATTCTCGAAGACGTTCAACCGCGTCCACGCAATCGATCCATGTCACGGCGATCGCGCTTTGATGGGCGTCCACTGTCTTGGAAAGCGGCCTCGTAGAGTGGCATCCCGCGGCGCTCTTGCGCGACCTTCGCCCGCAGCAGTTTGCTCTCTTCGGTTTCGCGATACCAAGTCTGGGCGATCGGCGCGGGCCCTCGCATTTCGCTGAGAGCCAGCACCTCCACAGTGAATTCACCTGCGTCGTTCTTGATTCGCAGCATGTCGCCGACCTTGACGTCGCGCGCTGGTTTGGCCGGATGACCGTTGGACAGGACCCTGCCCAATTCACATGCATGAGCCGCAAGCGAGCGCGTCTTAAAGAAGCGCGCTGCCCAAAGCCATTTGTCCATTCTCAGGCTGGTCATTGCGAGATTGGAGAGGTCGGTCTCTCTTCTCTTTCCAGTATGCCTGAACGTGCCGCCATGTGTGGTCGTTCAGCCATCGGCAAAGCTCAGAGGAAATTCTCGGTTAAAGCAGTGTTAAGAAGAGCGGAGCGATCCTACGACCGTGCGACAATAGGCCATGAAAATCGCCCGATCGGGGTTGCCTTCCGTCGTGACTGCAGCTCTTGGGATGTCGCCCCGGGTTCCAATGCTGGCCGTGCTGGCCGTCTCTTGCTACGCACAACAGTACACGATCTCGACCATCGCGGGCGGTGGTCCGATTCACGTTTCGGCAATCACAGCCAACGCGAAACTGCCCTTTTCCGTGGCTTGGGATTCGACCGGCCGCTTCTATTACACCGCCTACAATCGAGCGTTCCGGGTCAATACATCCGGAGTGATCGATCTGGTGGTGGGAAATGGCATTCGCGGCGCATCGTCGGGCGACGGTGGCCCCGCGCATCTCGCCCAACTCGCGACAGCGGAAGGTATCGCGGTCGATGCAGCGGGAAACATCTACATCAGCGATGGGTTCCGTGTCCGGAAAGTAACCGTCGCGACTGGCATCGTCTCGACCTACGCCGGCTCAAGCGCACCAGGCAACAGCGGAGACGGCGGACCAGCCACCAGTGCCCGCCTTAACTCTGCCCGGGGGCTCTCGATCGACGCTGGTGGAAATCTCTTTATCGCCGACCGTGTCAATCTCAATGTCCGGCGCGTTGCCGCTGGCACCGGCATCGTCACAACGGTCGCCGGAGGTGGCACGGCCTCGCCAGGAGATGGCGGCGCAGCTACGGCGGCCAAACTGAATTCGCCCGTGGATGTCGCCGTGGACGCTTCGGGAAATCTTTTCATCGCTGACAACGACCGTGTGCGCAAGGTTGCCGCCGGAACCGGAATCATCGGCACCATCGCCGGCGGTGGAACCGCGTTTCCGGGCGACGGTGGCCCTGCTACGAACGCGGACTTGTTTTCCGCAGTTGCGGTCACCTTCGACGGAGCGGGCAATGTCTATTTTTCCGATTCCAACAAGATCCGAAAAGTCGCCGCCGGATCTGGCACCCTCAGCACAATCGTGCCGGGAGGCAGCGTAACGCGAGCCTTCGGCATTTCGTCCGATACCACGGGAAATTTACTCTTTACGGATACCGACACCAATCGCGTCCGCAAGATTGCTCCGGGATCAACCGCGGCGACGACTGTGGCGGGCAACGGTAGCGCGATGTTCTCCGGCGAGGGCGTGCCCGCGATCCATGCCAGTTTGAACCTGCCTACCAACGTTGTCATCGACCGGGCTGGGAATCTTTATCTTTCCGATACCGACAACAATAGGGTGCGAAAGATCGCCGCCGGAACGGGAATCATCACGACCTTCGCAGGCACAGGTGCAGCAGCCTCCACCGGTGATGGCGGACTCGCCACCGCAGCCGCCCTCAACGGCCCTTTCGGCCTGGCTCTCGATGCCAACGAGAACCTATTCATTGCCGAAAGCTATGGATATAGGGTCCGGAAAGTCACCGCGAGTACAGGCGTCATCTCGACGGTTGGGGGCAACGGTGCCCCTGGATGCACCGGCGATGGGGGCCCCGCTACCAGCGCGACGCTGTCGCAGCCCGATACCATTGCAGTCGACCGCGCGGGCAACCTCTACGTCGGGACGCTCTGCGAGACCGTCCGGAAGGTGGCTGCGGGAACCGGGATCATCACAACCTTCGCCGGCGGTGGCACCGCGCTTCCAGCCAATGGCGGCAGCGCTCTCGGAGCCAGGCTCCCATTGATCGATGCGCTCGCAACCGACGCCGACGGCAATGTGTTCATCGCCACAGCGGGTTATCGGTCCATTTACAGGGTGAGCGCAACCACCAACACCTTTACGGTTTTGGTACCGAGCTCGTTTGGCGTCAAGCCTGATTCGCTTGCAGTCGACGCCGCTGGAAACGTCTACTTCGGCGCACAAGACCGTCACGAAATCTGGAGGGTGCCATCCGGATCTTCCACCCCAATCGTCATCGCCGGTACCGGCGCACAAGGATACACGGGCGATGGCGGACCGGCACTCGCCGCGACCCTAGGAGTGCTCTTCGATGTGGAAGTCGACGCCGCAGGCAACCTCTACATTGTCGACGGATTCTATGGCCGCATTCGCAAGCTCACACCATCCTCTGCAGGGTCGCCACCTTCGGCACCAACATTGACCACCCCAGCCGACGGTGCCACCAATCTGAGTCTCACCCCGTCTTTGGGCTGGAATTTATCCTCCGGGGCCACCAGTTATGAGGTTCGCTTCGGAATCACAAATCCGCCGCCCTTCTATTTATCGACCTCCGGCACAAACACCACGCTGAGCACACTGCAGGCTGGCACGACATACTACTGGCAGGTGCAGGCGATCGGCCCGGGGGGATCGGCACTTTCGCAGGTCCGGTCTTTGCGGACAGTCGCCGGAGTTCCTCCTGGAACACCCACTTCACCATCCCCCCTCTACGATGCGACAGGCATCGCTACAAGCGTCACACTCTCCTGGGCCGCCGCCAGCGGGGCGACTTCCTACGACGTGTACCTTGGCGTCAGCAGCACTCCAAGTCTCGTGGCAACTGTCAACAATCCCAACTATACAGTCTCAGGACTCTCAGGCACTTCAGTCTACAACTGGCGCGTGGTCGCCAAGAACGCATTCGGCGAAACTGCCGCCCTCTTTTGGAGATTCACCACGCAAGCCGCTCCGCCGCCAACCGGCAACTACTTTGTCCCGGTTCCTCCCTGCCGGCTGATGGATACTCGTGCCGGCCAAGGGACCACCGGCAACTTCGGGCCTCCTGCCCTAAACGCCCTGGGAACTCGCGATCTTCCGGTTCCCACGGGGCGATGCAACATTCCATCGAACGCTACCGCCTATTCGTTAAACGTCACGGTCGTGCCGCAGGGGCCTCTGGGCTACGTGACGCTTTGGCCTGCGGGACAATCGCAACCATTGGCATCCACTTTGAACGCATTGCACGGCGGAATTCTTGCCAACGCTGCTCTCGTTCCCGCCGGATTGTCGGGCGCGATCAGCGTGTTCGTTACCGATAAGACAGACCTCATCCTGGATATAAATGGGTACTTTACCGCCGGTAGCGGGGATGCGTTCGCCACGCTCGATCCATGCCGTCTGCTGGATACGCGCGGGAACAGCGGTTTCAGTGGCGCTTTCGGATCGCCCACGATCGCGGCTCTATCCTCGCGCAGCTTCCCCTTGGTTTCCGGATCTTGCAACGTGCCCTCAAACGCCACAAGTTACTCGCTCAACGCAACGGTCGTGCCTCCGGCGGCGCTTGGCTATCTAACGCTTTGGCCTTCGGGACAGGCTCAGCCGGTGGTCTCCACCCTCAACAATCTCGATGGAACAGTGCTCGCAAACGCCGCCCTCGTACCTGCGGGCACGGGCGGCGCCGTGAGTGCCTTCGTGAGCAACGTTTCTGAACTGATTCTGGATATCAACGGATACTTTCGTCCGAGTAGTGTGGCTGGCGGACTGGCATTCTATCCCGTGACACCCTGCCGCGTGGCGGATACCCGAGTTGCCGGAAACGGTTCGCCGCAGATGACGCGAACCGAGACCCGGGACTTTACCGTGGCCGGACGTTGCGGCATCCCAGCGAGCGCGAAAGCCTTCGCGATGAACGTCACCGTAGTGCCTCCGGGGCCACTGGGGTTCCTGTCGCTGTGGCCCTCAGGCAGGGCGCGCCCATTGGTTTCAACCTTGAATTCGCTGTTGGGGCGAGTGCTCGCCAACGCTGCGATCGTTCCGGTTGGGACCATCGGACAAGTCAGCGTCTACGTGACGGATGCTGCGGATGTCATCCTGGACGTGAACGGATTCTTTCAATAGCGGCTGCCATCTCTGGAGCCAGACATGATAGGATTTCAGCCACGGAGATTCGCACCATGACACCTTGTTCCCGCCGCCGTTTTCTCAAAGCCGCTGGCTTCGCTGCAGCCGGCCTGATGACCTCGCCGCTCCTTCCCGCGACCGGAGGCAAAGCGACCGATTGGGTCACACTTGGTAAGTCAAAAGTAAAGGTCACGAGGCTCGCTTTCGGAACCGGATCCATTAGTGGAAAGGTGCAACGCGATCTCGGTCAGGAAGAGTTCACCCGCATCGTTCGCCACGCCTATGACAGCGGCATCCGCTTCTTTGAAACCGCCGAATCTTATGGCGAAATGCACAAGATGCTGGGCATCGCGCTGAAGGGCATCCCGCGCGATACCTATCGCCTGATGACCAAGCTCACGACGCGTGCCAATGGCGATCCGCAGGCAAAGATCGATGAACTGCGAAAGCTCGCTCAGGTCGACTACTTCGACATCGCGCTGCTGCACTATCAGCATGTCGATACCTGGGTCAAGGATACGGTGCGCTGGCAGGACGGCGTACTCGAAGCCAAGCACAAGCAGGCCCTCATCGGCCACGGTGCATCGGTGCACGGGCTTCCCGCGTTACGCCAGATGCCTGGCAACAAGTGGCTCGAAGTTGCAATGATCCGCGTCAATCACAACGGCACCAAGATGGACGCCGAAGACTACAACACCCGCGGCCTCGGCAATGTGCCCGAAGTCACCAGCACGGTCAAGCAGGTGCGCACCGAAGGCATGGGCGTGATCAGCATGAAGCTCATCGGTGAAGGCGCGTTCACCGATCGCGAAGACAGGCAAGCGGCCATGAAGTTCGCGTTCCGCAATGCGGGCGTCGATAGCGTCACCGTAGGCTACAAAAACACCGCCGAAATCGACGAGGCGATTGAGAATCTCAACTTGGCATTGGCCTAAATGCCCGCTGCAGAGCACTTCGATGTCTTGATCATGGGTGCCGGCCTGTCGGGTATCGACGCGGCGCATCATCTCAATCGGCACTGTCCCAATAAAACCTACGTCGTGATGGAACAGCGCGAACGCATCGGCGGCACTTGGGATCTGTTTCGCTATCCCGGCATCCGGTCGGATTCCGACATGCTCACCATGGGGTATTCGTTCCGCCCTTGGACCTTGCCTCGCTCGATTTCCCCTGGCGAGGACATCCGCGAGTACATCACCGCCGCTGCGAGTGACGAGGGCATCGACAAACGCATCCGCTTTCGCCATACGATCCAAAGCGCGGCATGGTCGTCGAAGGACGCTCGCTGGACTGTATCCGCGCTGCATGGCGATGCGCCCGTCACGTTCACCTGCAACTTCCTTTTTTCCTGCGCCGGATACTATCGGTACTCTTCTGGATACACGCCTGAATTTCCCGGCGTCTCCGCGTATCGAGGGCAAGTTGTGCATCCGCAATTGTGGCCCGAGGATCTCGACTATACGGGCAAGCGCGTCGTCATCATCGGCAGCGGCGCGACCGCGGTGACGCTGGTTCCTTCGTTGGCGGAAACCGCCGCGCATGTGACGATGCTGCAGCGTTCGCCGACTTATGTGATTTCCGCCCCCGAGCAGGATTCCCGTGCCATTTGGCTGCGCAAGCACCTCCCGATGAAGTTGGCCTTCACGCTCAGCCGCTGGAAGAACATCCTCTTCACCGCGTACCTCTATCAGATGTCGCAGTTCTTTCCGGACTTTATCAAAAAGGCGATTCTCGACAAGGCGCGGCAAGCATTGCCCGATGGCTACGATGTCGCGACGCATTTCACGCCGAGCTACAAGCCGTGGGAACAGCGCATGTGCCTCGTGCCCGATGCGGATCTGTTCGAGGCGATCAAGTCCGGGCGGGCGAGCGTTGTTACTGGACAGATCGAGACTTTCACCGCATCCGGCATCCAGCTAAAGTCGGGCGAGATTTTGGAAGCGGATGTTGTTGTCACCGCCACCGGCTTGGTGATGCAAGCCTTCGGCGGCATCTCGCTCTCTGTCGATGGACGTCACGTGGATCCCGCAAAGACGCTCTCTTACAAAGGCGTGATGTTCTCGGGCATCCCGAATCTGGCTGCGGTCTTCGGATATATCAACGCTTCATGGACGCTCAAGGCCGATCTCATCTGCAACTACGTTTGTCGCCTGTTGAACCACATGGATCGTGAGGGGATGCGGCAGGTGACGCCAACGAGCGGCGACGAGAGTGCGGTGGCACCGTTCGTGGAAAACTTCTCATCCGGATACATGCGGCGTGCGCTCGATGCGTGGCCGAAACAAGGTGCGAAAGCGCCTTGGCGCGTGTATCAAAACTACTTCCGCGACATCCTGCATCTGCGGTGGAAGTCCGTCGCCGACCGATCGTTGCAGTTTACGAAGTAGCCTATTCTTTGGCAGCGATTCCCAAAGCCTTCATCTTGCGATAAAGATTGCTGCGTTCCAGCCCAAGAATTTCAGCCGTGCGCGTGACGTTGCCCTTGTTCTCGTCGAGCTTGCGCAGGATGTATTCGCGCTCCGCAGCTTCGCGAACCTCCTGCAAACTGCCGAACTTGTCGGTGGTTCCGCCGCGCTTGCCGGTGTGCTGCAGCGGGATGTGACGCGCGTCGATGCGAGCCTGCGGATTGAGAATCATGATGCGTTCCATCAGATTGCGCAGCTCGCGCACATTGCCCGGCCAGCCGTAATCCTGCAGCGCTTCGTAAGCTCCGGGCGTCAGTTCCTTGGGCTTGCGCCCGTAGGCCGCGGCGAACTCCCGCAAAAAATGATCGGCCAGTTGCGGGATATCTTCCATATGCTCGCGAAGCGGAGGCACGTGAAAAGGGATCACATTCAAACGATAGAACAGGTCTTCGCGAAAGTTACCGCGATCGATCTCTTCTTCAAGATTCTTGTTGGTTGCGGCGATGACGCGGACGTCCACTTGAATGGATTCTTCCGCGCCGACTGGTTCGAAGCGCTGCTCGTCCAAAGACCGCAAAACCTTTGCCTGCGTCTTCAGGCTCATGTCGGCGACTTCGTCGAGGAACAGCGTTCCGCCATCGGCCTGCTGTAGCT
>CAZCPL010000186.1:0-329 GCA_964500255.1 uncultured Solibacteraceae bacterium | reverse complement strand
TCTGTAGCTTGCCGATCTTGTCTTCCACCGCGCCTGGAAACGCGCCTTTGCGATGTCCAAAGAGTTCACTCTCAATGAGATCTTCTGGAATCGCTGCGCAATTCACCTCAACCAAAGCTTCCGAACGGCGCAGCGAATGCAGATGGATCGCATGAGCCACCAGTTCCTTGCCAGTGCCGCTTTCACCGTAAATCAACACGCGTCCATTGGTGCCGGCCATCAGCGCGAGTTGTTGCCGCAGCGCTCGCATCGGGATGCTATCGCCGATGATGTTCGGCTTTCCTGTTTGGATCTCCCGCAGCCGGTTAACCTCATCCTGCAGCTTGCGA
>CAZCPL010000185.1:415-11051 GCA_964500255.1 uncultured Solibacteraceae bacterium | reverse complement strand
CACGACTGCGAAAGAATTGAAAAGAAGTTTCTACAACTTCAAAAGATCCGCCTCGGCGAACGCCGCTTCGCCCAGGAATACGAATGCACCTTCGTGGACACAAAACACAACATCTTCCACCCGGAAGCCACAAGAAACGCCTTCCGGGACGACATTGAGCCTTTCAACGCCTGACCGAGCCAACTCGCCTACATTTATTTGGATCCGGCAAACGCCACAAACGCCAGGGTGCGTCAGACCCTCCGAAAACAGCTCTTTGACAGCCGAATATGTGTTTTATGCGCCTGAACACGGTCAGGCGAACCCAATCTGACAGAGAAGTCCCAAGGGCTCGCTTCTAGCGCGAAAGCTGGTTGAGGCGCCACCGGTCGAAGGTGGAGGTTCGACCGTGCTTCGGCCAGTCGCGCCACAGTTTCTGGGCCTTGCCGAAGTAGACCGGATCGAAGAGTCCGGCTACTTCATACAGGGAACTCAGGTCGTTGGTCATCTCGAGATTGTTCGAACGTTCGGCCAGGTACTCCTCGGAATCCGCCAGAGCAGCGTCGAGGTGCCTGCGCGCCTCCATTGGTTTGAGCGAGTGAAGCAGTCGAGCCAACTCGCGCCGCGCCTTGGACGCGAAGAGCTTCATGACCACGGATCTTTTTTTGGATTTCGCGAATTCGTCCAGCGCGGACTCCAGAGTGAGAATCGCTTCTCGATTCTCGCGGTTGGCCGCCAATGCCATGCCCAAATCCGTTAGCTGGCCAATGGTACGGCTCTGGTAGATGGAGTCGTCGGGGGATGTGGCCAAGACTTCTTGCACAAGGGCGACGGCGCGGCGAGAGGCAGCGAGCGCGGCGGCCGGCTGCGTGGAACGCAGAACGCGACTATATTGCGTCAGTGAATCGCTGAGGTCCAGTTTCGCGGTTTTGTTGGTCGGATCCGCTCTTTCGAGGTGATCGGCTATCCGTACAGCGGATCCTGTTTGCTCGATCGCTTCTGCGGTCCGTTGCAGATTGGGGATGCCAGGGTCGCCAAGCAATGCGCCCAAGGCAAGGGTGATGCCCAAAAAGCTACGGCGTTGTGTCACTCCGGCCTCCGGCGCCGTCGCAAGCACCTTGAACCCGGCAAATGACGTGCGGTAGAAGCCCAAAGCGGCGTCCAGATCTCCCAGCATGACGTTGGCGTCCCCAAGGCGGTGGACGATCATCGCCATGCTCCGGTCGGATCTCGGACCTGGATCGAGACGTTGAAGCTCTTTGAAAATGGGGAGCGCCTGATTGTAGCGCTGCTCTGCGTGGCCCACCTCATTGATGTCGGCGTTGGCCTCGCCCGATTCGCGGTAGACGCTGGCCATCAACCGCAGGCTGGCCGGGTCACGGCGTTGTTGCAAGAGGACTTCGGCAAGGCGAATGGCTTCGGTGAGCCGACGTGCGTAGGCCGCTGCTCCATCCGGCAGAAGGCGGTTTTCCAAGAGTCCGAGCATGCGTTCGGCTTCGATCGTCTGCTCCAGCATGGCCGGGTCGCGCAGGCCACTCTCAAAGAGGCGGCGGCTCAGTTCGACAGATTTTCGGTAGCTTTGCAGTGCGTCATCGCTGCGGCCCATGCTGGCCGTGCGCGGCCCGCCCTGCACCTCGCCGAGCATCCGGTAGGCGATGGCAAGTTCTCTTTGCAACTCGCGATCCTCACCAGCGTCTTTAGCCAAGCTGGCGAGATACTCGTTGGCTGTCTTCACCAGAGCCTCGCGTGCCGGAGTAGAACCTTCGAGGTTGCGGATCTTTTCATCGAACTCGAAGAGGAAGCGATTCGTCAGTTGACGCACTTGCCGAAAACGGGTTTCGGCATTGCTCGCCTGTTGGCGAGCAATGGACGCTTGCCACAGAGCCACCCCAAATCCGATGGCCAAAGCCAGAATGGCAACTGTCAACGCGGCAAGTACGAGTTTGTTGCGGCGGATAAATTTTGACGAGCGGTAGCCGAACGTATCGCGGCGTGCACTGACGGGAAGCCCATTCAAATGGGCCTGTATGTCGCTTGCGAACTGTTCGACGCTCCTGTACCGGCGTTCCGGCTCCTTGCGCATCGCCATCAGAACGATGTTGTCGACGTCGCCCGCCAATTGCCGGTAGAGTCGGCTGGCGTGGGTTACCACAGACGAAGGTGCAGGCACCGCGGCGCTGCAAACCGCCTGATGAATTTCAACCGGGGTATAGCTCTTGATGCGATAGGGCCGATCGCCGGTGACGGCTTCGTAGAGAACGACACCGAGGGAATAGACATCGCTTGCCACGGTGATTGGTTCGCCGGCAACCTGTTCGGGACTCGCATAATCTGGCGTGAGCATCATCCAGCCTGTGGCGGTTAGCGGTGCTTGCGTCCGCAGATTGTCGTCTGAGTCGAGAAGCTTCGCGATGCCGAAATCCAGCAGTTTCGGGGTGCCGTCGGGCAGCACCAGAATATTCGAAGGTTTGAGATCGCGGTGGACGACCAAGCGCTGATGTGCGTGCTGCACCGCTTCGCATATCTTCAGAAAGAGGCGGAGCTTTTCTTCTGTCGTCAATTTACGGTCTTTAATGTACTGATCGAGCGGGAGGCCTCCACGCGCATATTCCATGACAAGATACGGCTGACCCCGGTCGGCACCGCCGTCAATCAACCGCGCGATGTAGGGGTGCTCGAGTGAGGCGAGAATCCTTCGTTCGGAGAGGAAACGAGACTTCAGTTCCGCGCCTTGTGCCGCTTCCGGGCGTAATACTTTGATGGCGACCTCGTGTTGGAACTCATCGTCTGACCGCATGGCCCGGAAGACTTGTCCCATGCCTCCGCGGCCAAGCGATTCCATGATCACATAGGCCCCGATCTGCTGTCCTGTCGCAAAAGGCTCGGCCGAAGGTTCGTGGTGTGCGAGTGAACCGGCGGCCGCGTGGATCACCGATTCGATGATGCGGACCGATGCCGAATCGAGCAGCTCAAGCACTTCCGCCTGCAACTCAGGCCTTCCGATACACTCGTTCTCGACGTATGCGAAACGGTCTGCTAAGGGCAGATCCAAGGCGGACTGAAAGACCCGCTCGATCTCTTCCCAGTATTGCCTATCCATATTGAAATATTCCTGACACGCAATGCGTAAGACCGGTTCGCCATCCGCGGCCCCGCTGTAGGGTCAAGCGGCAAAAGTAAGCGGATTGAATCATTCGTCCGGAGAGAAGTTTGGGACCTCCTGCTGGGTTCCTTTCAGGTAACGGTTGAGCCAAGCTTCGGCCATCCGTTGTTCGCGGGCCACGGTGGAGATGCTGATTTCCATGGCCCCTGCTGTTTCTTCGATGCTCATTCCGGCAAAGAACCTCATCTCGATGACCTGGGCTTTGCGCGGGTCTAGCACTTCGAGTTCTTTGAGTCCCTGATCTAGATCCAGGAGTATGCGGCTTTTTTCAGGTGTTGCGAGCGAGCCGATGAGATCTTCGCGCAAGGGGAGTACGACTTGGGCTCCTCCGCGTTTGGCCGTAAGGCGGGCGCGGGCATGATCGACGAGAATCAGGCGCATGAGGTGGGCGGCGACACCGAAAAAATGAGAGCGGCTGGTCCAGTTCTGATCCTTGACGGCGATGAGTCTGAGATAGGCTTCGTTGAGAAGCGCGGTTGGCTGGAGAGTGTGGTCGGAGCGTTCGCGCCGCAGGTAACTCGCAGCGAGCCGTCGAAGTTCGGAGTGGACGAGCGGCACCAGATGATTCAAGGCAGACTGATCGCCAGCCTTCCATTGGTGGAGCAAAGCGGTGACCGCAGACCCTGAGTTCTCGGGCATTACAGGGATAGAATACCCCAAAGCCGCTGGGCGGCGTGTGATTCAATGGAAGCTGGTGTATGCATAGCGTTCGAGTGAATCGTAAGGGCGCAGACCGCCTCCGGTCGGGCCACCCCTGGATCTTTACCAGCGATGTAATCGACCGTGGCGAGGCCCAGCCGGGTGAGGCCGTCAAGGTTGTGGATCCGCGTGGCGAGTCCCTTGGGACGGCTCACTTCAGTTCCACATCGCAGATCACGTTGCGGATGCTTTCTCGTAACGTGATCGAAGCGGGAGGAGCGTTCTTTCTGGACCGGATACGTGCCGCGGAGGCGCATCGCAAGCTGGTCGTGCCTGGCGATTCTTCAGCCTACCGGCTGACGCACGGCGAGGGCGATCTGCTGCCCGGGCTGGTCATTGACCGTTACGAAAACTTCTTCGTCATGCAGACGCTGAGCCAAGGCATGGACAAAGCGCAACCGCACATCGTGAACGCTTTGAAGGAATTGTTTCAGCCGCAGGGCATTGTCGCGCGCAACGACGCCGCTGTGCGAAAACATGAATCGTTAACATCTGAAACGGCGATCGTTCACGGTGAGGTTCCCGCCCGGGCGGGGTTCCGGCTCAATGGATTGCAGCTCGAAGCCGATCTGGTGCATGGGCAAAAGACGGGGATTTTTCTCGATCAGCGGGAAAACTATCAGGCGGCGGCCCGGTATGCACGCGGACGCGCGCTCGATTGCTTCACGTCCACTGGCGGGTTTGCGCTACATCTTGCGAAGAGTTGCGAAACGGTGGAGGCGATCGATTCGTCACCTCTTGCCTTGGAGGTTGCGCAATCGAACGCGGCGCGCAACAAGATAGAGAACATTCGCTGGAAGGGCGCGGATGTGTTCGATATCCTTTCGAATTATTCGCGGATGCGGGCGCATTTCGATACGATCGTGCTCGATCCACCGGCGTTTGCAAAATCGCGCAATACGGTGGATGCGGCGTTGCGGGGTTACAAGGACATCAATCTTCGCGCCTTGCGGCTGCTCGCGCCGGGCGGCCTGCTGGTGACCTGTTCGTGTTCTCATCACGTGAGCGAAGCGGACTTGTTAGGCGTTGCGGCAGAGGCCGCGCTCGATGCCGGACGGACGTTGCGGGTGCTGGAGCGCCGCGCGCAAGCGCAAGATCATCCGATTCTCCTGACTGTCCCTGAAACGCACTATCTGAAGTGCCTGATCTTGCAAGTCGTATGAATTTTTTGCTTCGCCACACGCTGGAACTGCTGTTGTTCGCAGTTCTGTTTCCGCTCCATATCCATGTGGCGTACCGGCTTTGGAATGCACCTTGGGTAATGGCGCGCCGTCATGGCCGCACGATGCTACTGTGCGCGATCGCCGGGCTTTTTTCGCTGATGATTGGCGGGATGGTGCTGGACGCAGTGAGAGTGCAACGCCATGTTCCCAGTTGGTTTTATGCGCTTGGGCGGGGCTTGTCTCTGGCTTGGATGATGAATTGCTGCGGTTGCGCCATTCTCTATCCGTTCGTTCGAGCGCAGTCCAAACGGACCGGGCATTCCCCGCGGCGGCGTAAGTTGTTGCAGGTATCCTACGCCTTGCCGGCGGCGGCGATCGGGTATGGCACGATGATTGAGCGGGACCGGTTTCATTTGAAAGAAGTGAATATCCCGCTGGCCGGATTGCCCAAGAGTCTGGACGGCTTGCGAATTGTGCAACTCACCGATATCCATATCGGGACTTTCTTATCGGAGCGCGAGTTGGCTCGGGTCGTCGACATGGCCAACGAAACGAAGGCGAATCTTGCCATTATGACCGGCGATCTGATTACGAAAGTGGGAGATCCCGTGGGTGAATGCCTGCGGCAACTGGCGCGACTGAAAGCGGACGCGGGCCTGCTTGGTTGTATGGGGAATCATGAGATCTATGCGAGTGCCGAGGATTTCGTCGAGTTGAACGCAGCGCGGCTGGGCATGGAGTTTTTGCGGAACCGTTCGCGGAAGCTTGTTTTCAACGGACATGCGCTGCATTTTTCGGGTGTGGACTACCAGTCTAAGACTCGCGGACCCTATCTGCGGGAAGCGGAGAAGTTAGTTGTCCCGGGAGAAATGAACATTCTTTTGTCCCATAATCCCGACGTTTTCCGCATATCACCTCAGAAGGGCTTTCAGCTGACCCTCTCGGGTCACACGCATGGCGGGCAGATTGCGGTGGAGTATCTGAATCCGTATCTGAATGTTGCGCGATTTGTCACGCCATACGTGGCGGGTTACTATCACGAACGAGGGGGCTCGCTGTATGTGAGCCGCGGCGTTGGGACCATTGGAGTTCCGGCGCGCATCGGTGTCCCGCCGGAAGTGACGCTTATACGCTTGTGCGCTATCTAATCATCAGCGATATCCACGGAAATATCGACGCCCTTGACGCCGTCGTCGAGGACGCCAAAGGCAAATACGATCAGATTCTCTGTTGTGGGGATCTGGTTGGATACGGAGCCGAGCCGAATGCGGCGGCGAATTGGGTGCGTTCCAACTGCGCGGGAGTGATTCGCGGAAACCACGACAAAGTGGCGTCGGGGGTGAATGATATGGAAGATTACAATCCCGCCGCGGTGTTGTCGACCATGTGGACGCGCAAGACGCTGACGGCCGAGAATATCGAGTACTTGCGGAATTTGTCGGCGGGTCCGCTGGAAGTTTCCGGATTCTCGATTGTGCATGGATCGCCCCGGGATGAAGATGAGTATCTGGTGGATGTGCGGGATGCGATGCGTGCGCGGGAATCGATTGTGACACAGGTCACATTCTTTGGCCATACGCATTTGCAGGGTGGCTTCTTCTTTCGCAGGAATTCAGTGAAGGCGATAGAGAAAGTGCCAGCGAAGCGGAGCGAAGCGACAGTAGCGATCGACGATGCGAGCCGTTTCTTCATCAATCCGGGAAGCGTTGGCCAACCACGGGATCGGGATCCGCGGGCGGCGTATGCGGTCTATTCTTCGGAAGACCGCTTGGTGACCTACTACCGGGTTGCCTACGATATCGCGAAGGCGCAGGCGAAGATCATCCAAGCGGGGCTGCCGGAGCCGTTGGCCAATCGGCTGGCCATTGGCGGGTGAATTACTGCTTCTGCTTGTCGTGCTTTTCGTTGTAGATATCCTTGGAAATCTTGTCCTGCTTGGCTTCGATCTTGGCCTTTTCTTTGGGTGTGAGCCCCTTGCCGTCTTTGCGGTCCTGACGGATCTCGCGATTCAGTTTGGCTTCTTTGGCCTCGATCTTAGCGGTTTCCCTGGCGGTGAGCGAGCCGTCTTTGACGCCGTCGGCGACGCGATCCTGCTGGCGGTCTTTGCGGTTCGCGATGCGGGTCTTCTTCTCGGCCGGCTTGGTGACGGTGTCGTCAGCCGCGACGGCGGTGGCGATCGAAAGGGCCGCGATCACGGCGCTGAGGATGAAACGTTTCATGGTTTAGGAGTCTCCTGACGAGTATGCGCAGGATTGCGGCGATTGCGATCATCGAACTTTCGATGTCGTTGTTAAATAACGCGGATCAGTTCCGCGGCGCTCACGTGAATCGCACCGTTCACTCGACCGTAGCCTTGCTCACGTTCGCAGAAGAGCTGGATTCTTACCAGGGGATTCGCGGACTGGAAGTCCACGAAGGCTTCTTTCTTTGGACTTGCCGCCAGGGGGCCGCTGCGAGCTAGTTCGCGACCGCTCATTTCGTCAAGAACTCGCCAGCGCAGACCGGAGGCGGCAGGGACGCCCTCGGTCTCGTATTCCACCCGCAACCGATATCGTTGGGCAGGTTCCACTTCGGCGAGGCGATGCAGCGCGGCCCAGAATTCGGGCTGCTTGCCGGAGAACGATATCGTCCAAGTGCCAACGTGGGGAGATACGATCACGCCCTCGGCTGGCGACATTCGCCAATCGAAGCCTTCACCCAACGGATTGGCGACGAACGACTGACCGATTGTCGCAGGCAGCCAGCCTGTTTGGACCATTCCTTTCCAAAGTTCTCCCGCAGGTACTGGTTGTTTGGCTTCGAGGAACCGTTCGACGGCGGCGACGACGTAGTTTCGATCTGGCATTGCGGTGCCTGATTCGATGAGGCGATGGGCAGGGGTTTTGAGCCCGGCGACCTCTTTGCCGGAGGAGTTCCGCAACAGGTAGGCAATCCATTCGCGCAGCACCTGCGGCCGCTTTGGTAGAAGCTTCTCAGCCGCCGATTCGGGATCGCGATCCATCTCAAGAGCCAGTTTGAACAGCGAAGTGAAATCTCGCTGAGACCCTGTTGCGGCCGCGGCGCGGGCCCACTTCCAGAATTGCGCTTCGTCGCTGCGGCGGAAATGAAAGTTGGCGAGAGACCAGCGGGGAAGCCAAGTCCGATCGCAAAGTGCGGCCCTTTGGAGCAGATCCAGCGCGTGATCGAAATCGCCGCGGACCTCGGCCCGCAGGCCCGCTTCGATGAGAATCTGGGAATCGAGAGGGTTCAATGCCAGCGCTTTCTCAAGCGAAGCTGTGTTGCCGGTCAACTGCGAGTGCCGCAGCCAATAAGAAGCGTCGCCCGGGGCCATACGAGTCGCCTGGGCGAGCGAAATGGGTGTATCCAGCATGGAGCAGACTCCAGCGATTCCGAACCAGGCAGCGGCTGCGACTCCGGCCATTGCCGCGACGGAGGTGACCCAGCGAAAGACGGGCTTCGACGCCGGTTGCTCCTCGCTGGTGGCGTAGAGCATGCCAAGGATGGCGAAGTACCATCCGACAACGCCCGGTCTGGCGAACGGGAAGTCGACTACAGCGTGCACCGCAAGCACTGCACAGCCGATGGACCAAGGGTTCTGCAGGATTCGACGCGAGATCCCAACCAATGGCAAGAGCAGGAGCAAGGTGAACAGGATGCCGCCTTCGGCTGCGAACTCGGCCCAATCGTTGTGAGCGTGGTTGACGGATGTTGGGAGATCGATCTGGGCGAAGCGAGGATATCCATAAGCGAATGTGCCCAAGCCGTGACCCAGGAGGGGCTTCTCACGAGCCATCTCAACCGCCGACAAGAGGAACTCTTTCCGCCCTGCCATGGGATCGCTATATTGCAACCGGTGAAAGAGTTGATCCCACCCGGCGGCGAGAGTCCAGACTGCCGCCAAGAGCGGAATTGCACCGAGCACAAGCGCGGCTTGTCGAAGGTCTTCGCGCCTTAGCGGACGCGAGGCCAGCATGACGATGGGAACGCCAATCAGTTCGAGGGTTACCAGAATCGCACCGGCGCGGGACGTGGAGGCGATCACCGCGGCGAAGAGCATACCCGATGCGAGGATGTACCAGAGCGCCTGCTTTCGATTCTGAAACGCGCGGACCAGGGCTACGGGCAGGGCGAGTTCCGCGAACTGTGAGAAGTTGTTGTACGACGGAAAGGTTCCATAGACAAAGTCGTCGTATCCCGAAGGAATCCACCATAGAATCTTGCCCTGGGATGTATGCAATTGCGCGAGGCAGAGAGTCGCTTCGACGGCGGCGAATGCAACGAACCAGTCCAAAAACGTGCGCCGGGTGTCCTTATCGGTGCCATGCCGCCGGGCCACGAGAAAGACCGAAGCTAGCGCCATCCAATGGATCACCGAATAGAGGGTGGCCTGCGGATAGATGCTGGTTCCGCAGAGGAGTTGTAAGACACCCCATGCGGGGATCGAAAGAATCCACGGACTAAGAGCGGTCGATTGAAAGGCAAGTAGCAGGCCAACCAGGACCGCAAACGTCATTGCGGCCCAGTTTTCCTGGACGAAGATGGTTGACGTCGCAAACATCAGCGCCCCGAAGAAGAGCACCATAAGCCAATCACAGTATGACCGAAAAGCGGATTTTCGTCATTTCAGATTGTCCTGAGGCAATGGCCACTGGGGGACGTTAGTACTAGGCCGTACTCCCCTCAAACCTAGTACACCTTCTGCGCGACCTGCTTAGTTTCCCTAATCGTATCTTCGTCCGCGCGACAACATACTGAGAGAGACTGCTATGCGTCCGTCCGCCCTCATTTTAATCTCGCTTGCGCCGATTTATGCCGCGATGGTGGATATTACCGCCGGTGCTTCGCCGGTGACGATCGCCAACATTGGAAATGCAAAGTTTCGCTTCTCGCAAGCGAACTTCGATCAATCGCTTGGCTATGGCAGCGGAACCCCGAATGGAAGCACCTTCGTATCGCGAGATCTGGGGAACAATACGGTTTTAGGGCAGCGAACCTACAACCTGACGCTTGCCTACGACCCCCAACCCGGCTTCACGTTCACGATGTCGCCAGTGGGTGCCGTGGGGCCAGGCACCAGCCTGCAATGGACGGCAAGCGCGCCGATCAACGGTCACACGCCGACGGGTCCGTTCAATGCGATCGAGATCGATGCCCGTGCGAATCTGGCGAGCGGAACGCTAAATTATTCCAATATTCGTTTCACGGGCAATGTCCAGCAGACGGGGGCGTTTGCGAGCGGGACGATCGCGAATGGCATCGCCCCGGTGCAATGGCTGGTTTCCGATAGCGATCTCTCGCAGTTCGCCTGGACACTCGAAGCGACCGTTTCCGGTCAACGAGCCGCGATCACCTCAGGCGATGAGAACGTGAGGTTTGCGATGACGGTCAAAAATGTCCCGGTTGTAGCTGCTGCAAGCGCCCAAACGGTGCCGGAACCGACCACTTGGCTGATGCTGACGATGGGGATGCTGCTGATGGGGTTGAGTGTACTGCGGAAGCGAAAAGCGGACGGTTCGAAGCGATGCGAATAAAGGTCTCGAAGAATGGCGTTTCAGGAACGATGAGGTGAATGTGTCCATTTCTATCATTCGTTGGATTTTGTTGATCGAAGGCTCGCTGCTTGTTCTTGGCC
>CAZCPL010000185.1:0-405 GCA_964500255.1 uncultured Solibacteraceae bacterium | reverse complement strand
AGCGTCGGTGGCGCTCAATCCGAACCAGCCCGTGCCGACGGGGCTCGAAGGGATGGATGCCGAACAGATCCGGCAAGGGACGGGCTTGCTCGCGAGATTCGCCTTGGCGCTGATGGGGATTGGCTTCTTAAGCCTGGCTTCCGCCTGGGGCGTCAAACGGAACAAACTTTGGGCAAAATGGACCGGCATCGTTGCGGGCGTGTTGACGGTTCCGATTGGCGGGATCGTTGTGTGGAAGCTCTGGACTTGGGAACCTGTTGAGACCGCAGAGCCAGAGGGTTCGCACCCGGACGAACGCGAGAATCCGGTGGTAACCGGCATTCGCGGAGTTGCGACGTTCGCATTGCTGGTGCTGGCCTGCAGTCAGCTTTACCGGTTTACGAGTTCGATCGGGCTGCCTCGGAC
>CAZCPL010000184.1:0-11100 GCA_964500255.1 uncultured Solibacteraceae bacterium | reverse complement strand
TCGGCTTGCTTCGCAGTTGCACTGCGTTTGAGGCCTATTGCCGTGCGCGCACGGCGGATGTCCGGCCCGATTGGGCACTTGAGTTTCTGCTGCTCGACGATACGTTTCCACACTCGGTGCGCTTTTCAGTGGATCGCGTTCGCGCCGCTTTGGCGACACTGGAAGGTCCCGGAGATCTCGGCGAACGTCTGGGGCGCATCGTGGGACGATTGCAGGCGTCACTGCGCTTCATCGACATCGATGAAGTGATGGAATCCGGTGTGCGCTTGAAGCTGGAAGAGATTCAGCAGCAGTGCGACCAGATTCATGTGGCCGTGCAACAGACGTATATCGACTACTCGATCGAAGAGGCTTTGGGGGCATAAGACGTGTACTATTCGATCCAGCATCAGACCAAGTTCCACTATTCGTCCACGATCAGTGAAACCACAATGGAAGTCCGGCTGCAGCCCCGCACCGAGTGGACACAGCACTGCCTGACGTTCGATCTGGAAACCGAGCCCCGCGCGCGTTTGTTTTATTACCGCGACCATCTGGGCAACCTCGTCCACCATTTCAATATTCCGGCACGGCACGACGATACGGAACTTATCGCCACTTCGGTGGTGGAAGTCGCGCCGTTTCTGAGTTGGCCCGATACTCTTGAAAAAAGTTCCTGGGATGAGATCGATGCGGAAATCGCACGCGAAGACTATTGGGAAATGTTGATGCCCAGCCACTATGCAAAAGCGAGTCCGTTGCTGGTGGAACTTGCGGCGAAGCTGCATGTGGTGCGGCGCGAAGATCCGATGACCGTGCTGAAAGAGATCAATCACGGCATTTTTGAGGGCTTCGAATACACACAGAAGTCAACGCGTGTGGATTCGCCGATTGACGATGCGCTGCGCAATCGCAAGGGCGTCTGCCAGGACTTTGCGCACATCATGATTACGCTGGTGCGGCAACTGCGCATCCCCTGCCGGTATGTGTCCGGCTATGTTGCGCCGAAAGCCGTTGAGGAAGATCGCACGGCCTCGGGCACGGCATCGCACGCCTGGGTGGAAGCGATGCTGCCGGGCTTGGGCTGGGTTGGTTTCGATCCAACGCACGATCGCTTGGTGACCGATCGGCACATCCGCTGTGCCGTCGGCCGTGACTACTTGGATGTGCCTCCGACAAAAGGCGTGTTTCGAGGCAAAGCTTCCGAACAACTAACAGTGAACGTTGTGGTGCGGGAAGTGGATCAGCCAAAGAAGCCCGAAGCGGCGTTTATTTTTCCGACGAGAGAAGACTGGGTCGATCAGACGCCGAATGGTGAGAGCGAGAGTGGGGGCAAGGGTCCCGGGCTGATCGACAATATCCGGCGTCAGCAGCAGCAACAACAGCAACAGTAGCTTGACTTTACCGCGTTGCCGCGTAGTGGGCAATCACGACACCGTTCGGATGAGAATCAGCTCGTCAATCTCTGGGGCCAACTCGGCCGCCAGTATCGATCCGCCGCAGAGCCAGATGTCCTTCCCCTCTTCCGCCTTCAATCGGCGCACCAGGCCTACAGGATCTGCGCCGCACAATTCCACTGCGGCATCTGGACTCCGGTCCATCGATCTTGAGCAGACAAACTGGCGAAGGTGCATAGGGATTCATCACTCCTTCCCTCAAACCCACTTCGTAGGTCGATCGTCCCATCAATACGGTGTCGAATCTCTTACCTGTTTCGGTTGTCACACCCAGGACTTCGCGAAGATGCGTCGGGAAGGTTTCGGGAAAGTGCGGAGGAGATCCGCGAAATGCTCACCTTCTGAAAGGAAGCAGTCGCGCGATCCGTCTTTGCGGGCGATGAACCCGTCTCCGGTGTGGCGACGAAATAACTTAGTTTCCTGGCCATTCGGCAGCCGTCTTTACTTCCTCCACCTGCGCGCGATGCCGCAAACAGTGGGCGGCGATCATTTCCAACCATTGCGCGCCATCGAAGTCGCCCAGGACGAAATGCTTTTGGACTCGCAGATGCAGCGGATCCTCAGTCGTGCGGACGTATTCGAGAGTCTCCTCGCGCGCGGCGGTGAAGCCAACTGCAAAATCTTCCGGTGAACCGACGTGCCCAAACGGAGCGATCTCAATCGGAACCTTGACCCGCACATCGCGATTCGAAACCGCCCGTTGAATGACCTTCTGCTTGCCTTGCACGGCCTCCGCGCGTTCCGGACTCTCAATGAGCCTCTGCTGCACCATCGTCCGAAACACAGACTCTATCGCGCCGACGTGATCGCAGTTTTCGGCGATCGACCAAGTGTCCCCTGAAGGCTTGAACGTCCACTGGGCAAGTGTGAGTCCGCGGATGGAATGCAAAAACGCATCGCGACTTTCTACGAGCAAAGCCTCGATCCGTTGGCGTTCTTCGAATGTGAGTTCGCCGGGAATCATTTCACTGTTGCAGGAAAACCGGCGGCTGCCTTGACTTCCTGAATCTGCAGAACATGGCGCTCTGTGTGGGCGGAAAGCAACAGCGCCCACTGGTAGCCATCCAAAGGACCCATGGCCGGATGCGGCGTGACCTTATCGCGCAAACTGGCGTCGCTCTTTTCAATGAAAGCAATATGCTCGTCGCGCGCGGCCTTAAACTTGGCGATGTATTCCGTGGGATCGGACGCAAGCTTCTTCGGCTTGATCGGTTCCGGGGCCTGGAACTTCGACGACCGATCAGGCACCATTTTCACCACGGCGGCGTCTTTGTCTTTGGTTTTTGCGATGTCCTCTGGCTTCGACGCGGGCGAGGCGGCTAGCTTTTCAATCAAGCCCCAGAGAAACGTTTCGCTCGTGGCGATGTGCTCGGCGCACTCGGCGATCGACCACTTTTCAGGGGAAGCCTTGAAGGTCCACTGGGCCGGTGTCAAATCCGTTGTTGAATCCAGAAACAGCTTCCGGGTCGCATGCATATGGCTCATGGCGAAGTCGCGATCCTTTTGAGAAAGCGGCTCACCACCAAACGTCATCAGCGAGAGCAAAAGGGAAGAGAGAGCAACACGGCGCATCTCAGTTATTGTGGCACAGCGCATTCATAGGCGCGGTAGACATCGTGAAACACGGCATCCCAAGACTGGCGCATCGCGTATTCACGGGCTTCGATGCGCATCTTCGAAAGCAATTCCGGCGCGAGCGCGACCCGCAGTGCGGCCTCCGCAAAAGCGTGATCGGACGCTGCGACGAAGCCTGTGCGGCCCTCTTGCACCAGAAATTTCGGACCTCCTCCATCGGTGACAATAGCCGGAACTCCCGACGCCAGAGACTCGAGAATCACATTGCCGAAGGTATCGGTGCGGGAAGGAAACAGGAACGCATCCATGTTGGCGTAGGCTTGCGCCAGAGCTTCACCCTTCAAAACGCCAGGAAAAACAGCGTTCCGCAGATTCTGCCTGAGCCACTCGGTCTCGCCGCCATGGCCAATAATGTGGAACTCGTAGTTCTCGATACCCGCCGCGCGCAGCGCTCGTTCGACATCCGCCATTACGCGGACGCCTTTTTCGGCGGTGATCCGTCCGACATAGCCAAAGACCAGCTTTTCATCGGCGCGGGTTCTTTTGGATGGATCGAAGATCTTTGTGTCGATACCGCGTCGCATGAGAAACACCGGCTTGCCCGTTCGCTGCCGCAACATATCGATCAGTTCCTGGTTCGGTGCCAGCAGCACGCGTCCGATGCGGTAATACCAGGCGCAGATGGTGAGTATCGTGGCTTCGGCTGCCGAACCGAGAGAGGCAATCGGCTTTTTCGGTAGGAAATCGAGGGATTTCTCCAATCGGCGCGCTCCGAACTCATGCAGATTGGTATGCCAGGAAGCCACCACTGGAATCTTCAGCTGATGCGCCAACGTCGCGCCCAGAATGCCAACATCGCTGGGCCCGGTGATGTGGATCACGTCCGGTTTGAAGTCGATCAGTGCCTGCCGCACACGTGCGCGATGCCGCATGAAGAGCGGATCGAAAGCCATATCTTTTTCTACTGGAAAAGCCGCGCGTCCTCTGTCGAGTTCGATGGATTGAACAGAACCTGCACTTGGCGAAAAGGCACCGTGTAACGTCGCGTTCACGCGTAAGAAAGGAATTTGTTGCCTGCGATGAAACGCGTCGAACTGGCGGCTGGTTTGCGCCACGCCATTCACTTCGTGAAACGAATCCGTAAAGAAAGCGACACGGGGTTGATGCATTTTTCAGATGAGGGCTTGCTCTCCGTCGTTAAGGGCGAATCGGAGCACACCTTGCACTCTCCTACTTTCCACCAGACGTATCAATCGTGAAAATTGTTTCACAATCGCAGGCTCTTTTCCGGTCATGAAATGACTCACCGGAATCGACGCGCCGCAATCGGAACGGTAAAACACACGGTCGGCCCAATGCTGGCGCTCCTTCGGATGCTCCGGATAATCGCGCATCACATCCCACATCGTCTGCACGAAACGCAGACGGATTGTCTCCTTGTGCTGCGGCATGAAGAGGATCGTCGAATGCCGATCCTGGCGTACTTCGGCAACGAATTCCTCGAAAGTGGCGGCATTGGTGAGGTTGATGAGTGAGTTGGCTTCACAGCCGTGCCGATCGCCTCCTGAGATGAGCGGCATTCCCGATTGGCGCGCCAACCAGGCAACGCGGCGGTTCTCGGGCCAGGGTCTCAGGCCGTTTAATTCGAGAGCGTGAAACGCCCTGCCATGGCGCTCAAGGAAAGCCCCCAGTGTGTTGGCATGCTCCGATTCGCCAATACCGGATTCATCCCAAAAAGGATGATTCAGAATGAGCAGCACGCCGGGTTCGGCATTCAAATCCGCAAGTAGTTCCGTGAGCAGGCTCGACGTCGGTTGGAGCGTATAGCTCGCCAGACGGCCGGCGATCTCATGGCCCTTCGACGCCGGCAAATTGTGGACACCCACATGAAAGAACGTGGAACGGAACGGCACGCTCCATTCCAGAGACACGGGGGCTTGGAATCCCAAAACGCGCAATTGATAAGAAGCATGCAGGTTGTCGTGATCTGTAAGCGAAACGAAAGGCCGTAGGCCCAATCGCTGGATCTGCGAGAGTTCCAGATCCCAGGCTTGGCGTGGCGAAAGAGGCGGCGTCCAGAACCCGCGGCCAAAATCGAGGTGCTGGCCGTAGCGCTCGAAGTATAGCCTCTGCTGCTCGCGAATCGCTTTACCGAGGTACGGAACCTTCTCTGTGTATCGCGGAATGATATCCAGAGACTCTTCCGAAAGGCTCGTATGAGAGTGGAGAGAGACGCCGGCGCGGAAGCGATACGCGGCTCCGGGCTGGGTCCATGCGAAGTGAATTTCGCTCATCGTGCTTCACTGTAACGGCCAATGCGTCACAACACGATGGAAGCTCCGTAACAATTTCATGAGAAATTGTTTGGACTATTCCTCGGACTGCATTCCGGGTTCCGGCTGCTCGGCGAACACGATGTCTGCGATCATTTGGATCAGTTCTGTCAAGCCCACGCCAGTGACTGCCGAGATCTTCAGAAACGGCATCTTGCGGCGCGTTGCGGCGGCCTTTAGCTTCTTGATGCGATCCGGATCTTGCGCCGAATCGAGCTTGGTGGCGACAACGATCATCGGCTTCCTGGCGAGTTCTTCGCTAAAACTCTTCAACTCATTGAGCACGATCTTGAAGTCTTCGACCGGGTCGCGGCCCGATGCATCGGAAATGTCGACCAAATGCACCAGCGTCTTGGTGCGCTCAATGTGTTTGAGAAAGCGGACGCCGAGTCCGTGGCCTTCGTGTGCGCCTTCGATGAGTCCAGGGATGTCGGCGACCACGAACGAGCGTTCGCCATGGGCGACCACACCGAGGTTCGGTTCCAGCGTGGTGAACGGATAGTCGGCGATCTTCGGTTTGGCCGCGGAGATGCGGGAAATAAGCGTGGATTTGCCCGCGTTGGGGAATCCAACCAGACCGACGTCGGCGAGCAGCTTCAGTTCGAGCCGCAGATTGCGGGCTTGCCCTGGACGTCCTGGTTCGTGTTCGGTGGGTGTCTGATGGGTGGCCGTGGCGAAGTGCTGGTTGCCGCGTCCGCCGCGTCCGCCGCGCGCGATCATGAATTTTTCGCCCTTCAGGGTGAAGTCGTGGATGATATCGCCCGAGTCTTCGTCGTAAACCACGGTGCCGACGGGCACGGGGAGTTCGACGTGCAAGGCGTCGCTGCCTTTTTTGTTGCTGCCCTCGCCATGGCGTCCGCGATCCGCCTTATGTTCGGGGTTAAACCTGAAGTGGAGGAGCGTGTTGTGGTGAGGCGAGGCAATCATGTAAACGTTGCCGCCGCGCCCGCCATCGCCGCCGGAAGGGCCGCCCTTCGGTACGAACTTCTCACGCCGGAACGCCATGATGCCGTTGCCGCCGTCGCCGGCTTTTACGAAAATACGAACTTCATCGATAAACATTGGTGAATACAGACCGAGGAGGGGTGTTTACTGCTTCCAGACATGCGAAACGGGAGCCGACACGACGGCTCCCGCCCGGTGAACTTGAAAGAACCGAAGAACTAGCTGAGGGTGGTGAGGATGTTCACGAAGCGGCCTTGGCGGCCACGGTCGCGGAATTGAACAACGCCCGGAATCTTGGCGAACAGCGTGTCGTCTTTGCCGATACCGACGTTGACACCCGGCTTGATACGGGTTCCGCGCTGACGCACGATGATCGTGCCGCCACTGACCACTTCGCCTCCGAACGCCTTCACCCCCAGCCGTTGAGAGTTGGAATCGCGGCCGTTTCTTGAACTGCCTAAACCTTTTTTACTTGCCATATTGGACTCCTATTGAAACCGGCGCGATTAAGCGACGATCTCCTCAATCTTGACGCGAGTGAAATTCTGACGGTGGCCGATAGTGCGCTTGTACTGCTTCTTGCGCTTGAACTTGAAGACGATAATCTTCGGTGCCCGCCCCTGGCCCTGAATGGTGGCTTTGACTTTAGCGTCCTTTACGGAGGCCCCGGCGGAAAGTTTGTCATCCTGCGAGACTGCGAGGACTCGGCCTAGCTCGACGGTGGCGCCAATTTCGCCAGGGATGGTTTCGACCTCGACCATCTGTCCCGGTTGCACACGATACTGCTTGCCGCCCGTTTCGATCACTGCGTACATAATGCTGTTGTTCCTTCGAATCGCAAACACACACGTTCTGCGAGAGTTCTAAAGTTGGTTCAGGAGTGACTGCCGACGGGACGCACTTGACTACACCCCATGGAACGGGCATGCAACGCCCGACGAGACAGACCACAAAACTCTATAATACACGATGCCGGGTACCTGCGTCCAGCATCGTAGTTACTCCGCCGGAGATCACAACCTGTCGCGGGTCCTCTCCTACCCGATAGTAGACGCGATCACCAGAGCTAATCTCACAGTAATAGACCCCAGCGTAATCTTTGCTCTTCAGTGCATAGCACTTTCTAGGTATCGACCAGGCTGGCGATCATCGATCCAAATGCCGTTTACAATCAGTTCTATGGAGCAAAACCTCTTCGGCAGTTCCGCACTCGCCGCCGGATACGCCGCCTCCCGCCCTCCAGTCCACCCCGAAGTGATTCGTCGCTTCCAACAACACCGCCCGACTCCCCTTTACTCGCGGGCCCTCGTCAACGGTCGCGGCGAAGGCTTGCCCTTTGCCGATCGCTCCATTCACTTTATGACCGCAGCCGGATCGCTCAACTACACCGACGGACTGCAGGCCTTCTTCGGAGAAGCGCGCCGCGTTCTCGCGCCGGAAAACGGTGGGATACTCGTCTATGACCTCTAGCAAGGCCGGAACACCGCGCTCCAGGTCTGGTTCAGCGACTTCATGACCCGCTACTCCAAGGCGCAGGACAACGCTCGCCTCCTCGATCCCGAAACGCTGCAGCGCGAAGCCGCGGGCACATTCCAACTCGCTTGGCACCAACGCTTCCGTATCCCCCTCCTGCTCGATCACGTCGCCGACGCTGTGCGACGGGGCATCGCAACCGCCCCGGAAATCCGCAGTTGGTGCCACCGAACGCTCGCCCCGATCTTTGCCAGCACTGGGGTCGCCACCAGGCAGGCACTGCTCCAATGAACGCCCGCATCGGCCTTGGGCAAGCCGGTTCCGGACTCCCCACGCGCGCCCATCTCGAATTCCAGCTCGACCACGCCCGAGCCCGCGACGCCGTCCACTGCGCACTCGCGGATCCGTTTCCGCTCCCCCATCTCGCTTTGCACAGCGCCGCGCCCGACCGCGCAACCTACCTCCGCCGCCCCGATCTCGGACGCCGACTCAACCTGCAAGCAGTCATCCATCCCGGCGATTTCGATGTCGCTATCATCGTCTGCGACGGACTCTCGCCCTTGGCGATCACCCGCCACGCGCCTCATCTGATCGAGAAAATCACAGAGCGACTCAAAGATGACTGGACACTGGCACCGCTCACCGTCGTCCGTCAAGCCCGCGTTGCCGTCGGCGATGAGGTCGCCCACAAACTCGGCGCAAGAATGGCCGTGGTCCTTATCGGCGAACGTCCGGGACTTTCCTCGCCCGACTCCCTCGGCATCTACCTCACCTGGAACCCCAAGCCCGGTCGTACCACCGATGCCGAGCGCAACTGCATCTCGAATGTCCGCGAAGAGGGCCTGTCCTACTCGCTCGCCGCGCATAAGCTCTACTATCTGATGACACACGCGCGAACCAGCCAACTCACCGGTGTCCAGCTAAAAGAAGACGCACCCCTTTTGCTCTCTTGATAGACTGTTGAGTTCCTATGCAAATCGCAGACCGTATCAGCCGACTCGGCGTCGAAGGTGCCTTTGCCGTTCTTCAACAGGCGCGCGCTCTCGAAGCCCAAGGCAAGCACATTGTTCATCTCGAAATCGGCGAACCGGACTTTCCGACTCCCCAGCACATCGTCGAAGCCGGAAAGCAGGCCCTTCAGGATGGCTGGACCCACTACGGACCCACCATGGGCCTGCCCGATCTGCGGGAGGCGATCGCCAAGCGTCTCGCCTCCACCCATGGCCTCGAGATCGGCCCCAATCGCATCGGCGTCATGCCCGGTGCCAAACCCGCCCTCTTCTTCGCCATGATGGCTGTGCTCGAAAAGGGCGATGAGGTCATCTACCCCGATCCAGGCTTCCCTATCTATGCTTCAATGGTCCGGTTCCTCGAAGCCGTGCCTAAGCCGATCCCACTGATCGAATCCCGCGGATTCTCCTTCGACCTCGACCGGCTCAAAGACAGCATCACTGGCAAAACACGAATGCTGATTCTGAACTCCCCCCACAATCCCACCGGCGGCATCATCCCGGCCACCGATATCCGGGCCATCGCCGACATGGTTCGCGGGCGCGACATCACGGTCGTGTCAGACGAAATCTATTCGACGATCTGCTTTGGTGAACCACCTCTTTCTATCGCTTCCTTAGAGGGTATGAATCAGCAGACAGTCATCGTCGATGGTTTTTCGAAGAGCCATGCGATGACCGGGTGGCGCCTGGGATATGGAGTTTACCCCGACCATTTGATCGATGCAGTCAGCAAACTGATGGTGAACTCCAACTCTTGTACAGCGAGCTTTACTCAGAAGGCTGGCGTGGCAGCACTGGAAGGTCCGCAGTCTGAGTGTGATGGCATGGTTGCCCAGTTCCGGCAGCGGCGTGATGTCTTCTGTAACATATTAAACAGTATTAAGGGGTTCACCTGTCAGATTCCCCCGGGAGCATTCTACGCTTTCCCTAGGATCGTAGAAACGGGCATAGAGTCAAAGGTGCTCTCTGAAAGATTGCTTACAGAAGTCGGTGTGGCTTGCCTGAGCGGTACGGCTTTTGGGCAGTTCGGAGAGGGCTATCTGCGTTTCAGTTTGGCCAATTCTCTTGCGAATCTTGAGCTTGCGGGAGACCGTATTCGTACCCTCATACAGGGGTAGTGCGTCCGGTACCTAAGGGTAAATGGAATCAATCGCTTGCGCTGGTACTTTGCCCGTAGTACGAATTTCTTGGATTGTCTTAGGGACTTCACGTAGAAACCCCTTGCATCCTACTAGGGTTCGGATATATACTTAGCTTACTGACCGCACCCTGAGTAGGGCTCGTTGGAGGAGCACGCGGATATAATGACGAAACTAACAATACTAACTTTGCTGATTAGCAGTTCGACTTCACTCTTTGCGTCTGGAGCTAGCGGATGCGATAGTGTTTCCAGTTCGGGTTGTGGTGCCTGGTGGCAAAACTACACACTAGGGACATCGACCGATGGTGTGTTTGCTCAGACCGCCGGCGTTGGCTTGTCCTACACCGCGAACTTTACTTCGGTTGCCGCCAGTCAGGACCCGCTCTCTGCGGCCTTCCCCTGGATCGGAACCTCAACCTTGACAACCAGTAACGACAGCGGCTACGGTTCGCTGATGGCAAGCGTTTCTACAGTGGTGACGTCCACCAGCAACGTCTTCACATCGGCGTCGTCATCCAGCTATGGTTCGTTGATGAATACCCTGACACAAGGTTCGACCCAGGCAGCAACGGTCAACGTTGCCTCCTTGGTTCCCACAAACACCGGTGGTACCACGACGATGGCTCTGTTCAGCGATGCCGCCGTTAACTCGTATTCGAGCTATCTCGCTCAGATCTACGGGTTGGCTTACGGAAGCCAGAACACCAACGCGAATATCAATCCGAACGCATATGGCAGTGCGGATCCGATTCCCGAACCGAGTTCTTACGTCTCGATGGGTCTTGGTCTGGCTGCGGTCCTGGCTTACGCCCGGCACCGCAAGTCCAAGTAGGCACAAGCCAGCGGTTCTCGACAAAAGCCCCGGACCTTCCGGGGCTTTTGTGTTTTCCAGCCTTCGCTTTTCTGCTAACCCCCGAGCCTCAAACAGCGTCACGCAATTGTGACGATTCTCTGGCGTACGCGTTTCTGGTGGTTCGTGGTGCTGCCATGGGTTGCGCTCTATCACGTGGCCGCTTCTTTCGGTGTGCCTCGCGACGCCTTCCACCCCGGGCTCGCATTCGAACCTCTCCCTGTGTGGCCCTGGACCAGCATTCTTTACTTCAGCGAGTATCCGGCCGTGACCGCGGTTCCGTTTCTCCTGATTGCCCCCGAACGTTTCCGTAAGCTGATGATCCATTGCTGGA
>CAZCPL010000183.1:8910-11232 GCA_964500255.1 uncultured Solibacteraceae bacterium | reverse complement strand
GACATCAGCGACGAGGTGTGGGAAGCCCAGGGGGCCGATGGTCGCGCCGTCGAGGCACCCCGATCGCCCCGAAGTCAACCTAGCACCTGGTGCGTGACGACGAGTTCCGATACCACAGCGATATCCGGGACCCACGTCCAGAAACTCAAAGAACAGGGTATGTTAAGCGATCTGGTCCGTTCCCACTCTGGTTGCCAGCATGATGAGCACCAACTGAGCAATCGTCCGCGGGCCTGAGGCGCTCCGCAGTCTGGAAAACCATAAAGAGATTCCCGGTCGCTTGCAGAGCGATCGGCAACAATCCTACGAACTCCGCAAACTTACACCGTCAAGCTACAGAACGTCCTCGTAGACCTTCATCAGATTGCGGATGTCTTCGATATCCTGCGGGCGCGTATCGACCAGCGGAGGCCGCACGGGACCGGCGGGAATGCCGAGAATTTTCATCGCCTCTTTCACCACCGACACTTCATAGCCGCGCAGGCGATCGCGAATCGCATACAGCGGATGCACATACTTGTTCATCAGTTGGGTCAGCGTCGCGAAGTCGCGCTTCATGCCTGCCTCGGCCAACATGAGTGACAGATGTGGTGCGATGTTCGAGATGCTCGACGTATAGGCCTGGATGCCAACCGCGAAGTAGCCGGGGATGCAATCGTCGCCGATGCCTCCGAACCACGCGAGGCGATCGCCGACCGCATGCATGATGCGCTGAAACTTGCGCGCGTCGCCCTGGCCATCTTTCCAACCGTGCAGATTCGGGATGCGCTCCGCTAACGTCGCCACTTGCTTTGGCGAGAACGTCGCCCACTCGCGCGAGTAAATCAATACCGGCAAAGACGTCGACTTCGCGATCGCTTCGTAGTATTGAAACAGGCCTTCTTCCGGTGGATTCTGATAATACGGCGGCAGAATCAGCAACGACGCGGCACCGGCTTTCTCAGCGCGCTGCGCCATATCGATACCGATTGGCACGTTGAAGCCAGTTCCGGCAACAACGGGCATTCGGCCTTGCGCGGCATCCACGCTGACGCGTGTGATGCCTTCTACCTCTTGCGGCGTCAGCGAATACAGTTCGCCCGTTCCGCCCGCGCAGACGAAGGCGCAGAACGGATGTTGGGTCATGCCATCGACATTCCTGCCTAGGGCATCGAGGTCGACGGAGAGATCTTTTTTGAGCGGGGTAACGGGGAAACCGAAGACCCCTTTCCAGGACTTCACGACGGATGACATTACTGCTAGTGTATTCAAATGGCGTCCCAACCTTCGCCCGTTGTTTCTCAAACCCGCCCGGGCATGCCCACCTGGGTCAAGGTCCTGCTGGTGCTTGCTGTGCTGATTGTTCTTGGCATCGCTGCGATTGCAGGCGCTGGCTACTACTTCATTCGCAAACTTGCCGATGAGCCTGGCGGTGCCAGAGCAGCCGTTTTGCGCATGGCGAATCCCGACTATGAAGTGATCGAAGTGGACGAAGTAGAGAAGCAGATTAAGGTTCGCCACAGAAAGACAGGCAAAGAGGGAACGATCGCTCTCGATCGTTTGGAAAAAGGCAGCGTCATCAGTCCGAAGGATGTCGGCTTGAGCAATGAGGAAGCAGGCTTGAAGACGGCTCCGGCGTGGACGCAGTATCCGGACGCGACTTTGGAATCGACCGCAGGCGACACCCGCAACACACAACTGAGGCTGAAGACCGACGATACAAGGGAAAAAGTCTTCGAGTACTACGAAAGTCAACTCAAAGCGAACGGATACGAAGTCACAAGCGTATCCCTAACCAAGACCCTTCACGGGACGTCCAAAGACGGAAGCCGGACTGCCACGGTGCAAGTGTTGCCCGGTGGCGCTGGAAAAACCGGGATCCTGGTAATGTTGCAAGAGAAGTAAGTAACTTTTGAGCGCCAGCGCGGTAGGTCTCAATATGATCAGGACTTTCGCAATCACACTGGTATTCGGGTTCGCGGCACTCGCCGACGATAGAGTCCGCGAGGACTTTCGCCATACCTTCACGCTGACCAATGGAGCCATTGACGTCTCTTCATTCAACGGATCCATCGAAGTGATCGGCACCGACACGCAGACCGTCGAAGTGACCGGACACAAACACGTCGCAAATGCCGATGAACTCCGCAAAGTGCAAGTGGAGGTGGTGCAGGAAGGCAACGTCATCCGTGCGCGCGGCGTGAAGGGAACCGAAAAAGACTGGCGCTGCAACTGCGGCGTGCAGTTTACGATTCGCGTGCCGCGCCGCACCGAACTCGGCAGTCTGCGGACATCCAACGGCTCGATCCGGGTGATGTATGTGGGCGACGCCCGCGTGATCGT
>CAZCPL010000183.1:4707-8900 GCA_964500255.1 uncultured Solibacteraceae bacterium | reverse complement strand
CATCGAAGGCCGCGTCGATGCCAGGACTTCGAACGGCGGCGTGCGCCTGGCCAACATCAAAGGCAAAGTGGACGCCAGGACTTCGAACGGCGCGATTCAACTTGATTCCGTAACTGGCGCGGTGACCGCGGGCACGTCGAACGGATCGATCAAAGGCCGCATCACCGATACCGTGACCGCCGATCCGGTGCGTTTGTCAACGTCGAACGGCGCGATCGAGATCCGCATCGAGGCGCAACACAACAACGACGTCACGGCCACCACATCGAATGGCAGCGTCACCGTGCGGATGCCGGATACGGCGAACGCTCGCATCGTGGCGTCGACATCGAGTCATGAATCCGTCACGACCGACTTTCCTGTCACGGTCCGCGGAACGATTTCGAAGAACAAGATTGAGGGATCTGTCGGTTCGGGCAGTGGTCCGCTGTTACAGATGACCACGTCCAACGGTTCGATCCGGCTGTTGCGGCTGTAAGTATGTTTGCGGAAGCGATGGAATGGGAGGCCCGGGGAGACGGCCTCCGCCGGGCAAAGCGCTTCGACGAAGCTGTGGAAGCCTATCGCCGAGCGCTGCGCCAGTGTTTTCAATGTTTTCAATCAACCCGTGGCCTTTCGAACGAAAGCTCGCGGGCTTGCTTTGAGATCCGTGAAAAGATCTGGTGCGTGCAGTTGGATCTGTTCGATTCAATGATCGAGGCTCCTGAGGGCAATGCCCCTTTCGGTGCCGACGTCACGGAATGGAACGCCGCGATGCGCTGGGCCAAGGGTTCGCGCGAAGAGGCCGAGTGCCTGGTGCAAGCGGCCATAGCACGCGGCATCCGCAGCAGCGGCGAGTTTCTGGACCGCTTGGCCGCGCGCTGGATAGACCTCGATCCCGAAGGCTCGCTTCGTTTGACCGACTGGGCTTGCCGTCTCCGCCTCGAATCCAGCGCCGTGGCCGCGCGGGCTTGAGACGAACTGAGAAATTGTTGAGATTTTCTTGAGGACCCATCCCATCCTTTGCCGTTAAGCTCAATCTGAGGATGGCGATCGCATGAACTGGTCGGACACAAAGGCGGAAATGAAGAAGGAAGGGCCCCGCACACATAGCTGGGTCAACGTCTACGACACGGGGCAGTGGCACTCTCTTTGGGATCTGACGCCGACAATTCTTGACGATCCATCCGTTTCGATCACGGTCGCATCCGTAGCGCACACGGTCCGGCAAGTGAGCCAGATCGACAGTTCCACTACTGTCGGGTTACGTCTCTATGGAGTTCCCAAGAGCGGCCCCCAAACCCGGTCCCGGTACGTGAGCATGGGGCAGCCCAATCCGAACGACACAAGTGGCGACTATAGCCTGCAATTGGACGACAGCGGCGACCTTAAGGGATCCGCAGCCTCACAAATCGCGAAGTTACACCGAGTCACCAAGGTCACGTTCATGAACGTTGACCACCAATGGGACACTCAGCTGTTCTGGGCGATCGCCACTGCCATGCCGAATCGCTTTGCGGAGATCCGCGCGAATGGTAAGGTGGAGTGCGTCACTATGAACCGCATTGAGCGCGAACCCCTGTACCAAGACTGGGTGAAGGAACAAGAGGCCAAACGGAACGCCCCTATTCAGGAAGCAGCCCTGCAGAATGGGAAGCTCCGGAGCCACCTGGATGCGTCATCCGGCAAGAAAGTGGAAGCACACCGGGTCACGACCAAAACGTACACACTGGGTCCAGGTGAGAGTCTGTCGTCGATCGCCGCAAAAGTGTACGGAACTTCTGGCAAATGGAAGCAGCTTTACGACGCGAACATTGGGGTCATCGGCTCGAATCCCAGCGCTTTGCGGAGTGGCATGACGCTGGCGATCTGACTGCGATCCTGTGCCAATGAGAGTCCAGACGCCCCACAAGGCCGCATGGTCCAGATCAACCGCCGCAAAGCTGCCGAATACCTGAGCCAGCAGTTCGTGGGTGCAATCGAAGAGAACGAGCGCATGCTCAACGATGAGATCGAAAACAGCGGTATCATCTCGCCGGTTGGGCCGGACCTCAAGTTCTGGCACCTCAGCTTTCAGGAATATCTCGCCGCCCGCGAGATCTCGAGCCTCACAGACGACAAGCAGTTCGCTCTGGTTCTCAAGGACGGCAAACTCTACCGCCCGGAATGGCGCGAGACCATGCGCCTGCTGGGAGCGATCCTCCGCAACCAGGGCAATGAGAAGACCGAAGGGCTCGTCGAAGCCATCCTCGCCTCCGTCAAGCCTAAAGACCCGCTTCCCCAGAAGGCGCCCGCGGTGGCGCTGCTCGGTGCGATGATGCGCGATCTCTCGCAGATGGACTACCAACCCAAGACCCCGGACTACGAACGCACCGTCAAGGCCGTGATGAGCATCTTCGAGCCGGGCGAGTCACAGAAACTGCCGTTCCAGCTTCGGCTGGAAGCGGCGGATGCGCTCGGCCAAGTCGGGGACCCTCGTTTGGAAGAGGACACCTGGATCACCATCCCGGCAGGCAAGTTCCGGATGGGCGCGCAAAAAGGCAAAGGCCGGAACCACGACCCGGAGGCCTACCCGGATGAGTCACCCGTGCACGAAGTCACCTTGAAGGCTTTCCGCATCCGGCGCTATGCGGTGACCGTGCAAGAGTACGCCACGTTCGTTGAGCACAAGGGCTACGCCACGCAACCGTATTGGCCAGCGGGCGGCTTCGGCCAGTTCCAGGAACCGGAAGACTGGGAGGCGCAACAGAAGTATCCGAACCGCCCGGTGGTCAGTGTGAGCTGGTTTGAAGCGGCCGCATACAGCGCCTGGTTTGGCGGGAGGCTGCCGACGGAGGCCGAGTGGGAAAGGGCTGCGAGGGGTCCGCGGAGCGCACGCCACCCGTGGGGCGATCAGCCAGCCTTGTCCGAGACCTAGGCCAACTACGAGAGCAAGGTGGGCCATCCGACCCCGGTTGGTCTCTACCCTCTTGGCAATTCCACAGAAGGCCTGAGTGATTTGCTAGGCAATGTCTGGGAGTGGACCTCCGATTGGTTTGACGAGGGTTACTATCGGCAATCGCCCGCTTCTGACCCGAAAGGTCCCGACAATGCTTTGCAGTACAAAGTAGTGCGCGGGGGCGCGTGGGCCCATAATCCACAGAACGCCCGCGTCTCGCTCCGTAACTGGAGCGAGCCAACGCTCCGGCTCAGCGTTATCGGGTTCCGGTGTGCGGGGGAATTATCTTAGGTGTTTTGTGTTTTCCCTTTATCGGGGGTTCCAAGGGGGTGTCCACCTTGGGGAAAATTTCTGAGCGAAGAGGAATCGCCACCGGTGCCGTGATTCGCGGTGCTCAACGTCACCCGCGCCGCCCAAATCTCTTGACCTGTTGCGATCGTCGATTTTCTTGAAGTGAAGCGATGGATGTTGGGAATCTGCTTCACAAGGGCAAACTGTTTGTCGGCGCGAACTTCGAACCGCTCCGGAAACAGGTGGGGCGGGCTTCAGCCCGCTCAGACCTTCAGGTCTGCAAAGAGCGCCAACATCGACCGAAAGCTGCGATTTCGTGCACCTTCTCGCGGACCCCAAGTCCACCGTGCCGGGTGCGAAGAGTCAGCGTCCAAATCCAAGACGAATTTTAACTGAACAGTATTGGGACCAGCCCCATGAGAGCAGTGTCGTTTTGCCTTTCTTGTGGTCAGCCAAAGCCTGGGCGATTCGGTCGTCGAAGCGACCTGCTGCGAGATCGACGGTGAGTCGCTCGTCAATTGCCTGCGGGTACCGACAGTCGAGCCATTCACAAAGCTCTTCGCGCTGGCGAGGCGTGAGCGCGTTGATCGCCAGTTCGATTTCCGCCAAGCTTTTGTCCATGCAATTTCGTTGTGTCACGCGGACTGCGTTTGTTGAAGCCCACCTGCGCCTGGTCCAACCACGTTCCGCTGCCGCCGCTGCTGCCGCGGCAGCGGAACCATCGCGGCGCCCTCCGTTGCCCGCGGGTTCTTCAGAAGCGCAAAGGGATCGGCTTGGCGATCCGCCCGTAGTCCAGGAACCCTCGACGCCGATCCCGTTTTGCCCGAGTTCCTCAGAAGCGGGCAGGGGCCGACGCGGCCGGCCTACCAAGTGAAACAGGAACCATCGCGGCGGCCTCCGTTGCCCGCGAGTTCCTCAGGAGCGGGCAGAGGCCGACGCAGCCCACCAAGTGACCCAGGAACCATCGCGGCGGCCTCCGTTGCCC
>CAZCPL010000183.1:0-4607 GCA_964500255.1 uncultured Solibacteraceae bacterium | reverse complement strand
CACCAAGTGACCCAGAAACCATCGCGGCGGCCTCCGTTGCCCGCGAGTTCCTCAGAAGGAGTTGACGAAATGAGATGTCGAATTTGTAGTGGATTGCTGGAACGCCGAATCACCGACCTCCCCTTCAAGACGGCGGACTCTTCGATCGTGATCTTCAAGTCCCTTCCGGTATTGCATGCGGGCAATGCCAGGACATCGAGTTGGAGCATGAGACGATGCGGCAGGTGGATCGTCTTTTGGTTCGGGACAGGTACGGCGGCGGAGTTGGAAGTGATTCGGTTCTCGGCATAGGCCCTTTGGCGTCCCGACAGCTTTTTGCAGTACAAAGTAGTGCACCGGGGCGCGTGGAGCAGTGGTCTACGGTACGTCCGCGTTTCGGGCCGTTCCGGGGTACGAGCCAGAGTGCTGAGCGGGCGGGCTCGTTTTCGGGAAACCCTTCGCAACATTCACTTACAGGCCCCAAAAACAGATCTGCTATATTTTGTTTGAAGTGTCCGACACCCCGAACAACAGCGCACCGTTACCCGAGTTTCAGCATCCACCGGTAGTGGAAACGGCACTGTCTGTTCAGTTCGACCCCATCCGAGGCATGCACGCCTCGCACTTTGGACTCTATTGGCAGCACATTCGCCAACAGTTTCCAGCGACAGAAGAGCGAGACGCTCTGGAACCTGCGTTCGAGCTGTTTGGCGAGCGCGCCAAGCGTGGACAACGTATCCGGTTCGAGTCCAGAGACTCTTTACGCCTCGGCCGTGTGTGGTATGTGAACGCGAAAGGCACCGAACTGATTCAGTTGCAGGCGGATCGATTCGTCAAAAACTGGCGCAAAACCGGCCAAGCCGACGTCTATTCCCGCTATGAAAAGACAGTCAAACCTGGATTCGAACGCGACCTCAAGACCTTTACGGAATTCCTCGCTTCAGAAGACCTCGGCCCGATGACGATCAACCAGTGCGAAGTGACTTACGTCAACCATATTGTGGCTGGCGAAGGTTGGCAAACCTGGAGCGATGCACCGCGTGTCTTTTCATTTCTAGGCGAGTTCTCACAGCCCATAGAAGACGGTATGTTTACTCTTCGATTTCCGATTATTCATCGAGAGAAGCCGGTGGGCCGTTTGACGGTCGAGGTGCAGCCTGCGCTTCGAGAGTCCGATGAGCGTTTGATGTACGTGGTGAACTTAACCGCCCGGGGCATGATGGGAATGCCGGGAATGACGGGCGAAGGCCGTGAGTTTCTTGATTTGGGAAGGGCTGCGATCGTTCAACAGTTCGCCGCCTTGACCACACCGGCCATGCATTCGATCTGGGGGAGAACCTTATAAATGCTCGCATTCGCTGGACATCTTGACACGACGCCCGCGTTCGCCAGAAGGGAAGAATCCGCCTGGGTGCGACCCCAATCTGGTTCCGACGTTTTGGCCCGCCGCGAGCGGAGCAACACGGGTTCGTTGCGCCCTCGAAAAGAGACCCTCGATGTCGTGCTATCCGTTGACGGTCAAGCGGTTCGGTTCTCTTATCGAGGAGACGAGCTTCCTCACTGGGCAAAAGCTGTGCTAACCAGCGTGGCAGATCGTTGGGGATGCGGATCTGGCTGGGATGGTTACAATGCGCGTCCGACGAGTCAGGCGCTGGTGGCGGAACTACTCAACTGCCTTGATTTGACGATTCCTCCCGGCGGGGCGTCGCCGATTGTCACGCCGTTGAGCGATGGCGGTGTTCAGGCGGAATGGCACAAGGGCGATCTCACGTTAGAGATTGTGGTTTCCGCCGATGAACCCGCGAGATTCTATTTCCACGATCCTGCATCGGGTCGCGAAGAAGAGGGTCACTTCGAAGAGGCGCCGGAGCGGATCCGCGACTTCGTTGGATTGTTCTGATTGAGTTGAAGGAGTGGGATGGCCGACCAGCGACCGGAAGAAGATGACCAATCCATCCTGGACGGCGACCGCCTGTTGCGGCGGGTTCGCCGAAATCAACTTATTTGGGAAGATGGAGTCCCGAGACCATCGTCAGTTGTATTCAAAACGTTTCGGCTGTCGGTGAACATTGCATCGCTCATGGTTGCGCAGGGCAGAGCCTTGGATTCGACATTGAAGGAACACCCTGAGGAGTTTCTCACCGCGATTCTGGCGGGCGATGTGCGGAAGTTCGGGCATCCGGTTGTGAAGGATGTCGAGCCTCCCAATGATCCGGCTCATGGGTTGGTGTTGGGAAAGAAGCGGGATGGCTTCGCAAACGCGATGGTCCGCAGCCAGCAGTGGATCGTTGCTCCGGCCGCTGAGTAGCCTAAGGTAATTCCCCCGCACACCGGAACCCGACATTGCCGAACCGGTACGTAGGCACGAGTCTGCCACGGTACGAGACGCCGACGATCCGTGGATAAGAGTTCCACGCGCCCCCGCGCGCTACTTTAAACTGCAAAGCAGCATTGGGACCTTTCGGGTCAACACCCGAGGATTGCTTATAGTAACCCTCTTCGTACCAGTCTGCGTTCCATTCCCAAACATTCCCCAACATGTCGTAAAGGCCCCACTGGTTCGGCAACTTTGTCGCCACGGGCTGTGTGCTGCTGCCGCTATTTGCGTCGTACCACGCGATCTCTTCCAACTTGCCGTAACCGGCGCTCTTGCTGCCTGCACGCGCGGCGTATTCCCACTCCGCCTCCGTTGGCAACCGCATTTTGCCGACGGCCTCGCAATAATTCTTGGCTTCCTCCCAACTGACTTGTTCCACCGGACGGTCCTTGCCCTTGAATCCGCTCGGGTTCCCTTGCTTCATCACACGCTCATAGGCGGCTTGCGTCACCTCCGTCTGCCCGATCCAGAAGCCTTTTGTTAGCGTCACTCGATGACGAGGCTCCTCGTCCGGGGAACATGCGGCATCACCCTGCGAGCACCCCATCTCGAACTCACCCGGCGGCACGTACACGTACCGCAGCCCATCCTTCGGATTCTCCTTGACCCGCCCCCCGTCGGACTTGCTCAATCGAGCGACTTCGTTCCGGAGTTCGGCGATCACCTTGTGCTGCGTTCCCGCTCCAGTCTGCCGCATTTCATCAACTTTTTGCCGCTCAGACCGCCACTGGAGCGCGAAGAACAAGAGTCCGATCGTTGCCACTGCCAATCCGGTCGCCAGCCAACGAAAACGCTTCCGGCTGCGTGACAGTTCGGCCACCCGCGCCTTCTCTGTCTCTTTCGATGCCTCAATCTCGCTCCAACTGGCCTCGAGAAATTGCATCGCGTCGTCGAATGCGGGGCTCGGAGCATATTGCGCACCCCAAGCCGCGTTCCACTCATCTTTGGCGTTCAAACCCAAGACGCAGGCTGCATCGAGTTCGCCCAAACGCTGCGCCTTGTGTTCCCGATGAAGCCTCGCCGCCTGCGCGAGCCGCCGGAACCCGTCCGCGCATTCCGCTTCTCTTTGCAGGGCTGCTTGCAGCCAATCCCACTGGCGGATCAGGCTCTCATGCGTGATATCGATCCAGGACGCATCGCTCAACTCTTTCTGCCCGGTGCTCACAAACAACAGCGAATGCTCTGGCTTGGCGAACTCCTGAATCACCCTGCGCAACGCCTCCCGATGTTCCTCCTCGTTCGCGCCGGTAATCGCGTACAGATCGCCCAACTTCCCCGGACGCCGGATCGCACGCCCTTCCTCCACTGTCGTCAAGGAGCGAAACAAACGGATCGCCATCACGCGGTACGCGGGCGAATCCTCAAAAGCGAACCGGATCTCATCGGCATGCGTATTCAGCGAACGCCCGACCCGCAGGCGATCCAGATGGGTTTCGTAGAGAGACAGCGTCAGCCCCTCGCCTTTTTGCCGCGTATCGTAAAGCTTCATCGAAGCATGCTGCAAGGCGGGCAACTGATCGGGATCGTTCCCCGCGTCATTCAACAGCCGCTGCACCAACGCATCTTCGATGTCGACGCCGACCACATCCAGCGGCGCGCGAATCGCTTCCGCCAACTGTTCCCGCGTCAGCCGGGGAATCAGGTATTGAGCTTCGCTGAGCGCTTCCGGCAATCCTGGATGCCGCGCGCACTCGCCCAAAAACTCCGACCGCATTGTCAGCACGATGTAGACTGGCACTTCGAGTTCCACCGCCGCCTGCAGAAGCAGCCCGTCAAAATACGCAGCACCTTCACCAGACTGTGTGCGGACACGGAAGATCTCTTCGAATTGGTCGACCACCAGCAGCAGATTCTCTTGCGTTTGTTGGAGGCGTTTCCGGACAACATCCACCAACGCTGCACTGTTTTCCGCGAGTCGCTCCGCCAGTCTGGATGGGGGGCCTTCGAGCCCGAGCCCCTTCTCGTCGCACAACGCTTCAGCCAATCGCAACAGTGGCGCATCGCCGGGACGCATCACCGCCGTCTTCCAACGCGAACTGGCCCCTCGCAAGTAGCCGCGGTAGAGCGCGGGCAGCAACCCTGCTTTGACCAGCGATGACTTGCCGCTTCCTGAGGTCCCGACCACTCCCACGAGCCGGTTCGACGCCAGCACTCGCAAGAGCTGCTGGGTATGCGTTTTGCGTCCGTGAAACAGCGGGGATTCGTGCGGTTCGAACGAGCGCAGCCCGACATAAGGGTTATCGAACGTCAT
>CAZCPL010000182.1:1617-11283 GCA_964500255.1 uncultured Solibacteraceae bacterium | reverse complement strand
TCAAAGGACTCAAAACGGCCAGCGAAATCGGCCAGTCCTTCAGTGTCCATCCGAATCTGGTGGCGATCTGGAAGAAGAACTTCCTTCATGATTTGACCAACCTTCGACGAACCCTCCCCCGTTTTCACGTTGCTTTCACGATCCTTTGACGAATCATCCACAGGCGGCCAAATGAAGAACCGGCTGCCCTCCTTGGTTAAGAAGGCAGAGCCAGTTCGGCATCAGTTCTCGTCTTCATCCTCCTCGTCATCGCTGGACACGATGTCCATAATCGAGGCGATCCTCTCGGCCAGCGCAAAGGGCCGGCGTACGCGCCGGTTCCGTTCTGCGCTGGGTTTCAGACAAACGCGCTTTGGTTCTCGTCTTCCAGTTCGTCCACGCGCGCTTGGTGGAAACGATGAGGAGGCGCGAATCCCGCGGCGCCTATTTGCGGCCCTTTTGCGGTTCAGGTATGCCTTGACGTTACGTCTCAGCAGACTCATCCGGTACTGCCGCGTGAACTTGTCCAGTGCGCGAACTCCGGAATCACTTCCCGATGAATCCGTTGCCACAGTATGCGCCGATGCTTCTTTCTTCGAATGCCGGACCCAAAGTTCCGCCGCCCGAACTGTCTCACGATCCGGCTTCCGCCCCGCTTCGTTCGAGGAAGCAGTGCGGCGCAAAAAATGCGCGCGATCTTCTCAGCCGTCGCTTGGTCCAGCGTCGCTCCGCATTGCGTGCGGATCTGCGCCGCGCACCGCGTCGCCAACGGTACCACGCCTCGCGCTGGTCCCCATCTTCGTTCTTCGTCAAACTATGTCACCGCCGGGCAGCGATCCGCGACCAAAGTGTACCCGAAGCGATGCGGCTGAGTCAGTCTAAAGAACTGATCCGAACACGACCTTTCCTGATCGTATCGATAGATCGAGGGGCACGCGACTACTTCCGGCGGTCGAGCCACGGCAAGGAACGGGATGCCGAGACTGGGTTGGATTACTTCGGGGTGAAGTACATGTCGAGCGCGCAGGGAGGTTCACGAGCGCCGATAAGCCGTTTGCGGACCAAGATCCTTACGAGCCGCAGAGTTGGAATCTCTACCCATACGTTCGGAACAACCCGCTCAAATTTGTGGACGAGACGGGACGGGATGTGAGATCGTTTATGCGGATCGCCGACTTCAGATGGTCAGCGACGCACGCCGACAACAATCCACAAGCTACAACTCCAACTTTCACGCTGACAATTCAGTATGGGCCCACCCCGAACGATCCAGATGGCAGTCCGACCAACGGACTTTTTGGCGGCAAGATCTCGCCTGCGATCAGGACTGTAGCGAGTGAAGACGCCGACGACATTGAAAGATGGAACAATCAACTGTCAATGACAAGCACACCGGCGGTCCCGGGTCGACTATCTCGAATACTGTGATTCAGTCTATGCTCCGAGCGTGGAGATGCCCCACGGTGCGGCTTGTGGCGTGCTCTGCGCGCTCCACAAGAAGCGTGCAGAAGATGATTAGCGGCTACAGTCGATGCTGATTCTCAGGCGTTTGGGAGGCCGCAAAGCAAGGTAGCCTCTGCCGGCAACACCATGGCTCCCCGGCAGCCATCAATGCCATCCGGTTGCTCCGTCGGGGAGTTCTTCGACGCGGCAAGATTTTCTGGGGTTGAGCCTTGCCAGATGTTGTGGATCATGCCAATTCAAGCCAGCGGTCGTTAGTGGGGGACAGGCTTCTGGAAGATGGTCCAGCCAACGATCTTGACCGACGTCTCACCCTTGGGTCCACGGGTCGCGATCGCGAGGTTGTTTCCACTCTCGAGCCCTGCGCAATAGGAAGCCGGGAGCTTGACTTCGATCTGGCCGTAAGGCGATGTCAGTTTCCCCATAATTTCGCCGACCGCGCCGTTCATATTACTCGTGGTAACGCCCGCGCCGAAGGCGACCCTCTGAAAGACCTGCTCGCCACGAATGGCTTTTTGCATCACTCTGACAAGCTCCTGCGCGGGAATGAGCCGGACGCCGAGCCGCTGGGCTCCGGTTCCACCGTGAGCCCAATTGATTCCCTTAATGATCTTATCAATGCGTTGTTCGCCCGTCATACCGGCCTTTGCAGGCAATGCGTGCTTCAGCACATGACCCTTCTTCATATCTTCCAGAAAGTCAATCAAATGGTTCTTTTCCGCGGCGCTCAGCCGGTTGAGAATCGTGGCTTTCTCCGCGGATGTGTTGACTTTCGCCAGAGCGTCGATGGTTGGCTTGACGGCGGTGAGCCCTTTTATACCTTTCAGCGCGATGGCTGCGGAACCGAGACCGCTCGTAAGGCCGAGAACATCCGACCAGAACTCTTTGTTTTTCAAATCCTGGCTGTCGAGAGTCGACTCATAGAGATGCATGTCGCCTTTGAGGGCGAGTTCCAACTTGCCGACACCGATTCCCACGCCGTATGCGGCGGCCCCGGCACCGGCCAGCGCGATGATGAATGGTGCGCTGCCCGCTGCGGCGGCAACGCCGATGGCCCCCGCAATTAGCCCCAAACCCGCTAAGCCGAGATTCATGCCTTGGCTTCGAATGGCCTCCTGTCGGGCCTGGATCGTTTCCGCCGGGGAGGCGGTTTTGAAATCATACCCGGTATCCGCCACCTCAAAAAGCACGAGATAGGTTTCCGGGGAAGTTTCCGCCTTACGAATCCGAACCAGTTGACCACGCAAGGGAGCCCACATTAAACCGGCATGTTCAAGACCGGGCACCTTCCGGATCACACCGTAAATCGTGTTCTGGTAGGCCCGGAGCTCGGGTACGGTTGAGAAATTCGTCTGCTTCATTCGCCTGTCAAGTGCCTTGTCGACACCATCGTTACTTCAGTGTGCTCCATCAGTCCTTCGAAAGCAAGTAACGCTGCGGCCTGCATCGAGAGGTCTATTTATCAGTAGATTGCCGAGGTTAGCGGGAGGTTAGCAGACCGCACAACTACTTGTGTTTGCGATCGAAGAGACGAAAGTATGGATCATGGTCAGATCGTATTGGCTCGCGCGCGGCCCACTTCTGCTTCTTGCCCTTGCCGGGCCTACCTTTGCGGAAGACAAATACAAAACTCCGGTTGCCGGACCCTACAACTGCTATGTGTACGAGTACCGGACAAATCTGCAAAAACTCTTCGGGTAGGTGACTTTGCACGCAGACGGATCCTACAAGTTGACGAATGGTTCGGTCATCGGCAAATGGCCCTATCGGGCTGGATCCAAGGAAGTGACCTTCACCGGTGGCCCCTACGATGGCTCACAATCAACATTCGATCCGTCTCACGTCTCGCCCCGCCAAGACTCGCCATGGACGATCGCTAAATGTCGTAGTACATTGCAAACTCCCACGGATGGGGCCGCAATCGGATCTGTTCCGCCTCATTGCGGCGCTTATAGTTCACGTAAGTCTCGATGATCTCTTCGGTGAAGACATCGCCCTTCAGTAGGAACTCGTGATCTTCTTCAAGGCAATCCAGAGCATCGTCCAAAGAGATCGGCATCGAAGGCACACGCCGCATCTCTTCGGGTTCGAGATCGTAGATGTCTTTATCGAGTGGCTCGCCCGGTTCTACCTTGTGGATCACACCATCCAAGCCCGCCAGCAACATCGCCGCAAACGCGAGATACGGATTCGCCGCCGGATCCGGTGGCCGGAACTCGATGCGCTTGGTCTTTGGCGCAGCCGAGTACATCGGGATGCGGACCGCCGCCGAACGGTTGCGGCGCGAATACGCCAAGTTCACGGGAGCTTCATAGCCAGGCACCAACCTCTTATACGAATTGGTCGTCGGTGCAATGATCGCCGATAGTGCGCGCGCATGTTTCAACAAACCGCCGATATACCAGAGCGCCATTTGCGACAAGCCCGCATACAGATCACCCGCAAACAGCGGCTTACCGTCTTTCCACAACGACTGATGCACGTGCATCCCGTTGCCGTTGTCTCCGAATAGCGGCTTGGGCATGAACGTCACGGTCTTGCCATACTGGTGCGCGACGTTCTTCACGATGTACTTGTAGAGCATCATGTTGTCCGCGGACTTCACCAGCGTGTCGTACTTCATGTCGATCTCGCACTGCCCACCCGTCGCGCATTCGTGATGATGGCATTCGATATCGAGTCCGCATTCGGTCATCGTTTCGACCATCTCGGATCGCATGTCCTGGTAATGATCGACCGGAGGAAGCGGGAAGTAGCCTTCTTTATATCGCGGCCGGTAACCCTGATTGGGACCCTCGCGGCCCGAGTTCCAGCGCCCCTCTTCGGCATCGATGAAATAGAATCCGCTGTGCTGGTTCTGGTCGAAGCGTATGCTGTCGAAAATGAAGAACTCCGCCTCCGCGCCGAAGAATGCGTTGTCGGCAATGCCGGTGTTCTTCAAATAGTTCTCTGCTTTGGCTGCAATATGGCGCGGATCGCGTTCATAATCCTGCCGCGTAATCGGGTCTTTGACCGTGCAAGTCATCACCATCGTTTTGACTTCGTTGAACGGATCGATCAACGCCGTCGAGGGATCGGGAATCAAAATCAGGTCGCTCTCGTTGATCGCGGCCCATCCGCGAATCGAAGAGCCATCGAAACCGAAACCGTTCTCGAAAGCCTCTTCATCCAACTGGCGGATCGGATACGAAACATGCTGCTGCATGCCCGGTAGATCGGTGAATCGAAGGTCCACTTGGCGGACTTCGTTCTTCTCAGCGAACTCGAGCACTTCCTTGGGTGTCATCAGGTCTCCATCTGTTAGCATACCGGGGTGAGATGCATCGGCGTGGACCTCGGTTGGAGCACCGGTGCGTCGGGTCTGGCTCTGCTCGAAGTTCGCGGACATGTTTTGCACTATGTCGAGAGCACTCGCATCCTTGCTCCAGAGGAGATTTTGCGCTGGATCGCAGCGCGTCATGCAAATGTTGTCGCCGTCGATGCGCCACTGCGGCTTGGCAACGTATCCGGTATGCGGGCCTGCGAAAAAGAAGCGCATCGGCTGTATGGAAGGTTCGACGCGGGCTGCTATCCGTCTAGTTCGAAGAGTCCGTTCGCTGCGCGGACAACGAGCTTTTCCGCCGGGCTTTCGGCACTTGGATTTCCTCCGGTGCATCCACACGATCATTGCCAGTTCGAGTGCTTTCCGCATATCCTCGCGGTGGAACTGTTCAAGCTCGAGAAGATCTTCAAGTACAAAAAAGGTGTCCGTGCAGATCGCGTAAGCGAGCTAAGGCGTCTGAAACAAACGATGCAGGAGAAGCTTCCGGTGAAAGGACTCGACCGTCTGCCGGAGATCCCAATTTTAGGAGATCTGAAGCCAGTGGAAGATGAACTCGACGCTGTGCTCTGCGCATACGCCGCGTATTATTGGGGACGCTGGGGGTTGCAGCGCAATCGGATCCTCGGTGATTTTGAAGAAGGATGCATGGTGGTTCCGAAAGCATGTTGATCGTCGCGGTTGGATCGAGGAATCTCGTGAAAGCAAACGCGGTTCGCGAGGGGTTCGGCGATCTGTTCGGACCTGTGGAAGCCTGCGGAGTGGAAGCCGAATCGGGCGTCCCCGCACAGCCAAAGGGCGACGGGATGACGCGCGCCGGAGCACTCCATCGCGCTCAGCAAGCGCTGGCCGCGATCCCCGCCGCAACCTACGGCGTCGGACTCGAAGGGGGCATCACAGAAACAGATGAAGGCGCAATGTACTGCCACGCCTGGTGCGCGATTGTGGATCGCGAAGGAACAGTGGGCTGGGCGTCCACCGGCCGTTGTGAACTGCCGCCGCCGGTGGCGGCGCTGATTCGCGAGGGGCTGGAACTTGGCGATGCCGACGATCGGGTCTTTGGACGCTCGAACTCCAAACAGGGCGAGGGTGCCGTAGGACTGCTCACTTGCGGCCGCATCGATCGAACCGCGTTTTACTCACCCGCAGTGACCATGGCCCTGGCTCGTTTTTTGCATCGCGAGCTTTATGCCATGCCGAAGAGCTAGCCGGAGCTCAGCGCGTTGCCATTGCCCGCCAGCCAAGATACTTGCTGGCAGTTCGGAACGACTGGTTGAACTGCTTGGAATCCGTATCCGCCAAGCCCATCAAGCCATCCGATCCTGGACCCGCATTTGCACCGAAGGTCGCGGAAAACATATCGTCTCCCGCCGTCAGATAGCGGCTCTCTCGCGTGATGTAGTAAGCGAATCCCATCGCGTGAATGTTGAGGTTGTTTTCGGCGCGAGTTTCGCGAATGAGATTCACAGGTGTGGATTCCGCTGTGCACTTCGTGCAGTTGATGCCGTCGCACCAATTGCAGCCCGTCATGCAGATGTTGGTGAACGCGACGTAGTAGGTTCCACGGCAACTCTTTGAATAGCCGGTGGCCGAATAAACATGATCGGTCGCCTTGAGAATTGTATTGAGCACCTGCTTATTCTCGGTCAACTGGTAGGTGGCGATCATTGCCTCGATCCCCAGCCCCACGAGAAAAGGTTGTTCACCTTTCCCTCTTCCATAGATGCCCCAATCATCGCTGCCGGGGCTTGCATTCCAGCGCCAACTGCCATCGGGATACTGGGTCCGCACCCAGAGCTGCAGCGCCATATCCAGAACCTTGGCCTTGTACTCGGCGCGCACAGCCGCGTCAGGATGCACTTTTGCGAGATTGGCCGAATAGAGTTGCACGTAAGCGGGCTCGCGGATTCCGTAATAAAACTCGTCGGTGGTCTTGTAATTGTAGTTGCGATCGAAGGCCGTTCGGTCCTGCCAGACAGTCCAGGCCTGATCCAAATAAGCTTTCATGAACGCCCACATTTCCGGGCGTCCATCGAGAGCGCGCAGCATCATGCCGGTCATGCCGATGCGCCGTGGAACCAGGTTGCGCTCGGCATCCACCGCATTCACGCGGCCTTCGTTGATACGTGCGTACTTCCACCACGCGTCCCCCATCGAGCGGGCGTACTCAAGATAGGTGTCGAGGCCGGTGCGATAGTAGTTGCCATACTGCACCAGTGTCTGGTCGTAATAGTTGAGGCGCTCGACCCAATACTCTTCGTTTTGCAGTGTAGACTTTCCGAAAGTGAGCCCAGCGTCGGTGCCCAGCGTCGTTTTGTAGCCGTCGCTGAGCGTCAATCTGGTCTTGCTCTGGCACGATGCGATGCCATAGGTTGCGATGCCCGTACCGCCGCCTTCGGCCGGATAGTGAATGCTTAGAAACGTCTGATTGGTGGCCTTGTTGCAGTCAGGGAACTCGGCAAGAAAGTCGGTGCCCACACCATCGACGATCTTCGATCCATTCGAGACTTTGATTGTCCCCGCCAAGGGGACAGAACCAGGCGCCGGTGGCTGCGCCTTACCAAAGTAATCGCCTCGTTCGCGGCGCATCTGGTCGTGCCACTTCCAAGGAGTCACTCCGTCGCGGATTTGCGGCCCGAGCAGGAACTCAATTCGTTCGCCGTTGGGAATCTTCGTGAAATCCACCAAGCCATTGGCCCCAGTCGGAACGACACCCACTTTGACAATCTTCACAGCCTGCTCGCCCGCCCGGTCGGTAATTGTGAGCTTCAGATGGTACGTCCCGAAATCCGAAGCTTGAATCGATGCTCTTGCCGTGTCGGTGCCCGACAAGGCCGCCGTTCCCGGGCCTCGCAGGAGTTCCCACTGGTAACTCGCGATCGCCCCATCGCCAGCTGTAGCTTGCGACGCGCTTGCGTCCAACGCTACCGTGTCCCCCGCATTGGCGCTGTACTCGGAAATCGACGTCTCCGCATAGGGCTTGTAGCGCGGCGACATTGCAAATGCCAGTTCGCCATCCACCGCGATCTCCTGCCCCAACGGGCCCCAATCGAATGGGTCGCCCTCAAATTCCAATCGCAACAAAAGATCGTCGCCATCCGGCTCGTTGCGCGGAGGCTGCGTCCGCAAGGATTTGGCCGAAGAGTGGATTCGGAAAAAACCGAACGTGCCTTTTGCCCATCGCGTGTTCGATCCGCCATAGGGGCCGCCGCCGATCGTGAAACGGTCGTTGAAATTGGTTGTGGCCATACTGACTGTCGGCTTGGCTCCGGCACCACAGTTGAGCAACGTATATCCACCGCCGACGGTGTTCCACATCTCGAAAGAATAGGGCCAGTTCTGCGCCACCGGATCCCACCGCCGTTGCAGACGAACGAGCATATCGGTACGGCCCGCGAAATCGATCGCGCACGAGGAGTTGCCAGGCTGCTCCAAATAATTGATGAAATAGAGCTTCTGCGAGTTGGCAGGAATGTAGAGCAAATATCCGGCGATGGTCACCAGATCCTGCTGGGTGGGTGCTTGCGCCAAATCATGCACCCGAAAGTCCACCCGCCATTCACTCAATCGCTGAAACTGCGGATCGGCAAGAAAAGTTGAGATCCTTTGCGTTTTGCCGTTGAACACCATCGACTGGCCGATTGGTTCCGGCTGCGCCTGAACCATCAAGCATGAGCCGATCACAGCAACCGAAAGTCGTATATTCATAGTCCTCTAAGCGGCGAGGCTGCGGCGTGAAGTGGCCCGCATGTAGAAGTTGTGTCCGCAGCGGCGGCAAGTCAATTTGGTGAGCGAAAACTTCTCGAGAAACCATTGAACTACTTGGCCCGTCGAGCCCCATCTCCAAACATCCCGCGACTCACAACGCGGACAGCTACATCTAAGCATCTTAACCAATCTATCGGTTGAATGCGAACGAATCTATGGTCTGCCAGTACTATTGGCATTGGAGCAAACTTCCTAGTTCCGATAGGGGGTTTGCCTGACGCGTCGCACGGGGTATGAGGATACAATAACGAACAATGGCCGAAGCTGGCGTTACTGAGTTGCTCCTCCGCTGGAAGTCGGGGGATCGCGAAGCACTCAACGAGTTGACCCCTCTCATCTACGCGGAACTGCGCCGATTGGCCAGTTGGTTCCTGCGCAACGAACGCGAAGGTCACACCTTGCAAAGCACGGCTTTGGTCCACGAAGCCTTTATCCGGCTGATTGGGCAGGAAAACCCTCCTTTCGAAACTCGAACCCATTTCTTCGCCGTCGCATCGTTGCTCATCCGCCGCATTCTGGTGGATCATGCCCGTTACAACCGTCGCAAGAAGCGCGGAGGCGGGGAATTGGCGGTGCCGCTCACCGATGCTGACCAGATCGACTCGAAGTCCCTGGATCTGATGCGTCTCGACGACGCGTTGGAAGCCCTCCGCAAGCTCGACCCGCGGCAATGCCAGATTGTGGAGATGAAGTTTTTCGGCGGACTCGAAAGTCACGAGATCGCCCTTGCCCTCGGGGTTTCCGAGAGCACGGTCAAGCGGGAATGGGCCAGTGCGCGCGCCTGGCTGCTGCGTGAACTGCATTGAAGTTTTTGCTCCCTTTGACTTCGTTTTCGCGCCAGTCTATGCGGTAGTATTCTCAAGCTCAAGGACCAGGAGACATCACAATGCCAGACAGCAGAAACCAGCACGTTGCCAGCGATCACCCCGCCTACTCGCTCAATCTGATCATCGACAGCGAGCACCCGGGGCTGCTCGATTCGAGCGGCCAATACATCGTTCCATCGCTCTTCAGCTTCGAGCAGAACGGCGAGTTCATTCCGGGATATCCCGGCATCAACATGGACAAGCCCAAGAATCACGCCAAGTTCCTGTTCACGGTGCGCGATCTGGCTGGCGACAAGAAGCTCATCGTCAACT
>CAZCPL010000182.1:0-1607 GCA_964500255.1 uncultured Solibacteraceae bacterium | reverse complement strand
CAACTCGTGGAAGATCTCTCTACGCGCCCACGACGATCCCAAGCCGGCCTCGCCGCTGACGCACACCTTTCCGGTTTCAAGCGAAGATGTGGAAAAAGACGTCGTCGGGCACAAGGCGGACCAGAGCTATTATTCGTATACGCTCATTGAAACCAACTTTCGCGACGCGGTCGAAATCGAGGACCAATCCTACCCCTTCACCATGCAGTTGAATATATCGAAGGCCGGCGAACAAGGGGTGTTGCTGTTCGCCTCGGATCCGGAAATGATCATCGCCGATGAGGGCGGTGCCATGCTCGGAGCGAGCGCTTAAGGCTTCTTCGCCGAAGCCGAATCGAGAACCAGCCGGTGATACCGCGGATCGCCGCGGAGTGCCACCAGTTCGGGATCTTTGTTGGCTTCGCGTAGCGGATGCCCTTCTTTTAGCGAACTTTCCAGTGCGGCCAGCGCGCGATCGCGTTGGCCCGCGAGTTCGTAAGCAAGGCTCACATGAAACAGTGCCCCGTGGTCGGATATCTTCTGTTTTTCCAGCCCTGCCAGGACTCGGAGCGCATCCGGCTTTGCTCCGGACTTGGCCAGATACATCGCCAGTCTGGCCCGCAGCACCAGATCGTTTGGCGTTGTCGCGAGCTTCTCTTTGGCCAACTCGATCGCTCTCGAATAAGCCTCTCTCGCACGTGTGCGCTTCTCGGGAACCCACCGGCAAGCATCCGCCAAATTGCCCCATACCGCCGGATCGTTGGCATTCATCTTCAACGCACGTTCGAACGCCGAAGCCGATTCGACAAACTTTCCGCGATAGAAAAACAACGTGCCGAGGTTCGAAAATCCATTCAACGTCGGGCGCAACTCGAGAGCGCGTTGCAGCTCTGCCGCGGCATCGTCTTCGCGTTCGAGCATATGATAGACCGCCGCCAGATTGCTGCGCACGACGCCTTGATCCGGGGCAAGATCGCGTGCCGCTTCCATGGCGGTTGCCGCTTCCGCAAAGCGGTTCCGGCCCGCCAGAAACGTTCCAAACCGGCTGTGGGATTCCCAGCGTTTCGGTTCCAGCTCGATTGCCGTGCGATAGTGTCCTTCTGCCTCTCTGGCGAAGACAACGGCCTCTTCTTTGGGCAGCCCCCGCTGGGCCGCAAAGATCGCCGCAGCCAGCCGCCATTGGATTTCCGCGCTTTTCGGATCGAGATCGGCTGCTTTGCGCATTGTCTCGATTGCCTCGCGATGCCTGCCGCTCAAAGACAAAAACCAGCCCAACGCCGCCTGTGTCGAGGCGAGATGCGGATTCAGTTCCACCGCCTTGCGGGAATTGTCGCCCGCGATGCCAAGCAACACCGGATCCGGTCTGCCGCCGCTGCTGTTGGAAGCCATGCGGGAATCCGCCAAGCCTGCGTAGGCCATGGCGTTGCCGGGGTCATTCTGGATCGCTTCTTCAAATGCGGCTGTCGCTTGTTTCAGCGCGCCTTCGCGGTCGCGCCGGTTGAACAGTGCGCTTCCGCGCAGCACCAGTTCCGCTGCGTTCTTCGGAGATTCCGCAGTCGTTGCACGTGCTTCCGGCAGCGAACGCAATCCCCAGAATCCCATCGTGGCAAGCGCCACCGCGGCCGCGG
>CAZCPL010000181.1:4752-11360 GCA_964500255.1 uncultured Solibacteraceae bacterium | reverse complement strand
GGTGGACACGAATACGCAAGTGGGTAACATCGTGGTACCGGTGGGAACATTGAAAGCTCCGATTCCTACCGGAAACATCTCACTCGACTTGAATCTGAATGCCGCGGCGAAAGTCGGTCCGCCGGCCGAGACGTTCTCAACCTCTGCAGAGATCTTCGATTCCTTGGGGCAATCGCACAACGTAACGTTTACCTACACCAAGTCGACGACCGTCAATCAATGGAACTATTCGATCACCGTTCCTGACAGCGACCTGTCCGGCCCATTTACTCCCGTCACCGGTACTCTAGTCTTCGATTCCAATGGCAAGCTGACGACTCCGGCCGCGACAGACGTCTCACCGAGCGTCGCCCTTACGGGCCTTGCGAGCGGCGCGACCGATCTGACTTTCAATTGGAATTTGTACGATGGCACCCGCCCACGGCTGTCGCAATTTACCCAGCCTTCCGCCGTGGCGGCCCTCGCCCAGGATGGTTCTCCGACAGCAAACCTCGTTCGGGTCGGGCTTGGTGACGGCGGCCAGATTTTCGCGAGCTACTCGAATGGCCAGCAACTTGTAGTGGGCCAACTGGCAATGGCGACGGTTCGAAATCCTGAGTCGATGATCGCGATCGGCAACAGCAACTTCCAGCTGAGCGCCCGTAGCGCACTTCCAGCCATCGGTCTGCCAGGCTCGGGTGGCCGCGGATTGGTGCTTGGTGGGGCAGTAGAGGCCTCAACGGTCGACATTGCCCGTGAGTTTACCAACCTGATCGTTTTTCAGCGAGGTTATCAGGCAAACAGCCGCGTGATCACGACGGCCGATGAACTGAGCCAGGAAACGATCAACCTCAAGCGTTAGCAGGAGCGCAAGGCCGAATCCGAATGATTGAGCCCTGATGACCCCACTGGAACGAATCGGTTGCCTTCACGACGTGCTTCTCGATGTAGAAGTCGAACTGGACCGCAAGGTCATCACGGTGCAGGAGATCCTTGATTTGGAAAAGGGGACCATCCTCAAAATGACGCGATCCGCCGGCGAAAATATTGACATTTTCGTCGGCGGAACTCTGGTCGCCTTTGGCGAGATTGTCCTGGTAGAGGACACGGTCGCGGTGCGAATCACCGACTTCAACATTGAGGAATGATGGAACTCCTCCAACCACTTTTCATCGTCTGTCTGCTTGCGATTCTATGCGTATTGCTCTGGAAGAGCAAGCGCGGCACGGCGTGGTTCTCACCGCCGCAACGCCGTCGGCTAGAACTACTCGACCGCGTGAACCTCACTCACCAGCACTCGATCCATCTCCTTCGAGTCGAAGGCCGTTGGATGGCGGTCGCCGTGACTCCGAAGGGCATCGAGTTACTGGAATCGGGCTTTTTCTCGACAGGCGAAGCGCTTTCCCTCGAATCTTCGCTCGCGACCACAGTAGGCGGAGCCCTGTCGCGATGAGACTGGGTCAGCTACTTTGCGCGGCATTGGTTGTTGCCATGTTGCCTGCGATGGCGAAACCGGCGATCGAGATCATTCCCCTGCGCAATGGCGAGGCAATCGGCATTCCGATGCAGATCCTTTTGCTTCTGACAGCGCTCACACTTTTGCCCGCCGTACTCGTCTCGCTCACACCATTTCTTCGCATCGTTGTGGTTCTCCACTTTCTCCGTCAGGCTCTTGGAACGCAGTCAACTCCCTCCAATCAGGTTTTGACGGGACTCGCGCTCTTCCTCACAATCCTGCTGGTGCAGCCCACAGCGATGAACGTCTATACAAACGCCTGGCAGCCTCTCGAAAAGGGCGAAATTGAAGGTCTGGAAGCTTGGCAAAAAGCAAGCGCCCCGGTACGCGCGTTTCTGCTGAAGTTCACGCGCGAGAAAGACCTTCGGCTGCTAGTTGAAATCACCAAGACCCCCCCGCCAAAGAATTCGTCGGAGCTGGAGCTTACCGTTATCGCTCCGGCCTATATTCTCTCGGAATTGAAGGCTGGTTTTCAGATCGGGGCCGTCCTCTTTCTGCCCTTCTTGATCATCGATCTGGTAATCGCGTCGCTCACTCTGGCCGTAGGTATGGTGCAATTGCCACCGGCTCTGCTCTCGGCTCCATTCAAGATCATGCTTTTTGTATTGATTGACGGCTGGAACCTTGTCATCGGATCGCTAGTGAGGAGCTTCGGATGAGTCCGGCTTTCGCGATCGATCTGGTTCGGCAGGCACTCTTGACCAGTTTTTGGCTCTGTCTCCCTCTGCTTGCCGTCGGGTTTGTGGCCGGTATTGTGATCAGCCTGATACAGACCGTTACGGCAATTCAGGACAGCGCTTTTGGTGCGGTTCCGCGTTTGGCGGTATTTCTGGCGGCATTCCTGATTGCACTGCCGTGGATGCTCGGCAAATGGATGAGCTACACCACTCTTCTTCTGGGAGATCTCTCAAAGTATGCGCGTTGAAGTGCCGTTGAGTCTGGTTTGGGGATTTCTTGCGGTGTTCGCCAGAGTGGCGGGTATTTTTGCTTTTCTTCCCTTGCCCGGGTTGAAGACCCCGGTGGATCCTCCGCGAATTCTGCTTGCGGTCCTCATCGCATTGGCACTGTTTCCCCAATGGCCAGCGATGACGTCGGAAAGCCGCTCCGCTGGAGACATTGCGGTGCTGGCCGTTCGAGAGGCGATTCTGGGCATTCTCTGTGGGTTGCTGGTCACTTTTGTGGTTGAGGTTTTCCAATTGACTTCCCAGTTGCTGGCGCAGCAAGCGGGCTTCTCCTATGCATCCACCATCGATCCGACCAACGACACCGACTCCGGCGTGCTGCTCGTGCTATGTCAATTGCTGGCCGGGCTACTGTCGATCGCCGCGGGCCTCGACCGCTACGTCTTGACGATCTTTGCGAAAAGCCTCGATCAGATTCCCCTGGGGACTTTCAGCGCTTCGCTCACGCACTTGGAGGCGGCCGCGGGACTGGGGACAAAAATGTTCGAGATCGGACTGTTGCTGGCCCTACCTTCGATTGCCATCTTTCTGGTGCTAGACATTCTACTGGCGGTTCTCAGTCGTCTGGAACAACAGGTACAGCTGACAACGATTCTGTTTCCTGTGAAGACTGCCAGCGCGATCTTTGTCGCGACGATCGCGATCCGGAGTTTCCCTGCAGCATTCGAGAGCCTGATGGGGTCTGGACTTTCCGCGCTGCGGTTGGTCCTCGGGATCTGATCGATGTCGCAGAGCGGGCAAAAGACCGAAAAACCCACCCCGAGGCGGGAAGAGAAAGCTCGTAAAGACGGACAACTCGCGATCAGCCGCGAGGCGATTGTGGCCGTTCAGTTGATCGCGTTCGTTTATCTGCTCGGTGCCTACGGAGCGGCGGTCGCGGATCGGATGATGCTGGTCTCGCGGGCTCTGATCGAAAGCGCATTTTACGGCGAGTGGACGGCCGCCCGTTTTGTCGCTCTCTGGAGATCGAGTTTTCTGACTGATTTCGGCCTGTTTCTGCTCGGTGGGCTCATCCTGACGGTTTCCGCTTTGTGTACGCAATTGCTGTCGACGGGACTCGGTTTCGTACCCTCCAAACTGGCACCCGATTTCAGCCGCCTCGATCCCTCTTCGCGCCTCATGCAGATGCCTTCGGAGCGGTTGCAACAATTTGGCAAATCTCTTTTGGTGCTGCCGCTGGCTGCCTGGATGATCTGGCACGTCATGAGCGCCCAGACTGTGTCGCTCATCTCCATCGATCGCTCGCCGCTTCGCTCCGCCGTGGCCCAACTCTTCACCTCTCTGTCGGCAGCTCTTTGGTTTGCCGCCGCGGTTCTCGGGGTAGTCGCGCTTGGAGATTTCGCCTGGCAGAAACATAAGCTATCCGGCCGTCTCAAGATGACCAAGCAGGAAGTCAAGGACGAGAACAAGGAATCGGAAGGCAATCCCGAAATCAAAATGCGCGTGCGGCGTTTGCAGCGGGAACTGGCGCGGCGCAACATGATGAAAGAGCTTCCCAGTGCAACGGCGGTCATTGTCAATCCGACGCACTATTCGGTGGCGATCCGGTATCGTATGGACACGCCCGGAGCTCCCGTGGTGGTGGCCAAAGGCAAAAACTATCTGGCCTTGCGAATTCGACAACGCGCTGTCGAACATGGGATCCCGATCGTAGAGAACCAGCCCCTTGCGCAGGCGCTTTACAAGTCCGCCGATGTCGGGCAGGAAATTCCTTCAAATCTTTATCGCGCCGTCGCAGAGGTGCTCGCTTATCTCATGAAATTGACGAACGGCAGGCCTTCGAGATAGGCCCTTCCGTGCTCCATTCCGCAACGATTCCTCGGTCTGACTGGAAGTGAGGACGCTATGACACGACAAACCGCAAAATTGCCGGTACCCCGCGCCGCCGGGCAAGCCACTCTGCCGCCAACAGGCGCTGAAATCGGACTCGAAGTCCTAGGGGAGTTCGCCGTTCCGGTTTCGGTTCTTTCCATCATTCTGGCGATGATCCTGCCTCTGCCGGCGTTTTTGTTGGATCTTCTCATTAGTGCCAATGTCGCGCTCGCCGTGATCGTTCTGATGGTCTCGATGTATATCAAGAAGCCAAGCGAGTTCAGCGTCTTTCCTACTTCGCTTTTACTTCTGACGCTGTTCCGGCTTGCCTTGAATATTTCATCCTCGCGATTGATCCTGTTAAATGGCAATACGGGCACCTCCGCCGCGGGCGACATTATCGAAGCTTTCGGAAACTTTGTCGTTGGCGGAAACTACATCATCGGGGTGGTGATTTTTCTGGTGTTGCTCGCCATCCAATATGTCGTCATCAACCACGGTGCGGTGCGAATTTCGGAAGTGTCGGCAAGGTTTACTCTCGACGCACTTCCGGGCAAACAGATGTCGATTGATTCCGACCTCAACTCTGGTTTGATCGACGAAGTGGAAGCCCGCACCCGGCGCAAGGCGTTGGCGGCCGAGGCTGAGTTTTATGGCTCGATGGATGGTGCCTCGCGCTTTACGCAACGCGATGCGGTTGCGAGCATTCTCATTACCGCGATCAATATTATCGCCGGGTTCCTGATTGGCGTGATCCAGCATGGCATGGATTTGCGGCGAGCCATCGAGACCTACACCGTATTGACGATCGGAGATGGCTTGGTCACAGTGATCCCGGCCCTCATGATCTCGGTGGCCGGGGCACTCATTGTCACTCGCGCCGGATCGGAATCACAACTCGGCGTGGATGTGCGGAAACAGATCTTTTCGAGTTCCCAGCCTCTTTTGCTTGCCGCTGGCGTACTCGGCGTGATGGCCGCCGTACCCGGTCTGCCCAAGATCCCGTTTCTCGTTCTTGGCGGCTTGATTGGTTACTCAGGCTGGCGGCTGCGCCAAATTCCTGTCTCCGACGAGAAAGCGTCACTTCTGGCGCAGACCCCGACCAAAGACGGATTGGAGACTCTGTTAAAGGTCGAACCACTCGCGATCGAGGTCGGGCTGGGACTCGTGAAGTTTGTCGATGGAGGCGCAAACTCACCCCTATTGCGCAGAATCTCCGCGATTCGGCGGCAATTGGCCTCCGAACTGGGGTTTCTGCTGCCGCCGGTGCGGGTAACGGACAACCTGTCTTTGAAGGTCCAGGAGTACGTGATTCAACTAAAAGGCATCGAAATCGAGCGGTTCGAAATGCAACAGAACTGCGAGTTGGCCATTCATCCGGGCAAGCCGGTTGATCCGATTGATGGTGTTGCCGCCAAAGAACCGGCATTTGGTCTTCCAGCCGTTTGGGTTGCTCCGGCGCGCGCCGAAGCGGCAAGATTGGCCGGATATACGGTCGTCGATCCGATTAGTGTGGTGGGTACTCATCTTGTTGAAACAATTCGGAGAAATGCCTTTGAGCTGTTCTCCAGACAGGACACCAAGAAGCTTTTGGATCGGGTTTCCGAGGAGAATCCCAAGGTCGTCGAGGATCTGGTGCCGAAATTGCTTTCTATGGCGACTGTGCAGAAGGTGTTGCAAAACTTATTGAGGGAGAGGGTTTCCATTCGAGACGGTGCCAGTATTCTCGAAGCATTGGGCGAAGCAGCTTCGGTGACCCGCAATCCCATACTTCTTACGGAGTTCGTGCGCCAGTCAATTCGCAGGGCGGTGGTGCAACCCCATCTGAATCAAGGCGGAAATCTCCCCGCGTTCCTGCTCGATCCAGGACTCGAACATTCGGTGGAGGTGAGCGCCGAGCATGGCGAATTGACGAGCCATTTGAATCTCTCACCACAGAAAATTCGCGAAATCATCGACCGGGTGGTGAAGAAGTCGGGCTCGACGGAAAATGCCGTCGTGCTCTCGAGCTCTGGCAGCCGTCATTTTCTTCGCCAGATTTTAGAAGGTACGCTACCGAATTTGACGGTTCTCGCTCACAACGAGATCCCACCGGGAATACGGGTCGTTTCCCTGGGTGTCGTGGAGTAACGGTTGGGCAAAGGCTGGTTCAGTCAAGGCGGATGTGACTCTCAAGCAAGGATGGTCTGTGGAAGTTAGAAAAAGAGGAGAACGGAAATGCGATTGAAAACTTATTTCGCCACCGGCGTGGACGCAGCCATGACGCTGGCAAGACAAGAATTAGGTCCAGAGGCGATGCTGGTGCATTCTAAGCGCACCTCGGGCGAGGCGCAGGCATT
>CAZCPL010000181.1:0-4742 GCA_964500255.1 uncultured Solibacteraceae bacterium | reverse complement strand
TTTTTGCTGTAACCGAGGAAATGACTCAGCAGCTAGCGGAGACCCGCACGGGAACTCCGGTGTCCGCCAATGAGACCCCCCATCCGGCGAGCGAAACGGATATTGCCGGCTTGAGGCGCATGATGGAACAGACGCTTCGATTGGTGCGCAGGTCGGAAACCATATTGAAGTCGAAGGAACCGCTCGAAGGTGGCCGGGCCGATCTAGACACAGCTCTCGAAGATGCGGGGTTTAGTGTGGAGTTTCGGCAGCGGGCGCAGACCGAACTGCCCAGTTCCTCCGCCTCTGTCCGGGAGCGGTTGCTGCTCTGGCTCGATCGTCAGGTGCGCACTGCGGCTCAGCTGGGCATGGCTGGTTATGCCCGCAAGACAGTCGCCTTGGTTGGTCCTCCGGGTGCCGGCAAAACAACGTCTCTCATCAAGTTCGCTGCGCAATTCGGTATCGCGGGACGTCGCCCGGCACAAATTCTCTCGATGGATGCCGACCGGGTCGGTGCATCCGAAGCACTACGAGTGAATGCGGGTGTTTTGGGAATAGGGTTTCAATTGCTCGATACCGCCCATGCCCTTTCCCAGGCTTTAGCCGAGCATTCGCACAAAGACTTGATTCTGATCGATACGCCGGGCTACCCCTCCGGTTCGATGGCGGAGGCGTCGGCGCTTAGCGCTTTTTTGGTTTCGCGAAAAGAGATCGATACGCATTTGGTGCTCCCTGCGGACCTGCCGGTAGCGGGCCTTCGATCCCATATGGCGCGCTATTCGATCTTTGAGCCAGCCAAGGTTATCTACACGAGGTTGGATGAGATGCAAAATGGTGGGCCGATGCTCGAAGCAGCGATTACGGGCTGCTTTCCGATCTCCTTCGTCACGATGGGGCAGAGAATTCCCGAGGATCTGACGGCCGCTGACAAAGCCAGCCTTCTCGACTCGATGTTGCCGCGATGGTTGGATGAAGATCCCGACCACCCTCAGAGCCGTAAGGCGGCAGCGTAGTGAAGACGCGAATTCGGAACCGGTACGGAGATCTCGGGGTCAGGACATCTGGAACAGAGCCACCTCCGAACCAGAGGCCAACAGCGCAAGCCCGGAAGCATGTCCAATGAAACGAGCATCCGTGAATCAAGAAGCGATCAAACAAGCAACGGCAAGTGGCGATCGGGAGGGAAAATGGGAGTTTTGACATATCAAACAAGGGAGTCAGCCTCAGCCGAGCGCGAGCAACTCATCCTCGATCATCTGCCACAGGTTCGCCTGATTGCGCGGCGTATTCACGAGCGTTTGCCGGATTGCGTCAGTCTTGAAGACTTGGTTTCCACCGGAATCGTTGGGCTGATCTCCGCCATCGACCGCTTCGACCCGGCTCACAACGTCAAGCTGAAGACTTATGCCGAATACAAGATTAGAGGTGCGATTCTCGATAGTCTGAGAGGCCTCGATTGGGCTCCCCGGCAACAGCGCAAGCGCACCAAACAGATCGAATCCGCCATCGCGTCGCTCGAACAGAAGCATCATCGCGCACCGACCGAAGAAGAGATTGCCAGCGAACTCGACCTGACGATGGACGAGTACCGCGAATGGCTGGTGGATATCCGCGGGGTCAATCTGGGACGTCTAGAAGCCGCCGGCTCGGATGACGATAGCCGCGATCTTCTGAAGTACATCTCCGACAACGAAGAATTGTGGCCGTCGAGAATCGTCGAAAAATCCGAACTGGAGAGCCTGTTGGCAGAGGCGATTGGCAGAATGCCTGCGGTAGAAAAAACCGTACTCAGTCTCTATTACCAAGAGGAACTGACGCTGCGAGAAATCTCGGGCATTCTCCACCTACACGAATCCCGGATCTCTCAGTTGAAAAGCCAGGCAGTCCTACGCTTGCGCTCTTACATCGAGAAACGCTGGCCGCTCATGCGCGGCTGTGATGTCAGGTCCGGAGCCACAGCAAAACTGTCGAATGCCGCTCCGCGTTCGGCCCCTGCGCAGAAGGCTGCGGCGACTACCGGAACTGTGAAGGCAAAAGGCGCATAACCCGTCTCCGATCCTATCGCTATGAAGGAACCATCCGAAATTCGCTTGTGGCTCATTAAGACCATAGCCGAACAACTCAATCAAGTGCTTGAGACGATGGCTGGTGAGTCGCCGATGACGGAATCGACCGGTGAGGCTAGCACTCCCCAGTCAGACTCAGCTTTTTGGGAGGTCAACCTTACTTCCGCTCCGGGCAGTTCCGTCATCGTAGCCGCCTCGAGAGCCGCCTGGATGGAGTTGGGTGGACGAGTCCTCACCGCGGCCGGTCTTGAAGAGAGCGACGAAGAGACCATTTCGAGCACTTTCCGGGAAACGCTCGATCAGGCCATATCCGGACTGGCACAGAGCGCCACTTCTCAACTGGGTCGTGAAGTCACCGCGACTACGCTCAAATCCAGCACCAATGCAGCCAAACCGGATGATCACTGGACATCGGTAGACTTGTTCTTCCGGGACGGCAAGACCGTCAGGCTTTCACTTCTCTGGACCGAAAGGCTCGTCGCGGGTTTCGTGGCATCGTCCGGGCCGCCGTCCGCGCCAGCAGAAGCAATAGCGCCTGCAATCGCTATGACCGCGGCAGCCGTTGTAACTCCAGGTGCCGGGCGGACTGCCGATGTCTTGCTCGACGTTGAGTTGCCCGTCAGTGTCTCTTTCGGACGTGCTCATCTCCAATTGAAGGACGTGATGAAACTCACCACGGGTTCGATCGTCGAACTGAATCGCACCGTCGCGGAACCCGTCGAAATCATCGTGAATAACTGTGTGATCGCTCGAGGGGAAGTCGTCGTTGTGGAAGGGAACTTTGGCGTTCGGATCAATGAAGTCATCAGCCGTCAGGAACGTCTACGAACTCTACACTAGGGGATGCGAATGCTTTTTCTTGTTCTACTCCAAACGGCGCTGCTCTTCATGCTCGCAGCCTTAGCTTTCTACTGGCGCCTCCAAACCAACCGTACTCTGCATCGATTGACCTTGCTTGAACCGGATCGCATCTCGGCACAAAACCGAGCGCAGGCCGCAATCGCTTTGCTGCAGTCAGAGATCGCGGAGATCAAGGATCGAGCGAATCGGCCGGAACCACCCCAGATCCGGGCGGACGCCCAGCCCCCGCCCGCCAGCGCTTTGACCATCGCAAAGCGCAGCCAAGCTCTGAAAATGATCCGCCGCGGCGATCCTGTTGAACTGATTGCCGCATCGGTCGGAGCCCCGCAGGCACAAATCCGACTCTTGCAAAAAGTCCAAGCGATGATTGACGCGGCTTAGGTAGGAACAGCGGTCAACTTCCTCTTTGCAACCACTCGGGCGACGCCGGTTCCGAACAGTGCAGCCAACCCGATACCAGCCAGAAGCCGCCCAAGCCTCGCGCCACCGCCGCCTGCCGGGCCGCGATGCCAATCCCGTATCGCGTTGTCTTCCTCTCGCATCGGCATCGGCAAAGCACTGCCATAAGGATCCATGTAGACGATTGCCGCAGTAGACGGTCGGTCTCCAAACCAAAACTGATAGGGTTGCGACGGCGCGCCCGGAAAATAGACGGATTCGATCCGCCGCCCCGGTCGCCGCGCCAAAGCTGCTTGCACAATCCGGTCCAGCGGTACTTTGTTCTCCACACCGCGCAGAGTCACAACAGGCTGCACCTCGGCGACGCGCTTCGTGAACGCCACCCACCCCGAGTAGCCCAGCAAAATCGTGACGATGCCCGCCGTAACCCCAAGCAACGCATGCCCATGCACGGGAAACCCGCGGAAACGCCAGACCAACAAACCCAACACCCCTTGCAGAACCATGAGCAATCCAAGTCGCGCCACCATTTGCATGCCGAACTTGCCGAACAGCAAACTGGTGTGCAAGTCGTACATCCATGCAAATGGAGAATCCGCGTGGCTGCGTCTCCCAATCTCCGCGCCGTCCCCCGGATTGACGTAAACGCTCTGCACTCCATCGCGCCCTGTTACGACAAATTCCCAAGCGCGGCCCTCCCGAACATGCACCTCCGCCACCCGCTTCCCCTCCGAACCCAATCTCGCGCGTACCGATTCCCATTGGCCGCTCTCCAAGACACACGCGGTACAAGCCGGCCAATACAGCCGCGCCTCCAGCGCTGGCCGGAACGCCAAAGCGGCACCCGTCAAACCCAAAGCCGCGAAGAACACGCCCAACACCATCCCCATCAGGACATGAATCCGAGCCACCAGTGCGCTGAAGTAAACCATATGTTGCGGAACCTCAAATATAGCCTGTCCGCTACACTAAACGAAGTGCCCCAGCAAGCCAATACGGAGAAAGACACGAAGAAGCTGACCGCACATGTGAAGGCGGCTGGTTGAGCATCTAAATTGAGTCCAAAGGTTTTGGACCAGGTGCTCCGCCGCATTCCTCGCTTTGCGGATCCTAATCTCCTCGTGGGCTTCGACACGTCGGACGACGCCGGCGTCTACAAGCTCTCGGAGGAGTGCGCCCTCGTGCAAACCGTCGACTTCTTTACCCCCGTTGTCGACGACCCGTACACCTTCGGCGCGATCGCCGCGGCGAATTCCCTTAGCGACGTCTACGCCATGGGCGGCAAACCCCTCACCGCGCTCTCCATCCTCTGTTATCCCGGCGGAGGTGACCTCGACGATCTCGCGGAAATCCTCAGAGGCGGCGCGGAAAAGATCCACGAGGCCGGCTGCATTCTCGTCGGCGGACACAGCGTGAACGATCCCGAAATCAAGTTCG